>CANGHD010000055.1 GCA_947453525.1 Paracoccaceae bacterium | reverse complement strand
TTCCGCTTCAAGGCCAGCTCAGCTGCGGCAACTCGGAAAAAGAGGGAGATCAATCATGCCTTGACCCAAACCTGACCCCCGGAACATAACCCTTTGGTGGGTCAGTTCTCGATGCAAATCCCGGGTCAGTTCTGCGTGGAAATCAACAAGCTGAAGCTCAAGAAGGCGCAGATGAAGTTCGCCAAGGCCCAGCAGAAGCTGAGCAAAGCACGGGCGCAAATGTAATGGCGTCTGCGACGCGCACAGCTGCGCTTACAGCGGTGGTGCTGCATCCGTCCGCGCCAGCACTAGCGGCCCTGCCAAACCGGCGCTGTAGGGCGCTAAAAAGCGTCGGTTGGACATTGTGGGTTCGTGCTCAACTGTTTGGCGGGGTTTGAAGCCAATTGGACTGACGGCGCTTGAACTGCACTGGAAAATGCTTCATCAATCGTGGCGGCTAATGGCCGCAATATCATGCGTTTGGAAAAGGACTGCGAAGTGGACCTGTTAGAGCTTTCGCTGAAAGACTTGAAGAAGCTGGAAAAAGACGTGGCGGCTGCGATTGCTGGTTTTGCTGATCGCGAGAAGTCAAAGGCCCGCACTCAACTGGAAGCATTGGCCAAAGAGCTTGGATTTACGTTGGCTGAGCTGGTTGATTCTGACAGCAGCACTAAGAAGTCTCGCGCTCCTGCGCAGCCCAAGTACCGCAATCCGGCAGACGCATCAGATGTGTGGTCCGGGCGTGGTCGCAAGCCGCGCTGGTTCATCGCAGCAATTGAAGCTGGTAAAGCACCTGAAGACTTGGCGATCTGAATTTCTACAAAAGACGCTGCACTTGTATCGAGTAAAAGTGCAGCAGGGCCTGCGGCCACGCATGGAAAATAATGTTAACTTAAACGTCATGTCTGTCGAAAGTGTTTTGATCGGTGATAGTTGGCAGACTTCGGTAGGAATTGCATTCTGCCGACCATAAAGCTGTGATCAGCAACTATGGAGTAACGCTATGTCACAGCTCACAAAATTCAACCTTACGACAGTTTCCAAATCGCTCGGTGATGATCCCATAACTGCACGGCGAGCAAAGCTGATGGCCGCAGTGGATGAACAGGGCAGGGTGCTTGCAGCAGTCAAAGCGGGCACGGAGTACCGGGTAAATGCTCGGCGTGTGTCGAAGGCTGAAGATGGGGAACGGAAAGTTGCAGACCATGCAAAGATTGTGCGTCCTTGGTTCTTTCAAAAAGACAATGGTTGGTATGTGCATTGTCGGTACGGGAGCCGCATTCTGAACTTGCACGGCAAGTCCAATGCAATCTTCGTTGAGAAGCTGGACGAAGTGGAAAACGTGCTTGCTGCCTTGAAAGCTGCTGCAAAAGATGGTGAGTTTGACAAGGCGATTTCTATGACGATGCGAACGGCGACTAAGGCTGGCTAACTCACAGGCTTACAGGGCATTTGTCCACAAATGTTTCACAACTGGCTGGTCAATTGAAATTAGTACGTAATTTCAACGTGGTGCGGGACATACAGATTAGCCAAGCGTTAAGGTTTGGCTTCACAGCCTTTATGTTAAGTACTTGGAAAAGCGCAGTTTTTTTGCTGCGCTTTTTCTTTTTGTGCATCGCGCAAATGTTGCACACGTCCACGCCAACAAGCTGATGCCTTTCGGACCTGTGGTTGCAAATCCCTTCGTTGGTCAACGCATTGCACGAAAGCGCCGTGCCAGCTTCGATCTGGCGGATTGGGAACGGCTGCGCGTGTACATGGCGCGATTGGGGGGAAGGACGGGGTGACACCGATCGACGCAGGACTTCGTCGCCGGTCATGCCAGCGTGACCGAGGCCGGAGTGCTGCTGCCACTGTCGGCAAACAGCAACATTCTGCTGGTGGGGCTGACCCAGATCACGGGTCTGGTGGACGCGCTGCTGTTCGTCTGATGGCCTGACCGACCGGCCCGCGTCAGGTCGTTTCGGCCCGGCGCGGGCGGATCATCGGCAGGCGATGTGGCAGATTGCCTTCGCGGTCAAGCCGCCGTTTGACATGATCCTGACCGAAATCCTGATGGTCCCGGGTCATAAAAAAACGGGCCGCATCAGCGGCCCGAGTCAGGGGACAGGGGGACTTGCAGTCAATGAAATCCGGGCGTCAGCCGCGCCAGAAGGGTTTGGCAGCCTCGACAGCGGCCGTGTAAGGGTCAAGACCGATGTCGCGCAGCATGTAATCCGGCAGGCCGCGCAGATCCTTCCGGGTGCGGCGGCGCAGATCCCATTGCACAACGACCAGAAGCGCGCGCGACAGGGGCGGCAGCGGCTGATGGATCAGGGCAAGCAGAGCGGGGTGCGAAGCGGGAAAGGCGGTCATGTTCGTCTCTATTGTATTGATACAAGCGGCGTTGTTTTGTATACAATAGATACAATGCCATGCGCGGAATCGCCAGAGGACAATTGTTATGGGTACAATATGGCAACCTGATCTGGCCGCGGATGGGCCGAAGTACCTGTCCTTGGCGCAGGCCCTGCGCGAGGCGATCCGGGTTGGCACCCTCGTCGAGGGCACGCAACTGCCGCCGGTGCGCGATCTGGCCTGGTCGATCAAGGTGACGCCGGGCACCGTGGCGCGGGCCTATCAGATCGTCACGCAAGAGGGTTTGCTGCAGGCAACGGTGGGGCGCGGCACCTTTGTCGCCGCCCGAGTGCCCCGGCTTGGCCCGGTCCCACCGGCCCCGGCCGAACGCGACACCCGCCCTGTTGCCGGGCGTCTGGATCTGCGCTCGCCCAATCTTCCCGAGGTCGGCCAGTTCGCGGCGATCTCGGAAGCCTTGCGGCGGATTGCCGGAAAGATCGACGGGCATTGGCTGGATTATACAACGCAATCCGCCGAGTATCCGTTGCGCGCGGCGGTCTGCACATGGCTGGCATCGCGGGTTCTGGGCGCGGTGGGTCCGCAGGACATCGTGCTGAGCCATGGCGGGCAAAGCGCCATTTCGCTGATCCTGCAATGCTGCCTGCGCGGCGACCGGCCCGTCGTGCTGGTCGAGGACCTGTGCTATCCGGGCTTTCGCTATGCCGCCCGTCTGGCCCGCGCCGAAGTGCATGGCGTGGAGCTTGACGCCGAGGGTGTGGTGCCCGACGGCTTGGAGGCCGCTTGCCGCCGCTACGGCCCGCAGGTCCTGTGCCTGACGCCCGAGGCGCAGAACCCGACCACCGCCCGGATGAGCGAGGCGCGGCGTCAGCAGATTGTATCTGTGGCCCGCAGGTACAATCTGCAGATCATCGAGGATGAATGCTATTCTGCCCGCTTCTCGGACCGCCCGACGCTGCGGGCCCTGGCGCCCGAGCGGGTCTGGTATATCGGCAGCCTGTCGAAATCCCTCTCCGCCGCGCTGCGGTTTGGCTTCGTGGTTTGCCCGACGGCGATGGGAGAGGCGGGGCGGCTGGCGGCGCAGCAGGGCTATTTCGCCCTGTCGCAGCCGGTCTCGGCGCTGTGCCTGGATCTGTTCCAGTCTGGTGCGGCAGAGGAGATTCGCGAGAAGGTCATGGCCGAATTCGCCGCCCGCAGCCAGATTGCCGTCAACGTGCTGGGCGCCTATGACATCGGCTGGCAGTCAGGCCTTCCCTTCGTCTGGCTGAACCTGCCGACTGGCTGGCGTGCCTCGACCTTCGCCCGGCGGGCGGAAGAGGCGGATGTGCTGCTGCGGCAAGCGGATCAATATGCCATGGTCACCGGCCGCGCCCCTAACGCTGTAAGAATGGCTCTGGCGGGCGATTCTTCACGTGTAAGGCTGGAAGAGGGTTTGCTGCGGTTGGCCAGGCTTCTGGCCAGCCCGCAAAACGACATGGCTGTCTGATCCCGTGGCGGCTCTGGGTTTCGCCGATCATGTGTTGCCCCTTGGACTCATAATGCGTTCCTGAGGTCACGGGGGATTGACGGAAGGATAAAGCGGCAGCACGATAGTGTAACGGGACGCAACGGTTTTAAGAAATCGAGCAATCAAAAGACGCCCGCAAATTTTTGAAGGGATACTATGGGACTTCAGTGCACATTTCATGCGCCGCAGGGTGCCGAATTCCTCGGCTGGCGGGTCAGCCGCGCTGGTCGCACCGAGATCGTCTATGAAGACGGCGCCGCCCATCGTCAGGTCCTGCGCCTGACCGTGGCCGCACCGGACGAGCGTCTGGTTGAGGCTATGCAATTGGCCGTTCTGAGCGGTCATGTGATGCCGCGCCTGCTGGACGAGTTGAAGAAGCGGGCGATCGCTGTCGAAAACGGCAGTCTTTAGCCCGCAGGAGCGTCAGAAGCCTTGTCAGAAGCATCGGGCTTCACCAAGGTCGGTTTCAAGAAGCTTGCACGCCAGCGTGCAAGCTGCTTATTTTGATAAAACGTTGAAAGCAGGAACGAAACTGCCCACAGCGAAGCCGACAGGGTGTTTGATGTCTGAACCGTTCCCGCGGAACCGCTTCTGGGTTTCTGAAGCCGCAAGTGGCCTGGCCTTGATCAGCCCGACGGCGATTTTCGCCATTCTGCTTCTGGCCGCCCCCTTGGCGACGACGTTGCTGTATTCGGTCTTCACCGATGGTTATCTGACCGTCATCCCGCAGTTTCAGATCTGCAACTATATCGGCGAGTGCCATTCACGGCTGGCCGATGGGTCGGTGGAACCGCAGGCCTATCTGGGGGCGTGGTCCGATCCGGTGGTGCTGTCGCTGATGCAAAGATCGCTCTTCGTGTCGGTTTTGGTGACGGCGACGACGGTGCTGTTGGCCTATCCCGTGGCTTACTTCGTAAGTTTCAACGTGGAAGCCTCGCGCAAGTCTTTGTGGCTGTTCTTGATCACCATCCCGTTCTGGACCTCTTACGTCATCCGGGTCTTCATGTGGAACGTGATGATCAGCCGGACCGGGGTGATCAACTCGGCCCTGGAGGGGCTGCACATCATCTCCGATCCCCTGCAGATGAGCTTTACCATACAGGCGATGGTGGTGACGCTGGCCCATGCCTATGCGCCCTTCGCCATCCTGCCGATCTATGTGGCTTTGGAAAAGATCGATCGCAGCCTGCTGGAAGCCGGACAGGACTTGGGCGAAACCCGCTTCACCACCTTTCTGCGCGTGACCTTGCCCTTGTCGATGACCGGCGTGATAGCGGCGGTGCTGATCGTCTTCATCCCGGTGATCGGCGACTATATCACGCCGAACCTGATCGGCGGCGGCAAGATCCCGATGATCGCAAACATGATCGAAAAACAGATGCTGAAGGCGGATAACCGGCCCCTGGGCTCGGCCATTGCGGTTTCTGCGATGCTGGTGGTGGGTCTGGTCTCGGTGCTGTTCCTGTTCCTCAACCGCCGCTATCTGAGGGCGCAGAAATGAAACTTCCAACCTTGCGCATCTATACGATCGCCTACCTGATCTTCCTTTACGCGCCGATCATCATCCTGCCGATCTTTGCCTTCAACAACTCGACGGCGGTGGCCTTCCCGTTACAGGGCTTCACAACGCAGTGGTTCGGCCAGGTCTGGGCCGACCCGGCGCTGCGCGAGGCCTTGAAGAATTCGCTGATCGTGGCGGTCTCGACCTCGGTCCTGTCGACCTTCTTCGGCATCCTCGCCGCCCGCGCTTCGACCCGCTACAGCTTTCCGGGGTCCGGGCCGGTGCTGGGTCTGATCATGCTGCCCATGGTCCTGCCCGAAATGATCATGGCCATGGCACTGCTGGTGGTCTTCTTGTCTGTGGGCATACCACTGTCGCTGTTCACCATTATCCTTGGTGATGTGCTGATCTGCACGCCCTTCGCGGTGGCGATCCTGACCTCGGCCTTCCAAAGCCTGGATCGTTCTCTGGAGGAGGCCGCGCAGGATCTCGGCGAGGGGCCGTTTTCGACCTTCTATCTGGTCATCCTGCCGCTGGTGATGCCCGGCATCATTTCGGCCACACTGATCTGTTTCACGATTTCGATCGACGAGTTCATCATCGCGAACTTCCTTGGTTCGGGGCAGAAGCTCCTCTCCACCTATATCTTCGGGCAGCTGCGCTTTCCGAAGAACGTGCCCAATATCATGGCCTTGGGGACCATATTGGTCGGGGTGTCCATAGCCCTGCTCTCCCTGGCCGAGTTTTTCCGCCGTCGCGGCATTGCCAAGACCGGCGCCAAGGATACCGGAGGCTTCCTGTGACGGTGACGACCGACAAACCCACGATGATCGAATTCCGCGACGTCCATAAGTATTATGGCGACTACCATGCGCTGCGCGGGATCAATGCGACGATCAAGGCCGGGGAGTTCTTCTCGCTGCTGGGGCCATCCGGCTGCGGCAAGACAACCTTACTGCGTACGATTGCCGGGTTCGAGGGGATTTCCTCTGGCGTCGTGCTGATCGACGGCAAGGATGTGGCGGGGATCCCGCCGAACAACCGTCCGACCAACATGGTGTTCCAAAGCTACGCGATCTTCCCGCATCTGACGGTGGAGCAGAACGTGGGTTTCGGGTTGCGCAAGGACCCGCGCTCGAAGGAAGACAAGGCGCGGGCGGTGGACGAGGCTTTGGCGATGGTGGGTCTGTCGGGCTACGGCAAGCGCGCGGCCCATGCGCTGTCAGGCGGGCAGCGTCAGCGCGTGGCGCTGGCGCGGGCGCTGATCCTGAAGCCGAAGGTGCTGCTGCTGGACGAGCCCTTGTCGGCTTTGGACAAGAAGCTGCGCGAGAACATGCAGGTCGAACTGATCAAGCTGCAGCGCCAGGTCGGCATCACCTTCATTCTGGTGACGCATGATCAGGAAGAGGCGCTGGTGATGTCGGACCGGATCGCCGTGATGTTCGAGGGGGAGATTGCGCAGCTGGATGACCCCGAAACGCTTTACCGTCTGCCAAAAACCCGCGCCGTGGCCAATTTCATCGGCACGATGAACTTCCTGCCCGCCAAGATCATCGCCGAAGGCGCGGGCAAGGTCGAGGTCGAGGCGCAGGGTTTTGGCCGGGTCATTCTGGATGAGCAGAAGCAGGTGACGGGCCAGACCTCGCCCGGCGGCTGCACAATTGGATTTCGCCCCGAAACGGCCACGATCCTGTTCGAGGGCCAGAACGCCCCCGACCGCGAGTCGATGGCGACCGTGGAAGAGGTCGTCTACTACGGCGACATGACCTATTACGATGTCCGGCTGGATGGCACGAGTGAACCGATGCGCCTGTCGATGCGCAACACTTTCGGTCGCCCGGTGCTCGACATCGGCACACGCGCCCGGATCGGCTGGAGCCCCGGCGCTTTGGTGATGTTCCGCTAGGCTTGCGTTGTAGGTCTGAAGCTGACACCGTAAGACCGCGCGCCTGACAGAGTAGGGTGGGGTTATAACCCCACCCTACGGGCGAAATCACTGATCCGCGGGCAACAGTCCCAAACCGCGCAGGTAAATCCCTATCCCGGTTTCCAGCAAATCCTCCGGTGCGAAGGCCGATTTCGCGCCGGGATTGCCGCGCATGAACAGTTCCACCACGCCGTGACTCATCGCCCATATATGGGCCGAGAACATCGAAGCCGGCGGTCGACGCCCCGCCGGCATGTTCTGGCTGAGGCTTTCCGCCGCCTTCTCCAGCACCCCGCGCGCCTTTTGCGCCATCAAGGCCAGATCGGGATGGGCGTTGAATGACAGACCGCTTTCGAACATCGCCATGTAATGCCCGGGATATTTGCGCGCAAACGCCAGATAGGCGCGGCCGGTCGCTTCGAATGCCGCCAGTGCCGAGGGTTTTCCGTCATTATAGGCGAATTCCATCAGGGCTGCGAAAATATCATAGCCTTGCCGCGCCACCTCCGCGATCAATTCATCGCGCCCGGCAAAATGCCGATAGACTGCGGCCGGCGTCACTGCCGCCGCCTTGGCCGCCTCCGACAGGGTGAACCCGGTCGGCCCCTTTTCCGCAATCAACTCCAGCGCCGCTTCCACCAGCGCCTGCCGCAGATTGCCATGATGATAGCCCTGCTTCACGTGTCCACTTTCACTTTGGCCCAAATATCCACTGGGGTTTCTCAAGGGGAGGCGTGCCTCCCCTTGAGGCCGGGGGGCCGGGGGGGCGGCAGCCCCCCCGTTCGGGCCCGCCGAGCGCCCCTACATCCCGATCAACGAAGGACCGCCGCAGATCTTGGCATCGACAGCCCCGATCAGCGCTGCATCCTTGCCGGGATAGTCCATCGCGTTCAGCACCGTCTGGATCGCCGCGATCCGCGCCCGCAGCTTGTCGTCCGACAGGATCACCGTCCAGGGCGCATAAGAGAAATGCGACCGTTGCATCGTCTCGCCGATCGCTGCGGAATAGTCCTTCCACTTGGCCAGCCCGTCGATGTCGATCTGGCTGAGTTTCCATTGCTTCATCGGGTCGCCCTCCCGGTCCAGAAAGCGTTTCAACTGCTCGGCCCGGTCAACCTCGAGCCAGAGCTTGACCAGAATGATCCCCTCATCGGTGATCATCCGTTCATATTCCGGCAGCTGGCGGAAGAACTTGGTCTTCTGGTCCGGCGTGCAAAAGCCGAAGACCGGCTCGACAATCGCGCGGTTGTACCACGATCTGTCGTACAGCGAGATTTCCCCGGTGGCCGGCAACTGGTCGACATAACGCTGGAAATACCATTGCTGCGCCTCGCGTTCGGTTGGCTTGGCCAGCGCCACGACCTTGGCGACGCGCGGGTTGAGGTTCAGACGGACCGCTTCAATCGTGCCGCCCTTGCCGGCGGCATCGCGGCCTTCAAAGACCACGATCAGGCGCTTGCCCTTGGCCTTCAGATCATAATGCATCCGCACCAGCTGCATCTGCAAATCGACCATGCGCGCCTCGTAGTCCTTGCGCTTCATCTCTTCGCGGTAGGGATAGGTCTTGCACAGGATCTGATCCTTGCTGGCCTCTTCAATGGCCTTGCGCACGTCTTTCGGCGCGTCTTTCTTGTAGTAGCGTGTGATGGCACTGTCGAAGGGCAGGTCCATGATCATCCTCCCGTTTTGCCAGTATTAGGCCGAAGGCGGGTCCAAAGTCCATCCGGCGCGGATGGCGGCGCGGATGATGGCGGCCACGACAGCGTCGGGGGCGGCGTGGTGGGGCATGTGGCCCACGCCGGGCAACAGGGTCAGGTGGGCAGCGGGCAACCGGGCGGACAGCGGTATTGAATGGATGGCAGGCGGCACGATCCGGTCCTCGGCGCCATGCACCAGTTCGACGGGCAGGTGCAGGTCCGGATAGCGCGCCTGCATTTCGGTGACATGGTCAAGAAGCCCGTTCACCTGCATCGCATTGGCTGCCATAGTGCGGTGCGGCATGGCCAGCGCGGCACCGGTGGCGCGGGCATAGTCGGTCGGCGGTGGATTGGGCGCGAAAAGGCCCGGCATCACGCCGTCCAGATAGGCGTCCGTCACCAGCGCCGTGGCCAGCAGCGCGGCCAAGACCCGGCCCGCTTTAGTCTCGGTCACCCGATACCACCAATCGAGCTTGCCGGGCCAAGGCAGCGAAGGGGCGGAGACCAGCACCAGTGCGACCGCCGTCTGATCGCCCTGAACCTCCAGCCCCCAGGCCAAAGCCACCGTGCCGCCATAGCTTTGGCCCAGCACGATCGGACGGGTGATGCCCAAATGTGCCGCAGCCTTGGCCAGATGTTGCGCCTGCGCTCGGGGCGAGACGCCCGCCGCGCCCAGACCGGTGGAATAGCCCAGTCCGGGGCGGTCAAAAGCGGTGACCCGGAACTGCGGGGCCAGACGCCGCATCAGCGGTTCCAGATCGCGCAGCTGGCCCGAGGCGCCGTGGATCAGCACAAGGTCCGGCCCTTTCCCCATCATCAGGGCGTGGACACGGGACCCTTCCACCGGCACCAGCAGACCCAGCGGCGGGTAACGCCGCCGGATCGCCACCTCGCGCGTGCGGATGCGCCAGATCAGCGCCGCAATCAGCAAAACGGCGATAAGGATCAGATCACGTGCCAATCTGGGTCAGGTCGAAATAGGTGGTCTGGTAGAGTTCGTTGACCCAGTTGCCGTACAAAAGATGGGCATGGCTGCGCCAGCGGTTCAGCGGTTTCTTCGACGGATCATTGCCAGGATAATAGTTCATCGGCACGTTGATCGGCGTGCCCGCCGCCACATCGCGGTCGTATTCCTGCTTCAGCGTCTCGTTGTCGTATTCGAAATGGTTGAAGATATAGAGCGCGCGGTGGGCCGGGTCTTCGATCAGGCAGGGGCCGGTGTCCGCACTGCCCAGCAGGGTGCGCAGGCCTGCGGCGTCGATCTCGGCCTGTTTTTCCTCGGTCCAGCGCGAGACGGGGATGACGCATTCATCCGAAAAGCCGCGCAGATAGGGCGAGGTGGGGGCGAGGTTTTCCTGCGGGAAGCAGCCGAAGGCCTTGTGCGGCAGCATGTGTTTCTGGATGCCGTGGAAGTGGTACAGCATCGCCATCCCCCCCCAGCAAACGCCGAAGGTGGAATGGACATGGGTCTGGGTCCAGTCCATCACGCGTTGCAGTTCGGCCCAGTAGGTCACGTCCTCGAACGGCAAATGTTCGATGGGGGCGCCGGTGATGATCAGGCCATCGAACTTTTCTCCGGTCGCTTCCACGTCTGCGAAGGGGCGGTAGAAGGTCTCCATATGTTCGGCGGCGGTGTTCTTGGTCTGGTGTTCGGTCATGCGGATCAGCTGGAAGTCGATCTGCAGCGGCGTGGCACCGATCAGCCGGGCGAACTGGTTCTCGGTCTGGATCTTCTTGGGCATCAGGTTCAGAAGGCCAATCCGCAAGGGCCGGATGTCCTGACCTGCGGCGCGGTCGGGCGACATGACCATGACGCCCTCGGACCGCAAGACATCGAAGGCGGGCAGATTTTCAGGCAGCGTGATGGGCATGGGTTTCCTCGGAGGGTCAGGCAGGGCAGGTAGGGACTCAAGGCCGGCGTTCAAGCGCCGTGGCGATCAAACCATCGAAATCTGACGGAGTTTTGACCATGGCGACGTCTTCTGCAGTGACGGTCACGCCCCACCGCGCCATGGCGGCATAGCGCGGCTGGCGGCTTTCCAACAGGCGGCCATAGCCGAAGCGCAGGAAGGCGTCGGGGTCCACCTCGTCGGGGCCTTTGCCTTCCAGAGCCAGAAACTCGCCCCAGACCTGCATGAGGAAGTCGGGACGGTAGTACATGGGCTTCGGCGCGCGGGCGAAACGGCGGCACAGCTCCTCGCGGTGGGCTTCGGAGCCTTTGATCCAGACCAAAAGCAAGTGGTCGGAGAGTTCGCGCATGACGGGGTCAGATGGGGTGTCGGCCTCGACCACCTCGCAGATCGACCCCGAGGTGTCGCAGATGAAATTGTCGTAGCCGTAGATGTCTTTCGCCCGGGCGATGAAGCGGGTGGTGTCAAGCATGGCCGCGACCTCGGCCCGCGCGTGCTGGGCTTGGCGGCGCTGGTATTCGGCGAAGGGCAACCCGCCCCTGTCGGCAGCGCCGGGCTTGCCGAGGTAGGTGGACAGGGGGGCCAGATTGTCGAAGGTGATGTTGGAGGCGATATAGACCGAGTCCGACATCAGCAGTTCCCGCAACAGGGGAACCTTCATCGCCTCGCGCTTGAAGTTGTCCGAGATGAATTCGCCCATGTAGCGCGTGCCGATCCGGTAATCGACCGAGTAGTGGAACCAGCCTGCGCTGCGCACCAAGTTCGACAGAGTGGTCTTGCCAAGGCCGGACATGCCGAAGAGGAGCACCTGCTTGTGCGGGGCATTCAGGAAGTCTTGCGCGGTGGGGTAGATCATCAGCTAGGGTCCTTGTCGCCGGCAGCTGGGGGGTTTCACGCCCCCCAGACCCCCCGTGGGATATTTGTGCCAAAATGAAAGGCAAAGGTCGCGAGGGGTTTAGCCCGGGTTGCAGACAGATTCACGTGGAAAATCGCGTGGTGATCCAGTGCAGCGGGCGACCGTCGATCACGATCAGGCCGAGGGTCAGGAGGGCGAGGCCGCTGAAGGCTTGCGGAGGAAGGGTTTCGTGGAAGAAAAGCGTGCCAAGCAGGACGGCGACCGGAGCGATCAGCAGGGTGGCAAGGCCGATGTTGCCCGCACCGGCCTGTTGCAGGATCGTGTAGAACAGCCGGTAGGCCACGGCGGAGGCCATGATCGCAAGGTAAAGGAGGGCGGCCCAGCTTTGCGGCGTGGGGAAGGGGGGCGCGCCGTCCAGCACCCATGCGGCGGGCAGCATGATCAGGGCCGAGGCGGTCAGCATGGCGGCGGCGCTGACCTCGGGGCGGATGCCTTGCATCGTGTGCCGGCCCCAGGCCCCCGAGACGGCATAGGACAGGGCCGCACCGAGGACGGCCAATTGGCCGAGCGAGGTGAGGTCGAGGTGTGTCAGGACCTGCGGGCCGATCACGAGGGCGACGCCGGCGAGGCCGAAGATGACCCCGGTCAGGCGGCGCAAGCCAAGGCGTTCATCGGGAAAGACCGCACTTGCCACCAGCACGGAGGAGAGTGCGGTTGACGCATTCAGGATGCCGGCGAGGCCGGACGGGATATGGGTCTGGCCCCACACGATCAGGCTGAACGGCACGATGTTGTTGAAAACGCCCATAACGGCCGCATTGCGGGCAAAGCGCCAGTCTTTGGGCACCGGCAGTCCCGTGGCCGCGACATAGGCCCACAGCAGCGCCGCCGCCACGCTGACGCGGAACGCCACCACGCTGGCCACCGGCATCTGCGCCAGCGCCGCATGATTGGCCGTGAAGGACCCGCCCCAGATCAGGGCGAGAAGCAGGAGAAGGCCCCAGCTTTGCAGGGAGAGCCGACGTTGGGGGATGTGTTCTGTCATGGCGGTCTTGTGCCGTATCCGGAGGCGCAGGGCCACCCGGAACTTGCGGCATTATCCGGCCGGTTGCGGGCCGAACTGGGCGCGCAGATTCAACAGGATCCCCGTGAAGATCACCACGCCGCCGATCAGGACGAAGGGGTCGAAGGGCTCGGCGAAGAACAGGGCACCGACCACGGCGATGAAGGGCAGGCGGAGGAAGTCGATGGGCGCGACGAAACTGGCCGGGGCGAGCGCGAGGGCGGAGGTCAGGCTCAGGTGGGCGAAGACGCCACAGACGCCGATCAGCGCCAACCACGGCAGGGTCTGTGCCGTGGGCCAGGTGATATGGCCGTCATAGCCTGCCCCGATCAGGCCGAAGACGAACTGCATCGACGTCAGCCAGAACAGGATGCCGATGACCGGGATGCCGCGCGTCAGGCGCTTGGTCATGATCGACACGGCGGCAAAGCACACCGCCGCCCCGGCCCCGGCCAGCACGCCCAGGTTCAGCGAGCCTGCGCCGGGCCGGGTGACGATGAGGATACCGGCAAAGCCCAAGGCGGCGGCGCCAAGGCGCTGCGGGGTCAGACGCTCGGAGAGGAACACCGGCGAGAGGAGGATGACCCAGATGGGCGACGTGAACTCCAGCGCGAAGACCTGCGCGAGCGGGATCAGGGTCAGCGAGATGAACCACAGGTTCTGTCCGGTGAAATGCACGATATTGCGCAAGGTATGGCCGGGCAGGCGCTGGGTGGTGATTTCGTGCAAACGCCCGGTGGCAAAACCTACGACGATGACCAGCACGAATCCGAAGGCCGAGCGGACCATCAGCACCTCGAAGCTATCATGCACGGCGCTGACGTTGCGCCCAGCGATCGCCATCAGCGAGAAGGAGACCACCGAGCCCATCATCCAAAGTGCGGCCTTCAGCGGGTTGCGGTCAGACATGGCGCGGGTCAGTCATGATGCATGCTGTCCAGCCGGTCTGCCTTGCGCAGCGCCGGGAACATCCAGGCCCAGCCGCCGGTGACGATGATCGTGCCGATGCCGCCGAAGGCCGCCGCCGCCACGGGGCCCACAAAGCGCGACAGGACGCCGCTTTCGAACTCGCCCAGCTCGTTGGAGCCCGAGATGAACATGCCCGACACCGCCGAGACGCGGCCACGCATGTGGTCGGGGGTGACGATCTGGATCAGGGTTTGCCGCACGTTGACCGAGATCATGTCCCCCGCGCCCAGAATCGCCAGCGCCAGCAGCGACAGGGGCATGGAGCGGGAATAGGCGAAGACCACAGTGGCGATGCCGAAGGCCGCGACGCCGAGGAACATCTTGACACCCGCTGCGCGTTTGATCGGGAACAGGGTGAGGTATCCCGACATCAGCAGGCCGCCGACCGCGGGCCCCATGCGCAACAGCGCGTTGCCCATCGGACCAACCTGCAGGATGTCGGTGGCAAAGGCCGGGAGCAGGGCGGTGGCGCCGCCCAGCAGCACGGCAAAAAGGTCCAGCGAGATCGCGCCGAAGACGACCTTGTTTTCCCAGACATAGACCAGCCCCTCGCGCACGAGGGTCAGGGGATGCCCCTCTTGCCGCTCGGGCGTGGTGTTGGTCTTGAGCGAACTGACCAGGATCACGCCGGCGATATAGGCCAGCGCCGTCACGCCGTAGGCGGTGGCAATCGAGACGGCGATCAGCAGGCCGCCGATGAAGGGGCCGACGATGACGGCGGTCATCCAGACGGTGGTGGAAAAGGAAATGGCTTTGGGCATGTCGGTGCGCGACACCAGCATCGGCACCAAGGCCGAGGCTGCGGGTGACAGGAACGCGCGGGCGGCGCCGAACAGGGCGGCGATCAGGAAGATGTGCAGGAGTTGCGGCGCGGTTTGCAGCGAGATAAGGGTCAGGGCCGCGACGCCGATCCCCTCGGCCACAAGCGCCCAAAGCACGATGGCCTTGCGGCTGACGCGGTCGGCGAGGGTGCCCGCGAAGAGGGTCAGCGCGAACATCGGAACGAATTGGCACAGGCCCACCATGCCGACCATGAAGGCGCTTTCCTCGATCGAGCGGGTTTCGCGCGCGATATGGTAGACCTGCCAGGCGATGGTGATCGCTTCGATCTGCGCGCCGAACTGGATCGGGATCATGCCGGTGAAATAGCGCAGATAATCGGGATGGCGTTTCAGGAAAAGAAGCGGGGAGTCAGCCATTTTGCACCTGCACGGTTTCGCCGCGACCTATGCCGATCCGGGCCGCTGGCTGCAAGGGGCAAACGCCGCGCCTGTGTCCTGCGCCGGAAAGGCTGCGGGCGCCTCCAGCACAGGCCTTGCCACGGGCCGGGTGTTTCTGCGGCGAACATCCTCCACGGCAGGGTTTCTGATCGCGCTTCCTTTCTGCGGGGTATTTGCGCCTCGGGGAAGGGTCAGGGCAGGATCAGGACTTTGACTTCACCGGGACGTGCGGGATTGGCGATCGCATCGACGGTCTCCGACAGGGGAATGGTTCGCGAGATCAGTTTGGCGACATTGATGGCACCGGACGCGATCAGGGATGTGGCGCGGGCCTGAGTGAAGGGGTTGATAAAGGAATGCAGCAGGCTGATCTCGCGAAACAGGAGGTCGAAGGGTTCGATGCGGACCTTTTCGTGCTGTGCCAGAACACCGAGAATGACCACGCGGCCACCCCTTGCGCACAGGCCGGGGGCTTGCTCGACCGTTTCGGCGACACCCGCGCACTCGACGACAAGGCTTGCGCCTTCGGGCCACAGGGCGCGGGCCTGTGCGACCGAGGCGGCGGTGGAGATGGCCCCCAGGTCCAGGGCAAGGTCACGCTTGGCGCGTTGCCGGGTGACCAGCATGACCTCGGCCCCGGCCCGCATGGCCAGTTGCAAGGCCAAAAGGCCGATGACGCCGCCGCCCAGCACGATGACCCGCTCGCCCGGACGGGGGGCGCCCAGATCCAGACCGTGCAGCGTGCAGGCCAGCGGTTCGCAGAACGCGCCATAGAGCGGATTGAGGTCGGCGGGCAGCACATGGGCGCGGTGCGCGGGCAGGCGGGCGAAAGTGGCAAAGCCGCCGTCGTCGTGGATGCCGATGGCGCGGTTCAAACGGCAGAGGTTGACGCGGCCGGCGCGGCATTCGGGGCAGGTGCCGCAGGGGCAATTGGGGTCGCAGGTCACGCGCGTGCCCAAGGGCAGGGTGACGCCTGCACCCACCCCGGTGATGATGCCGCTGAACTCGTGGCCAAGGGTCACGGGCGGGGCCGAGGGGAACTCGCCCTTGAACAGATGGCGGTCGGTGCCGCAGATCCCCGCCGCCTCGACGCGGATCACGATGTCACCGGGGCCGGGGGCGGGCGGGGCGATCTCGACCAGACGCAGGTCGCCGATGCCGAACAGACGTGTGGCTTGCATGGGGTCCTCCTGATGCCCATCAGGGCGGCTAGCCTGCCTTGCGTCAAGATGGTTCAGCGGCGCAGGGTCGCTCTGCGCAAATGTTCCTTTCCTTGGCCGTTCCGGCGGCTTAAATCACGTTTGAACAAGTCAGGATACCGCCATGAATGTGCTTGCCCCGTCGCCCCGCCAAGCTGATCACGCCATCGACCCGCTGTTCCTCAACCGCCATTCTCCCCGGTCCTTCACCGACGCCACCCTGACCGAGGCCGAGCTTCTGGAGTTGCTGGAGGCGGCGCGTTGGGCGCCTTCGGCCTCCAACAACCAGCCGTGGCGTTTTGCCTGGGGTCTGCGCGGCGACGCGGGTTTTGCCAAGATCGCCGACACGCTGGTGCCGTTCAACCGCGCCTGGGCCGAGAAGGCGTCGGCGCTTGTCGTGATCGCTTCCAAATCGACGGTCGAGAAGGAGGGGCAGTCCAACCCGAACCCCTGGCATGCCTTCGATGCCGGTGCCGCATGGATGAGCCTTGCGTTGCAGGCCAATCTGAAGGGCCTGTTCGTCCATGCCATGGGTGGTTTTGACCAAACCAAGGCGGCCGACCTGCTTGGCGCGCCGCAAGGCTATGTGCTGCACGCCGTGGTGGCCATCGGCAGCCGGGGCCCGGCCGAGAACCTGCCCGAGGCGCTGCGGGCCCGTGAAGGGCACACCCCGCGCCTGCCCTTGGCGGAATTGGCCAAACACGGGTCGTTCTGAGGCTTGCCGTCGCTTTGCCCGAGAGATGCCGCAGGATGGGGCTGGTCCGCCCTCCTGCCTCAGTCGCCGATCTCTTCCAACCGGAAATCGCGCAGGATGCCACGGGTTGCGGCAAACCAGGCGCTGTCGCGGGTGCGGACCTGATGGGCGTCAAAGCTGGCGCGGTCGCGGAAGGCTTCCATCACCTCGAAGACCATCGGGTCATCGGTTGCGCTGACCTCGAAGGTCAGACAGCCCGGTTCGGACCGGGTGAGGGTGAGGTGGGCGGGCAGATGGATCTGCACCGCCAGCACCTCGGAATCGGTCATGCAGACCATCTGGCCGCGCAGTCGGATCATTTCAGGTCCTGTGACAGGGAAGGGGAGGCCGGGTCTTTAGTTAGTCTAATGCAACGGCGTGACCGATCACAACTCTTGACCGGGCTCGGTCAAACCCGGCATGATCGAAGGCAAAGGCTTTTGGCGCCGGTGAACCCTTTGTGGCATTGTCCCGCCGTCCGGCGGATGCATCAGGAGGCAATGATGGCCAAGAACACGATCTGCCTTTGGTACGAGTCGGCTGCGGAGGATGCCGCACGGTTTTATGCCGCCACCTTTCCCGACAGCCAGGTCCTTGCCGTCCACCCTGCGCCGGGGAATTTTCCGGGCGGACAGAAGGGGCAGGTCCTGACGGTGGATTTCACCGTTTGCGGTGTGCGCTGCATGGGGCTGAACGGCGGCAGATTTTTCCAGCAGAGCGAGGCCTTCTCGTTCCAGATCGCCACCGAGGATCAGGAAGAGACCGACCGCTACTGGAATGCCATCATCGAAAACGGCGGCCAGACCAGCGAATGCGGCTGGTGCAAGGACAAATGGGGCTTGTCGTGGCAGATCACGCCTAGGGTGCTGACCGAGGCCATGGCGCAGGGCGGAGCCGTCGCTGAACGCGCCTTCGCCGCGATGATGACCATGCAGAAGATCGACGTCGCGGCGATCGAGGCGGCCGTGCGCGGCGACTGAGGCCTTGCTGAAAGGCCGTTTGTGCCCAGTAGGGTGGGGTTACAACCCCACCCTACGCCAGTTCCTTCGAACGACAGCGCCCGCAGGCCGACACGCCTATTCCAGTTCGATCGTGCCCGGCGGCTTGCTGGTGCAGTCGTAGAAGACCCGGTTGATGCCCTTGACCTCGTTGATGATCCGCGTCGCGGTTTCGCCCAGAAAATCGTGGCTAAAGGGGTAGTAATCCGCCGTCATGCCATCGACCGAGGTCACCGCCCGCAGCGCCAACGCGAAGTCATAGGTGCGCCCGTCGCCCATCACGCCCACGGTCTTCATGGGCAGGATCGCGGCGAAGGCCTGCCAGATCTCGTCATAAAGCCCGTGCTTCCTGATCTGGTCGATATAGACGGCATCGGCCTTGCGCAGGATGTCGAGCTTTTCGGTGGTGATCTCTCCGGGGCAGCGGATCGCCAGACCGGGGCCGGGGAAGGGGTGCCTGCGGATAAAGGCCTCGGGCAGGCCGAGTTCACGACCCAAGGCGCGGACCTCGTCCTTGAACAACTCGCGCAGGGGTTCGACCAGCTTCAGGCCCATCTTCTCGGGCAGGCCGCCGACGTTGTGGTGGCTTTTGATCGTCACCGACGGCCCGCCGCTGAAGGAGACGGACTCGATCACATCCGGGTACAACGTCCCCTGCGCCAGAAACTTCGCCCCGCCGACCTCATGCGCGTGTTTCTGGAAGACGTCGATGAAGAGACGGCCGATGGTCTTGCGCTTGACCTCCGGGTCCGAGACACCCTCCAGCGCGCCGAGAAACATCGCACTTTCGTCGGCATGGATCAGGGGAATATTGTAGGTGTCCCGGAACATCTTCAGGACCTGCTCGGCCTCGCCCAGCCGCAACAGCCCGTGGTCGACAAAGACGCAGGTAAGCTGGGAGCCAATCGCTTCATGGATCAGCACGGCGGCGACCGACGAATCCACGCCGCCCGACAGACCGCAGATCACCTTGGCATCGCCGACCTGCTCGCGGATTTTCCTTATGGCTTCCTCGCGGTAGGCGCCCATGGTCCAGTCGCCCTTGAAGCCCGCCAGCTTCACGAAATTCTCGTAAAGCCGCGCGCCTTTCGGCGTGTGGTGGACCTCCGGGTGGAACTGCACGGCGTAGAAGTGCCGCGAGACATCGGCCGTGATGGCGAAAGGCGCATTCGGGGAGGTGCCGTAAACCTCGAACCCCGGAGCAATCTTCGACACATGGTCGCCGTGGCTCATCCAGACCTGTTCGTCGCCCGCCGCGAACCAGCCTTCCAAGAGCGGCAGCTTGGCCCCGGCTGTGACATAGGCCTTGCCGAATTCCGCCGTCCCGTGGCCGCCTTCGACATGGCCACCCAGCACATGCATCATCACCTGCTGGCCATAGCAGATGCCCAGGATCGGCACGCCCAGATCAAACACCCCCTTGGGCGGCATCGGCGCGCCCTCCCAATAGACCGAGGCCGGCCCGCCCGAGAAGATCACGGCCTTGGGCGCGAAGGCGGCCAGAAAGGCCTCGTCAATCTTGTTGTAGGGGTGGATTTCGCAATAGACGTGCAACTCCCGCAGGCGGCGCGCAATCAGTTGCGTGACCTGAGAGCCGAAGTCTATGATCAGTAGGCGATCATGAAGAAGGGGGGCATGAAGCGGTGCTTGTGTCATGCGCCCGCCATAGCTTGCCGGGGGCGGATTCACAAGCGGTGCGCCAAATCTCGCCCATGCTCCTCGGCCTAAGGTGCGGCATCTTCTGCGCCGAAAACCATGGCATGGCGGGCAAGGATTCGCTGCCAGAGCGGGGCAATCGGCACACCCGTCAAACCAAACTCGGTCGCCAGAATAGCTTCCAGTTCTTCCGCCCCTGTCATCAGACGCTTTTCGGTGCCTGCAGGAGTCGTGCGGCGCAGAACGCGGCCATAGATCACGGTTGACCCTGTCGCGCCCATCTGCATCGCCTGAAAGTTCAGCCGGAAGGACGAGGCCGGGTCCGTCTGCAGCGCATCATGCTTGCGCTGCAACAGCGCCTCGTCCGCCGGGCCGGGGTCAAGGTCGAAATTCGACGGATCACCTGCGGCATGGTTCCAGAAGCGCCAGCGACCCTCCGCAAGCCGCTCCAATTGGAAGATCAGCGGGCCATCACGATGCTCACCTTCCACCAGCGGGATCGGGCTGCGCAGGGCATCGCCAAGGCCG
>CANGHD010000054.1 GCA_947453525.1 Paracoccaceae bacterium | reverse complement strand
GTGCCATCCACCAGCACCAAGGCCACCTCAAGGTCCTTGAAGCGCGTCTTCAGCTCCTCGACCTTGCCGGACCCAAACAGCAAGCCGGGGGCGATGCGGGAGATGCGAGCAATCTCGGCCCCCACCACATCCAGACCCGGCAACGCGGCGGCCAAAGCCACGGCCTCGGCCAGCCCATGTTCGGGCAACCGCCGCTTGCGGGTGGCCTTGAGGTCAGGATGCACAACATAGGCGCGGGTTAGCGCGGTGGCTGTGTCCTGCGGTCCCTTTGGCGCGCGCGGTTCAGCCGGGGTGTCTTCCCCGGCCTCTTCGTCATGATCCTCCGAGATCACTCTTCGCCTTCATACAGGTTGATCGGCCCGCCCGGCATGATGGTGGAGATGGCATGCTTGTAGACCAGCTGGCTTTGCCCATCGCGGCGCAGCAGCACGCAGAAGTTGTCAAACCATGTGATGACGCCTTGCAGCTTCACCCCGTTGATCAGGAAAATCGTGACGGGAACCTTCGCCTTGCGGACATGATTCAGAAACGCATCTTGTAAATTTTGTTTGTCTGCAGCCATTTTTCTAGCCTTTTTCTTGTCGTTCGAGGGCATCGTTCTTGTTTTATGTGCCAAGACTGTCGCGGCAGCCTCGAATGGCACTATGGCGGGAGGTTTGCACAGTTTCCAGTGCCTAAATCACTCGTCTTCGTCGCCTTCTGCACCCTGGCCCTTGCCCGAGGATACAACCCCCAGTGATTTGAGCTTACGGTGTAGGGCGGACCGTTCCATGCCGACAAATCCGGCAGTTCTGGAGATGTTGCCGCCAAAGCGGTTGATCTGGGTCAGAAGATACTCCCGCTCGAAGACTTCGCGGGCCTCGCGCAGCGGCAGCGTGGCCATGGCCCCGCCGAGCACCATGCGTTGCCCCGATTCGCCCACGGGCTCCGGGCCCGGCAGTTCGCGCGGCTCCACCGGACCGCCGGTGTCGCCCAGGATCAGCACCCGTTCGATCACATTGCGCAACTGGCGCACGTTGCCGGGCCAGGACATGGTCTGCAGCATGGCCTCGGCCTCGGACGACAGCACGCGGGCGGGCAGGCCTTGGCTGCGGTGGAACATCTCGATGAAATGCTTGGTCAGCTCCGGGATATCCTCGCGACGTTCCTCAAGGCTGGGCACCTGGATCGGCACGACGTTGAGGCGGTCATACAGTTCCTGCCGGAAGCGGCCTTGCGCGATTTCGGTGCGCAGATCGCGCGAGGTCGAGGAGATGACGCGCAGATCGACGCGCACCTTGTCGGCCCCGCCCGAGCGCGTGAATTGCTGTTCGGTCAACACGCGCAGGATCTTCGATTGGGTGCCCAAGGGCATGTCGGCCACTTCGTCAAAATAGACGATGCCACCGTGGGCTTGTTCCAGAAGCCCCTTTTCGACGCCGCGTTCGCTGGTTTCGCGGCCGAAGAGGACCTCCTCCATCCGTTCGGGTTCAATCGTGGCCGAGGAGACAGAGACGAAGGGCGCCGCAGCGCGGTTGGAGTTGGTGTGGATGAAGCGCGCCGCCAGTTCCTTTCCAGACCCGAAAGGGCCCGACAGCATGACGCGGCCATTCGACTTGGTGACCTTTTCCAGCTGCACTTTCAAAGCCTTGAAGCCCGGACTTGATCCAAGCATGTCAGAGGACGTCATGTCGCGCCTCCGCAGTTCCGCATTCTCGCGGCGCAGGCGCGACGCCTCCATGGCGCGCGAGACGACCACCATCAACTGGTCGATGTTGAAGGGCTTTTCGATGAAGTCGTAAGCGCCCTGCTTGATGGCAGCGACCGCGATTTCGATGTTGCCGTGGCCGGAGATGATGACCACCGGCACATCCGGATTGTCGCGCTTGACGGTTTTCAGGATGTCGATGCCGTCCATCCGGCTGTCCTTCAGCCAGATGTCGAGGATCATCAGGCTGGGCAATTCGGCGTTGATCGCCTGCATGCAATCATCGGAATTTCCTGCCAGACGAATGGCATAGCCCTCGTCCTTCAGAATGTCCCCGATCAGTTCACGGATGTCCTTTTCGTCGTCGACGATGAGAATGCTGGTCATGTTCCCCCCTGGGCTTGGCTACGGCCGGCAACCGACTTGGTCCGGGTGGCACGGGGCAGACGAATCTCTGCCAAGGCTCCGGCGTGGTCGTTGCCAGCAAAGACGGGCGCGTCGGTCAGGATCAGCGTTCCGCCATGTTCCTCGATGATTTTCTTGACGATGGGCAGGCCAAGGCCGGTGCCCTTCTCGCGGGTCGTCACATAGGGTTCGAAAAGTCTGGAGCGGTCCGGCGGCAAGCCGGTGCCGTTGTCAGCAATGCGGATGATGGAATGGGTGTCGAAGGATTGCAGCGAGACGCGGATTTCCGGGGTCATTCCGGGTGTCTTTAAGTGTTTCTCTTCAATGGCTTCCCCGGCGTTCTTGATCAGGTTTGTCAAGGCCTGTCCGATCATGGTGCCGTCAAGCTCGATCATGTCTTGGCCGTCGGGCAAAGTGGCGTTGAAGGTGACACCGGGCTGGCCGTTCTCCTGCAGCATGACAGCGGCCTTGACCAAGGCTTTCAGGTCGGTCTCGCGCCGGTCAGGCTCGGGCATCCGGGCGAATTTGGAAAACTCATCAACAATGCGCCGCAAGTCATTGGTTTGCCGGATGATGACGTCGGCCAGTTGTTCCAGTTCCTCGGGGTCCTGCACCTGCGTGCGGTATTTGCGGCGGATGCGTTCTGCGGAAAGCTGGATGGGGGTCAGCGGGTTCTTGATCTCATGCGCGATCCGCCGCGCCACGTCGCCCCAGGCAGCCATCCTTTGGGCAGAGACAAGGTCGGTCACGTCATCGAAGGCCACCACGAAGCCCTCGACCCCGCCATCTTCGCCGCGCCGTTCGCTCATGCGGACCAGCAGGCTCTCCAGCTTGCCCCGCCGCGAGAGACGCACTTCCTCTTGCAACGCCGATCCAGCTTCGGACTGCAAGCGTTCGAAAAGATTGGTGAATTCGGGAACCAGCTGCGGCAAGGTCGTGGCGGCGGAGGGCTCGGCGGCGATGTCGAGCAAGCGCATCCCGGCGCGGTTGACGAAGTCCATATGGCCGGTGGCGTCCAGACCGATCACGCCGGCCGTCACGTTGGACAGCACGGAATCGAACAGCCGCCGCCGCCCTTCGGTCTGCTCGTTGATCTCCAGCAAAGCCTCGCGCTGGCCTTTCAACTGGCGGGTCATCTGGTTGAACAGGCGACCGAGCATGGCGATTTCGTCATCGGATTCCTCCTCGACCACCTGCACGTCCAGATCGCCCGCACCGACGCGTTGCGCCGCCCCTGCCAGACGCCCGACCGGACGCGCCAGACGTTCGGCGAACCACAGGCCGCCCCAGATGGCCGCGATGATCAGGATGACGGCGAAGACCAGATAAATGACGCCGAAGTTGAACAGAACCTTGCCACGATCGCTTTCCAACTGCTGGTACAGGGCAGCGGTCTGCTGGGTTTCGTCCAGCAATCCCAGTATCTTGCCGTCGACCTTGCGCGAGACATAAAGCAGCCGGTCGGGAAAGGCGGGCAGATTGATCAGGGCGCGCAGTTCGGAATTCGGCCAGTCCTCGATCAGTACGACCTGCCCGGCTTGCGCCTGAATGATCTGCGCGGCAGTGGGCCGTTCGTAGTCGAAAAGATAGCTCTTCTCGCCCCGGGTTTTCAGGGTGCCGGTGGCGGTGATCAGATAGACCTCTTTCAGCCCGCGCTGGATGTCCGCCTGCCCTTGCGCCAGGATCGGGCGGATCGCACCGTCGTCGAGCAGCAGATTGCCCGCCTTTGCCTGCGTCAGGTAGTTCGCCAAAGCCTGCACGTCTTGCGTGAGGGTCGCACTCTGCTCGGCATCATAGGCCTGCGCCGCCTCCAGCGACGCGCCGATGACGGAACGCACGCGGTCGGAGAACCAGCCTTCCAGACCGATATTGACGGTCAGCACGCCGAAGACGGCGACGAGCACCGTGGGGATCAACGCCACGATGGCAAAGACCCCGGTCAGGCGCAGGTGCAGCCGGGATCCCGCCGATTGGCTGCGCCGGTCGGCCACCATTTGCATGATGCGGCGCAGGACCAGGGCGGCCAGGGCCAGCACATAGACCACATCGGCCAGCAGGATCAGCCGCAGCCCCTGCGACGTGGCGTTCAGGTTCAAGGGCCCCAGCGCCAGAAAGGTCAGAACCGCCATAAGCGGGCCAAGGAAGACCAGCCCCAACGTCACGGCGGTCTGCAACTGCCGCTGACGCCGCAACCGCGACAGACGCGTCGCCCAATAGGAAATGCCGGTGCCCTGCCTCAAAATCCGTCCCTGTCTGGGCCGGACCTGCGTCCTGCCCGCCACATGTGGTGTCTTTCGGGCAACGCAGCCCCTGCGACACTCTGCTGTTGCTTTATTACATCAGCTTGCGGCGGCGTGTCACGCGGATATCGAGGTCTGTGATCTTCTTACGCAAGGTATTGCGGTTGATCCCCAGAAGATCGGCACATTTGGCTTGGTTGCCGGCTGTGGCATCCAGAGCAATCTCAATCAGCGGAAGTTCCACTTCGCGCAGGATGCGGTCGTAGACGCCATTCGGCGGCAGTTGACCGTTGTGCAGGTCGAAATACCGCTTGAGGTGGCGGGCGACGGAGGCGGACAGCTTTTCATTCTCCACCGCCCCGGCGCGGGAAGGTTCAGCGGCTTGCGGGCCGCCCAGAGCGCTTTCCAGTTCCTTGGCCGAAATATCGGGCTCGGACGAGGTGACAAGCAGGCGCTTCAGCACATTCTCCAGTTGTCGAACGTTGCCAGGCCATGGGAAGGCGCGCAGGATGTTGCGCGCTTCGGGGGTCAGGCGGCGGACGGTCCCCAAGTCCCGCTCGGCGCGGGACATGAAATGATCGGCGAGCAGGTTGATATCCTCGACCCGCTCGCGCAGCGGCGGCACGTTGAAGGACACGCCGCCGAGGCGGTAGAAGAGATCCTTGCGCAACCGGCCCTCCTCGACCTTCTGGGCGAGATCGGCCTGGCTGGTGGCCAGCACGCGCGGTGCGTGGTCGTCGGCCACGTCGAGCATTCGGACCAGACGGGCCTGGCCGTCTTCGTCGAAATCGGCGACCTCGTCGATCAGCAAGGTGCCGCCCTTCGCCTTGGCGACCAGGGTCGCAATCCCGTCAACGCCGCCAAGGTCAGAGGCCTGCGCCACGATGAAGGGCTGCGAGCGGCGGTCGGAGAAATCATGGATGGCACGGGCGATCAGGCTTTTGCCAGTGCCTGATTCGCCGGTGATCAGCACGGGCAGGTCGGTGTTCATCACCTTGGCCACCAGCCGATAGAGCGACTGCATCGCGGCCGTCCGGCCCACCAGCGGCAGATCGTCGCCCGGTTCACGCGGAGGGTTGACCACCGCCGCCGCCGCCCTGCGCTTCTGGTCCAGCGCACGGGCCGAGCGTTTCATCAGGTCGGGCAGGTCGAAGGGCTTGGGCAGATAGTCGAAGGCCTCGGCCTCGGCGGCCTGAATGGCGGTCATGATGGTGTTTTGGGCCGAAATGATGATCACCGGCAGGCCGGGACGGATGCGGCTGATCCGGGGCAGCGCCTCCAGCCCGTTGCCGTCGGGCATGATGACATCCGAGATCACAAGGTCGCCCTTGCCCTCTTCGACCCAGCGCATCAGCGTCATCAGGCTGGAGGTCGCGTGGACCTTGCAGCCGGCGCGCGTCAATGCCTGCGTGAGCACCGTGCGGATCGTGCGGTCGTCATCTGCGACCAATACAGTGCCATCCATCTCAGCTCTCCTTCAATGTGTCTTTGGGCGCCACGGGCAACGAGATGCGGAAGACGGTGCGTCCGGGCACCGATTCCACGCCGATCAGACCGCCGTGGTCCGTGATGATCTTCGACACCAGCGCCAGCCCCAGCCCGGTGCCGTTTTCACGGCCCGAGACGAAGGGTTCGAAGATGTCGGAGGCGATGTCGGGCGGGATGCCCGGGCCATCGTCGATGATCTCGATCTGCAGCGGCAGCCGGGCCTGACTGCCGTCCTTGCGACGCAGGCGCAGCGACAGGTCGTAAAAGCTGCGCAGGCGGATGGTGCCCCGGTTGTCGCGGGCCGCCTCGGTCGCGTTCTTGATCAAGTTGAGGAAGACCTGCATCAGTTGATCGGGGTCGGCCCAGGTGACGGGCAGCGAGGGGTCGTAATCCTCAACGATCATCATGTGGCTGGCGTAGCCCATCTGGGCAGAGCGCCGGGCGCGGTCCAAGGCGTCATGGATGTTGACGGCGCGAGCTTCTGGCGGGCGCAGGTTGCCGAACTGTTCGACCTGCTCCAATAGTTTGACGATGCGGCGGGTTTCCTCGACAATCAGGTCGGTCATTTCGCGGTCTTCGGTCGACAGGTTCATCGACAGAAGTTGAGCGGCCCCGGAAATCCCGGCAAGCGGGTTCTTGATTTCATGCGCCAGCATTTCGGCCATGCCGATGGCGGATTTCGCGGCCGAGGTGGCGCTGCGGGCGCGGCCCATGCGTTCGGCCATGACGCGAGGGCTGATCAGCAGCAAAAGCTGGCCGGGCGAGTCCTGCACCGGGGCGATCTGGATCAGGCAATGCGGTGAGACGCGGTCGTAGGTGGTGACCGTGACATCATTGATGTTCACATCGGCCTGATTGGCGCGGGCGCGGATCAGCGAATCGCACAAAGGCACGTCGACCCGCAGTTTGTCCTCCAGCTTCTGCTGGAACAGCGAGCGGCTGGAGGCGTTGAGGAATGTCTCTGCCGCCGGATTGGCCGCAAGGATGAAATCCTTGCCGTCGATCAGCAGGGCGGGCATCGGCAAGCTGGCCCAGATCGCGTCGAAGGGCGGAGATGTGCTCATGCGGCGCACCTGTCGGACTGTCCGAAGATGCGATCGATCAGATGCAGGACCTGGGCCGGGCTTTCGCTGACCAGCAGCGTTTCTCGGTGATCCGACAAGCCGGCCTCTTCCAGATACCAGCCCAGATGCTTGCGGGCGCAGCGTCCACCAAGCGAGACGCCATAGAACGACAACATCGCCTCGTAGTGGCCGGCGATCAGCGCCGCCAATGCCGCGCCCTGCGGCACCCTCGGCGCGGGGGTGCCGTGCAGGGCATGGGCAATCTCGGCCAGTTTCCACGGCGCGCCCTGCGCCCCGCGTCCGATCATCACGCCAAGGGCGCCCGAGGCCGCGAGGGCCAGACGCGCCGTGACAGGGTCGATGACGTCGCCGTTGGCGATGACGGGGATGCGGACCGCATCCGTGACCGCCCGGATCGCCGCCCAGTTGGCTTTGCCTTTGTACAACTGGCAGCGCGTGCGGCCATGGATGGTGATCATCCTGATCCCGGCCTGTTCCGCCCTGACGGCAAGCTCCGGCGCGTTGAGCGACGCGTCGTCCCAGCCGAGCCGGGTTTTCAGCGTCACCGGAACTTTCACGGCCCCCACCACGGCGTCAATCAACCGCAAGGCATGGTCAAGGTCGCGCAAGAGGGCCGAGCCGCAGGCGCCTGTGGTGACGCGTTTGGTCGGGCAGCCCATGTTGATGTCGATGACCCGGGCGCCCTGCGCTTCGACGAATCGGGCGGCTTCCGCCATCCAATGCGCCTCGCGGCCCACAAGCTGAACGGCGGTGTGGGCTTCGGTGAAGCCAAGCTCTGCTCTGGCCCGCATTTCGGGATGGGCGCGCATCACCTCTTCGCAGGCGACCATTTCCGAGACGACCAGCCCCGCGCCAAAGCCCGCCACCACCCGCCGCCACGGCAGGTCTGTAATCCCCGCCATGGGCGCGAGGATCACCGGAGGGGTCAGGGCAAGCGGATTTGTGGGCACGTGGTTTCCTGTTCGCATGGTGTCTAGGTAGGGCCCATGACACGGAATCACAAAGGGTTGCGGGCATAAATCTGCCTTAAATTAGGGCAGTGCCTAAAGTTTGGGCGCATGTTGGCCGATTTCGGCGAAACCGTAAGGCAGAGGGCGCAAAGCGCCGTCAAAGCTGGGGGACTTTGCGTCCCCACGGGCCGCACAAATCGTCGGCCGATGCACTTCACTGAACATCATCCGCGGGAAGATTATCCGGGTGCTCCTCACGCTGCGGGATTTTCGGCGAGAGCAAGAGGAAAGACAGGGCGGGACGAATTCCATCTGTCCGGCATTTCCTCTACAGTTTTTCGAAAAGGGCAGGTGAAATGACGACAGCTGCGATCATTGTGGCCGCCGGACGCGGGACGCGGGCCGGGGGAGAAGTTCCCAAGCAGTGGCAGATGCTGGCGGGACGTCCGGTCGTGGCGCATGCGCTGGCGGCTTTCGTCGGCCTGCGGCGGGTGCTGGTCATCCATCCCGACGATGCGGCGCGAGCGGCGGCGGTGGCGGGCGATGCGCTGGTGGTGCATGGCGGGGCAAGCCGTGCGGCTTCGGTCCGGGCCGCGCTCGAGGCGCTGGCGGGGCAAGGCGTGACCCGCGTGCTGATCCATGACGGCGCGCGGCCTCTGGTTTCGGACGCTGTGATCGGGCGGGTTCTGGCGGCGCTGGAGCGGGCCGCAGGGGCGGCACCCTCGGTCACGGTGACCGATGCCTTGTGGACGGGGGCGGCCGGGCTCGTGACGGGCACGCGCGACCGCAGCGGGCTCTACCGGGCGCAGACGCCGCAGGGCTTCCGGTTCGAGCCGATTCTGGCCGCCCACCGGGCCTTTCTGGGCGATGCGGCGGATGATGTGGAAGTGGCGCGGGCCGCAGGGCTTGACGTGGTGATGGTCGAGGGCGAGGAAGAAAACCTGAAGGTGACCTTCCCCGGCGATTTCGCCCGGGCAGAGCAGGCGCTGCGGGCGCGCAAGGAGATGGCAATGGATGTGCGGATGGGAAATGGCTTTGACGTGCACGCTTTCTGCGAGGGCGAGGGCGTCTGGCTTTGCGGGATCAAGGTGCCACATGGCAAGGCACTCTTGGGCCACTCGGACGCCGATGTGGGCATGCATGCGCTGACGGATGCCATTTATGGCGCCATGGCCGAGGGCGATATCGGCCAGCATTTCCCGCCCACGGACCCGCAATGGAAGGGCGCGGCCAGCCGGATCTTTCTGCAGCATGCCGCTGATCTGGCCCGCCTGCGCGGCTATACCATCACGAGCGCCGACGTGACGCTGATTTGTGAACGACCCAAGGTCGGCCCCCATGCGGTGGCGATGCGGGAGGCTCTGGCCGCGATCATGGGGATTGCACTGGGCCGGGTCAGCGTGAAGGCCACAACCTCTGAGAAGCTGGGCTTCACCGGACGCGAGGAAGGCATCGCCGCCTTGGCCACCGCCGTGCTGGTGGCGCTGTGAGCCGTGGCGTGAGCCGGACGCTGGTGATCTTCTTCGGCGCAGGGTTGCTGCGGCCTGCGCCGGGGACATGGGGGTCTTTGGCCGCTCTGCTGCTGGGCATGCTGATCCTGCGGTTTGCCGGCTTTCCCGTGCTGGCGCTGGCGACCTTGGGGGTGACCGCCGTGGGCTTCTGGGCCTGTGCTGCGGAACTGAAGCCCGGCGAGGATCCATCGGAGGTTGTGATCGACGAGGTCGCGGGCCAATGGCTGACACTGCTGTTCCCGGCGGCGGGATTTTACTTCGCCCCGGCGGCGCAGGCGGCATTGGCGGCCAATGGCGGTTGGCTGCCTTGGCCGGCCTGGGTCTTTCCCTTCGCCCTCTTCCGCCTGTTCGACATCTGGAAGCCTTGGGTGATAGGCCGGGCCGACCGGCGCGGCGATGCGGCGGGGGTGATGCTGGATGACCTTTGGGCCGGCCTGTTCGCGGGGGTCGTCACGGTGATACTGGCGGCGGCCTATCACATTCCCCTGATCCTGATGAGGCATGGATGATCCCTGATGCGACCGCCCCGGCAACTCCGGCCGAAATCCTGCAGGCCGCCCGCTATTGGGGCCTGAAGATCGCCACGGCAGAAAGCTGCACCGGCGGCATGGTGGCGGTGGCGCTGACCGATGTGGCAGGCTCGTCAGATGTTTTCGAGCGCGGATTTGTCACCTATTCCAACGCCGCCAAGGTCGAGATGCTGGGGGTCAGCCCCGCGACGCTGGACGCCCACGGCGCCGTCTCCGAAGCCGTGGCGCGCGAGATGGCCGAGGGGGCCCTGGCCCATTCCGCCGCCGGTCTGGCAGTGTCGGTCACCGGGATCGCAGGTCCCGGCGGATCGGAGTTCAAGCCCGAGGGCCGGGTCTGCTTCGGCCTGGCGCGGCGGGGACGGGCGACCCTCGTCGAGACGGTGGAGTTTGGCGCGCTGGGCCGCACGCAGGTGCGCGAGGCGGCGCGGGATCACGCCTTGCGTGTGCTCGCGCGGTCGGTCGCCGTGATGTGACGCGCCACGTCTCGGCCAGCACGGGCCGATGGCCCGTCCTGCGGGGGCGAAAGGGGGAATTGGCAGGAAGGGCGGTCCGCCAATGCCTCCAGCCCGCTTCACCCGCCGTACAGCACCTTGGCCCGCGCCTCGAAGGCGCGCACCACGCGGGCCATGGCCTCGTTGAAGACCAGTCCGATCACGCCCGACAGGATGGCGTTGCGAAACTCGAAATCGACGTCGAAGACCACCTTGCACGCCGGCCGGCCAAGACTGCCGGGCGCTTCGGCAAAGCTCCAGACCGATTTCAAATGGCGGAACGGGCCGTCGATATATTCCGTCAGGATCCGCCCCTCGCCGGGCAGCAGAGTCACCCGAGAGCCGAACCTCTCGCGGAACAGCTTGAACGAGATCACCAGATCGGCCTCCATCATCTCGCCGCCTTCGACCGGCGTGCGCGAGCGGATGCGGGCGGCGGCGGTCCAGGGCAGGAATTCGGGGTAGCGTGCCACATCCGCCACCAGATCGAACATCTGGACCGCGCTGTGGGGCAGGATTTTCTCTTCGTGGTGCCGTGTCATCCATCCGTTCCGTTGCTTTGGGCCTTGCCAGTGTCACGGCCCTGCTTTTGAAGTAACCTGAGTGCGTTACGTGGAAAAGCGGAATCCGGATGTCGGCCTGCCCACGCGACCAAGTGCTGTAGCGACCAAGGAGGCCCCATGCCGGAACGTCCCTATGTCATCGACCAGATGATCAGCGCCAAAGCCATCGCCGCACGGGTGGAGGAACTGGCCACCGAAATCACCGAGCATTTCAAGGGCACCGACAAGCTGGTCGTGGTCGGCCTGCTGCGTGGTTCCTTCGTCTTCATCGCCGATCTCGTCCGCGAAATCGGTTTGCCGGTCGAGGTGGATTTCCTCGAAGCCTCCTCCTATGGCAACAGCACGCATTCCAGCCGCGAAGTCCGGATCCTCAAGGACATAAGGGGCGAGATTGCCGGCAAGGATGTTCTGGTCGTCGAAGACATCGTCGACACCGGCTATACGCTGCACCACGTCCGCAAGCTGCTGGAAGCGCGCGAGCCGCGCAAGCTGACCTTCTGCGCGCTTCTCGACAAACCCAGTCGGCGTGAGGTCGACATCAAGGCGACCTGGACCGGCTTCGAGATTCCCGATGAATTCGTCGTGGGCTACGGCATCGACTTCGCACAGCGCAACCGCAACCTGCCCTATATCGGCAAGGTGCGATTCTCCGAATAGATGGACCTTACCTGGCTCTTGCGGATGACCCGATGGCTGCGCCATCCGCCCGCGGCCCGGCAGGTGCGTTTCATGCTGGTGGCCGTGGCGCTGGCGCTGGCCTTTGTGGGGGTCGAGCATCTGTGGGGCTGGCCCGATTGGCTGCGCGTCAACGGCAGCCGGTTGGCTTTGCCCAAGCCTTAGGCGCTGGACCCGCAACCGAGATCTGTGTCTATATCTTTGGTGTTGAAAGTGGCATTTGCCTGCACGTTTAGGTTATGGCGTCGTCGAAGTCCTTGTACAATCTAAGCCTTCGTGCTTCCTGCAGTCAAATTGCTGCAGGAGCATCCTATGGGCCGCATCGTCCGAATCCTCATCGCGCTGGCGATCCTTGGCGCTGGCGCCGGCTGGTATCTGACCGAACCTGTGATGCGCTCCACCGCCGACGTGGAACTGCTGACCGGAGACAAGGCGCATGGTGAAGCGGTGTTCTGGGCCTCGGGCTGCGAATCGTGCCACATGGCGCCCAATGCCAAGGGCGCCGATCAATTGGTTCTGGCGGGGGGCCAGGCCTTCCCGACCGCGTTCGGCACATTCTACGCGCCCAATATCTCCTCCGACCCCACGGCAGGCATCGGCGGCTGGTCGATCGCCACCTTCTCGCACGCCATCCGCGACGGTATTACGCCCGAGGGTGAGCATGAATATCCCGCCATGCCCTATGTCGCCTATGCCAAGATGGAGCCGCAGGACCTGGTCGATCTGAAAGCCTTCCTCGACAGCCTGCCCGCCTCGGCCACGCCGAACAAACCGCATGACGTGGGTTTTCCCTTCAACATCCGCAGGTCTCTGGGCGGCTGGAAGCTGCTGTTCGGCGGCACTGGCTATGTGCTGACCGGTGATCTGACCGATCAAGTCAAGCGCGGCCGATATCTTGCCGAAGCGCTGGCGCATTGCGGTGAGTGCCATACCCCACGCAACGCGATGGGCGGGCTCACCAAGGCGGCATGGCTGGGCGGGTCGGTGATCGATGACGGCAAGTCCAAGGTACCCAACATCACCAGTGGCAAGCTGGATTGGTCGGACAAGGACATCTTCACCTATCTGACGACGGGTGCGACCCCTGAATTCGATTTCGCCGGTGGCGCCATGGCCCATGTGGTGGAAAACATGGGACATCTGCCCGAAAGCGACGTGCAGGCGATCGTGGCCTATATCAAGGCCGTCCCTGCGGTGAAATAGCGCGAACGACCCGCGCTTCGCGGTCACGCACCGCTGCGCTGGAAATGGGGGCTCGGATCTGCCAAACTTCGGCCGAAAATCGATCCCGCCCGCGCGAGACACAGCATGATCCTGATCGGCCAATACGACAGCCCCTTTGTCCGCCGTGTCGGCATTGCCCTGCGGCTTTACGGGTTGCCCTATGACCACCGCCCGTGGTCGGTGTTCGGCGACGGCGAGGCAATCCGGGCGCTGAACCCGTTGATGCGCGTGCCGACTTTGGTGCTGGACGACGGATTCGTGCTGACCGACAGCCATATGATTCTCGACCATCTTGACAGTCTGGTCACCGAGCCGATGTTTGCCCGCACCGAACCTGACCGCCACTGCGGGCTGAAGGTGGCGGCCCTGGCCACGGGTCTGGCTGACAAGGCGGTCAGCCTGTTTTACGAACGCGCGTTGCACAGGGAACCCTCAGTCACGTGGGCCGCGCGCTGCGCCCATCAGATAGGCTCTGTGCTGGTGGCGCTGGAAGCCGACCGCGCGGCCCGCCCCGGCCCGTGGTGGTTCGGGTCAAAGCTGGGTCACGCTGATATTGCGGCGGCCTGCGCCCTGCGATTCGTGGCCGAGGCGCACCGGGACGCTGTCGATCTGACCCCCTACCCTGCCCTGCGCCAACACGCCGCCGCCTGCGAGGCGCTTGCGGTTTTCACTGAAATCCATCAGCCCTTCGTGGCTCCGGCCTGACCGGCGCAAGCTTGCCCAAAGCAGCTCCGCCTTGCGCGGCATGCCGCCTGCAACCCGGTAAACTCCAGTTGCAGAGGCCGCATTTCACCCAAGTTTCGCATTGATTGTTGATCTTTGCGTGCTCCATGTGCAGGTGCGGCATCGCTTGCGCGACACGAGGCACACATGGAGATCCACATGAAAAAATTGAAACTTCTGGGGCTGACGACGGCCCTCGTTCTGGCCGGCGTGACCGTCTGGGCCGAAACCGCCGACCCCTTCGCCGACATCGTGGAAACCCGGCATGGGCTGATGATGCAGATGGCGGCGGATGTCGGAAAGATGGGGGCCATGGTCAAGGGCGATGCGCCCTATGACGCGGCGACGGCGGCAAGGGCTGCGGCGAATGTGGTCGCCATCGCCTCGGTGATCAGCCTTGATCAGTTCCCGGCCGGTTCGGAACAGGGCAAGTCCGCTGACAGTTCCGCCAAGCCCGAGCTGTGGGCGACGCCCGATGATTTTCTGGCCAAGCTGGGCGATCTGAACACCGCGGCCGAGGCGCTGAAGACCGCCGCGGCTACAAATCCCGATGCGCTGAAATCCGGCATCAGCGCGCTGGGTAAGGCCTGCGGCGCCTGCCATTCGGCCTATCGCGCCTCGCAGGGCTGACATCCTGGCAGGCCGGAGCAACGGCCTGCTGCACCAAGGCTGGAGGGTTTGACACCCTCCAGACCTCCCGGTGGAACAATTGCGGACCAATGAAATCGGGCGGCCTGGGGATCATCAGCTCTGGGGATGATCAGCTCTGGGGGAACCCTCAGATCCGTCGCGGGAAGGCTTTCAGGCCCGGCCCAGTTTTTCCAGCCGATGGTCGCGCAGACGGACGAAGTCGTCACCGGCGTGATAGCTGGACCGGGTCAGCGGCGTGGCCGAGACCATGCTGAAGCCCTTGCCCCAGGCGGCTGTTTCGTAAGCCTTGAACTCGTCGGGCGTGACGAAGCGATCGACGCGGTGGTGTTTCGGTGTCGGCTGCAGATATTGGCCCACGGTCAGGAAATCGACATCGGCGGCGCGCATGTCGTCCATCACCTGCAGGACGGCCTGGCGCTCCTCGCCGAGGCCCACCATGATGCCGGATTTGGTGAAGAGTGTGGGGTCGAGTTCCTTGACGCGTTGCAGGAGGCGGAGGGACGCGAAGTAGCGGGCACCGGGGCGCACCTCGGGGTATAGGCCGGGCACGGTTTCAAGGTTATGGTTGAAGACGTCGGGGCGGGCGGCGACCACAGTTTCCAGCGCCGATGGCGGACATTTCAGGAAATCGGGGGTCAGAACCTCGATCGAGGTGCCCGGTGCGCGGTGGCGGATGGCGCGGATCGTCATGGCGAAATGCTCGGCCCCGCCATCGTCAAGGTCATCGCGGTCAACCGAGGTGACGACGACATGTTTCAGGCCCAGTTCCGCCACGGCATGTGCGACACGGCCCGGCTCGAAAGCGTCCAGCGCCTTGGGCTTGCCGGTGGCGATGTTGCAGAACGAACAGCCGCGCGTGCAGATCTCGCCCATGATCATCATGGTGGCATGGCCCTGGGACCAGCATTCGCCGACATTGGGGCAACCGGCCTCTTCGCAGACAGTCACCAGGTTTTTGGCGCGCAGGATGTCGCGCGTCTGCCTGTAGCCGTCCGAGGTGGGTGCCTTGACCCGGATCCATGCCGGTTTCTTGGGTTGGGGATTGTCGGCGCGGTGCGCCTTTTCGGGGTGGCGCTCTTCGGGCAGTGTCAGATCGCGGTCGCTCATCAGGGCCTCCGGCCGCTTGGGCGCGCGGCATGGGGTCAGGCATAGCTTGTGTCGGCTGTCTTGGAAAGTTCTTCGCGCGCGGCGCGGTCTTGCTGGGCTGCAACGCTGCTATGCACCCCGCGTCAAGGTAACTGCGACGGGAGACGGATCGGGGCTTCGCAGGTGACACGTTATTTCCTCTTAACAGGCCGGGTCCAGCCCGGTAGCGTGGTATGGCTTGGACGGGCGAAGCAATTGGCGCCCGCGGACTGTATTGGAAAACGGGTAAGGACCCGCGGTGTGGGAGCTGAATTATGGCGAAGAAATGGATTGCAGAAGCCTTGGGGACTTTGATTCTGGTGCTTTTTGGCTGCGGCGCAGCCGTGCTGATGGGCGCGCAGATCGGGATGCTGGGGATTGCGCTGGCCTTTGGTCTGGCGATCGTGTCGGCGGCCTATGGCCTGGGCGCCATATCGGGCGCACATCTGAACCCGGCCGTCAGCCTCGGCATGGTAACGGCGGGCCGCATGAGCCTTGGTGACTTCGCCGGTTATGCCGTGGCGCAGATCGTAGGCGCAATCGCCGGGGCTTTCGTGCTGCTGCTGATCGCCTCCGGCAAGGCCGATTACAGCCTGGCGACCAATGGTCTGGGGCAGAATGGCTTCGGTTCCGGCTATCTGGGAGAATATTCCGTGTTTGCCGCGCTGGTGTTCGAGACGGTGATGACCTTCCTCTTCGTCACCGTCATCCTGGGCTCCACCGAAACGGGCGCGCCCGCAGGCTTTGCCGGTTTGGCGATTGGCCTGACCTTGGCCGCGATTCATCTGGTGGGGATCAATGTCACGGGTGTGTCGGTGAACCCGGCCCGCTCGATCGGACCCGCCCTTTTCGTGGGCGGCAAGGCGGTCGCGCAGCTTTGGGTCTTCATCGCTGCCCCCTTGGCGGGCGGCGCCCTTGCGGGGCTGGTCTACCGTGCCGGCCTGACGCGGGCCTGACCCGCCGCCGGATCGGACCCTGAAGGCCGGGATAGGCGCCCCGGCCCTTTTCTTGCGCCAAGCGTCACAGCGCGGCGAACTGGTCGCGAACCCTTTGACGGGCGCCACATATCCTTTGACGAACCGCCAAAAAGACTGTTCTCGTAGGTCCGATTGAACAGACAGCGCGGCTTTGAGCCGCAAGCGGGGGATCATGGCCGACGATTGGACAAAGTTGATAGCGGATGCCAGGAAACTGGAAGTCAAGTACAAGGACCTGACTCTGGACGACGGCAAGACTTTGTGGAAGGCGCTGCAGGCCCGCGACAAGTCGATGGAGACCCACGAGAAGGCGCTTCAGAAGGCAACACTCGCGGCCTATGAGGCGGGGGTCGGCTCCAAGAAGCTGGCCGAGTTCATGAAGGACAAGGGCTTTGCCGCCGCCTACAAACTGCTGGACGCCGACCGCACGCTCCTGGGGTCGGAGTTGAAGCTGCTCGAGGCGCATTGCGACAAGTGCAAGGCGGCCGCCCGCGTCGTCGAGGACCATATCTCGGATATGGACCGTGCGCTGGTGGCCTCCAAGGGCAAGGACAAAAGTGCCGAACGCAGCGCGGCCAAGAAGGTGCGCGATGGGCTGTATGAGCGGTTCAACGACATGAACGCCGCGAGCAACCTGCGCTATCTGCCGGACAAGTACATGACCGGCTTTGATGCCACCTTCGACAAGATCGTCGAGCATCTGATCACGGAGGCCTTCAAGAAGGGCAAGGACCCGGCCGATGTCGCCGAAATTCCGCAGCCGCTGGCCGAGAAGAAGCTGCACACCGCCGTCAAGGAGGCGACGGAGTGGCACAAGACCGTGATGACCTGCGCCGAAAAGCTCACCGCGCTCATGCCGCCCAACCCGCAGATCGAGGTGTTCAGCACCAAGGCCTGGGCCGCGCACAACGACCTGCGCGACAAGACCAGTGAATTCGAGGCGCTGGTCCGCAAGTTCAAGAAGGAACTGGCGGAAGCGGATCCCAAGGGCGAAGTGGCGGCCAAGATCAAGGGCATCGCCAAGCTTTATGACGAGGCCCATGCGGCCCTGATCAAGGCGGACAGCAAGGTCGGCAAGGTTCTGCGACCGCAAGGGTCTTAGGCAGGTGGCATGGGCCAATGGCCCATCCTACCCAAACCCGCGACCACGATCTGCGGCCGGGATCAGGCAGGATGGGCAATCTGCCCCTGCTGCGCTATCCAATCAGCGGGCCGGAGCGGCCATAGGTCTCGTCATAATGCCGCAAGAGCCGTTGCAGGGCGATGCGCAGCACGATCTTGCCCGAGCGGGCGGCCCAGCCCATCCGGCGCTCGGCCGCCTCGATCCCCTCCAGAAAGCAGCAGACCCGCAGCGCCACATCGCCGAGGCCCGGGCCCAGATCGCGCAGCGCCGCCGAGACACGTTCGCGCGCCGCCCGCGGACCCTCGGCCTGCCCCGAATCGGCGCGGAAGCCGCCACGGTCGCCCATGGTCAGGAACCGCTCCCAGTTCTGCGCCACCCGCGCGCCCATCTGGGCCAGTTCGAAATCCTCGCGCAGGCGTTCGGCGGCGTCGATCAGATCCGGGGTCAGGAACACCCTGCCCTCCTTGTCGCGCCGCCGCCCCAGCACCGCCACCGGGCTTTCGGCGAGGTTGTAGCGCATCCGTCGCGGGCCCTCTTCGGTGGCGATCTCTTTCTCGGCCCACGCGCGGTGCTGGCCTGCGAAGGGTTGCCCGGCCAAGGGCTGTCCGTCAAAAGACTGTGGCGCTTCGGCCAGACCCACGCGGCCGCTGTCCTCCTCCTCGACCATCCGCTTCAGCGCCAGCCGCCCGGTGGCCGACAGATCATAGCAGGTCACCCGGCCTACCTTGCGGACGGCGATCCAGTCCTTCAGGGCGAAAGCCAGGGCATAGGCGCGTTCCACGACCCCGGTGCGCGCGCTGCGTCCATCGGGAAATTCGCGGATCACCACGGCCTTTTCCATGTCGGGCGCGATCGCAAGGATGGCGCCCGGTTCGGCCAGCCGTCGCAGGATGCGGCGGCCTTCGTGCTGGATCGCAGCCTCGTCCAGAGGTGCGGTCTGGGCGGTGCCGGGGTGGCGGATCGGTGCGGACATGGCTGCATCCTTTGTGTCAGGGTCAAGCGGAACGGCCCCCTGCCGCCGCACCAGCGAATCCAGCGCCTCGTCCAACAAAGGATCGTCGCGGCGGCCCTCATAGCGGCGCACCTGACGCAGGATGGTCGAGGCATGGCGTCCGTCGCGCCGGGCAAGGGCGCGCAGCGACAGCCCGGTCTCGGTGTGGTCCAGATAAAGCCGCAACGCATCCGGTATCCAGGCAGGCAGGGTCAAATCGGGGCTCAGATTGGATTGCATTTGGGTTACCACCAGCGGACCAGCGGTCCGCATGTTCGAATTGTCCATGAATGCAACCCTGAGTGGCATTGGTTACTCAAACCTTAATTTCTGAGCTAATCCCTATAATTGTTTCGAAATATTAAACAACTTGGTAACCATCGCACGGTGGAATCGGTTATTGTGCAACGCCCGGTTGAGTCGGTGCATGTTGCTGATATCGAAACAATGCACCGGAGTTCCTGTCATGACCGATTTCCGCGCCCTGCTCGCCGACCTGCGCCGCCCGCAACTGCTGATCCGCGCCGCCCACTTCGGTCTGACGGAATACCGCCGCGAGCGGGACCTGAAGCGGCTGCTGAATGGCCAGCAGCCTTCGCCCGACCGTTCCATCCCGCGCCTGCTGTCCGAGGAAGGGCGGCTGGAGGAGATCCGCCTGTCAGGCGACGCCGCCTATTCCATCGCGCGCCATATCGAGGTGCTGATCGCCCTGATGGCCGAGGTGCGGCTGCTGCCGCGCGTGGTCGTCAAGCTGTAAGCCCGAACGCAAGGGCCCGCGCCTTCGGTACGGCGCGGGCCTTGTGTTGTAAGGTCGAAGCTGTCCTACATGAAGGCATCGGGCATTGAGGCTTTCTTGGCGGCCACATAGGCCTCCAGTTCCTCTTGCTTGCCGTCGTCCAGCAGGGGTTGGACATAGTCGCCCAGCATCTTCTTGACGCGTTCCGAAGCCAGCGTCTGGGTGTCGCGCGCGCCTTCCTCGGCCCAGGTCTCGAAGGGCTTGAAGTCGAACAGGTCAGAGCGCCAGAAGGCCGTCTTGAAATTGGCCTGCGTGTGTTCGCAGCCGAGGTAGTGACCGCCCGGACCGACCTCGCGGATCGCGTCCATTGCCTGACCGTTGACGTCCATATGCACACCTTGGGCCAGATGATGCAGCGTGCCCAGCTGATCGGCATCCATCACGAACTTCTCGTAAGACGAGACAAGCCCGCCCTCCAACCAGCCACAGGCATGCAGCATGAAGTTCACGCCTGACAACAGCCCCATGTTCAGCGAGTTTGCCGATTCGTAAGCCGCCTGCGCATCCGGCAGCTTCGAGCCACAGAAGGCCCCCGCCGACCGGTAGGGCAGACCCAGACGCCGCACCAGTTGTCCTACGCCGTAGGTGATATGGCTGGCTTCCGGTGTCCCGAAGGTCGGCGCACCCGAGTTCATGTCGATCGAGGTCACGAAAGCCCCGGCAATCACCGGCGCGCCGGCACGGACCATCTGGCTGTAGGACACCCCCGCCAGAACCTCGGCCAGCACCTGCGTCAACGTGCCCGCCACCGTCACCGGCGCCATGGCTCCGCCGACGATGAAGGGCGAGACGATCGCTGCCTGATTCGCCGCCGCGTAAACCTCCAGCGAGCCCATCATGATGCCGTCGAAGGTCATCGGCGAGTTGATGTTGATCAGAGAGGTCATCACCGTGTTCTGATCGACGAAATCCGCGCCGAACAGGATTTTCGCCATCTCGACCGAATCGGCCGCCCGCTCGGGTGCCGTCACCGAGCCCATGAAGGGCTTGTCCGACAGCGTCATATGCGCCAGCAGCATATCAAGGTGGCGCTTGTTCACCGCGATGTCGGTCGGCTCACAGACCGTGCCGCCAGAATGGTGCAGCCACTTGGACATATAGCCCAGCTTCACGAAATTCCGGAAATCCTCGATTGTGGCATAGCGCCGCCCGCCTTCGGCATCGCGCACGAAGGGCGGGCCATAGACCGGGGCGAGGACCAGATTGCGCCCGCCGATGTCGACATTGCGCAGCGGATTGCGGGCGTGCTGGGTGAAGGACTTGGGCGCGGTGGAGCACAGCTTGCGCGCCAGACCCCGGGGAATATGCACCCGTTCGCCCTTCACATCGGCCCCGGCATCGCGCCAGCGTTGCAGGGCGGCTTCGTTTTCCACGAAATTCACGCCGATCTCTTCCAGAACGGTTTCGGCGTTCCATTCGATGATCTGCAGGGCTTCCTCGTTCAATATCTCGAAATTCGGGATGTTGCGCTGGATGAACTTCGCGGTCTCGAAGCTGACAGCCGTCCGTTCGGCCCGGCGCGTGGCCCCGCCACCGCCCCGCACCCTGCGCCCTGCACCCGTATCGCTCATGATCCGCTCCTCGAAAGTTTCGCCCGTTATGGC
>CANGHD010000053.1 GCA_947453525.1 Paracoccaceae bacterium | reverse complement strand
GGCAGCAGGCAGAGAGCATAAGACACCAGCGCCGGCATGATCAGCAACTGCCCAAAGTTCACCATGTTCGAGGAATAGGGCAGGTTGATCGACCCCGTGGCCCCCAGCAGGTACAATTGCAAGCCCAGCAGGGCCAGAAGGCCCGACAGGGTGGAGACGAAACTCGGCATCCCCAAACGGTTGCGAAGGGTCGCGTAAATGCTGCCGATGATCGCCCCGGCAATCAGGGCGGCGAGGATCGCCACCGGCAAGGGTACACCGGCATTGACCCAGAGGACGCCGATGATGGTGGAACCGACGCCACTCATCGAGCCTACGGACAGGTCAATCTCGCCTAGCATCAGCACGCAGACAATGCCCAGCGAAATCACCCCGGTGGTGGAGCAGTCGAACAACATGTTCACGAGGTTGTTGGGCGACAGGAAGATCGGGTTCAGGACTGTGAAAACCGTCCAGATGATCACCAGCCCGACGATGACGGGCAGCGACCCGAGGTCACCGGATTTGATCCGGTCAATGGCCGTGCTGATGGCGCCGCCAATCCCGGTGGCATGGGCGACGCGGGTGTCGGCGCGGTCGAGGGTCGGTTTGGAATCGCTCATTTCGCTTCCTCCGCGATACGGGTTTCACGGCGCGAGACGGCATTGTCGGTGGCGCCGGTGATGGCGCCGATCAGGTCCTGATTGGAGGCGTCCGGCGTGAAGACGCCGTTGTTGCGCCCGAGCCTCAGAACCACGATCCGGTCCGCGACGGCGCGCACGTCTGCCATGTTGTGGCTGATCATGATGACGCCAAGACCCCTGTCCCGCACGCGCTCCACAAGGTTCAGAACCTCGGCCGTCTGTGCGACGCCCAAGGCTGCGGTGGGTTCGTCCAGCATGATGATCTGCGGGTTGAGCAGCAGCGAGCGCGCGATTGCCACCGTCTGGCGTTGTCCGCCCGACAGCGAGGCGATCGGCTCGCGCACCGAAGGGATACGGGCGGCGAGTTCATTGAGCAGGGTCCAGGCGCGAACCTCCATCGCCACTTCGTCCAGGCGGAGGGGGCTCAGTTCCTGGCCCAGAAAAATATTGGCCACCACGTCGAGGTTTTCACACAGGGCGAGGTCTTGGAAAACCGTGGCAATCCCCAGTTCCAAAGCGGCGGCAGGGCTGGACAGGGTGACGGGCTTGCCCCGGTAGGAAATGCTGCCGGTTGTCGGCTGATGCACACCGGCCAGAACCTTGACCAAGGTGGATTTGCCGGCACCGTTGTCGCCGACCAAGGCCACGACTTCTCCGGCATGGACGTCCAGTTCGATATCTGTCAGCGCGGATACCGCGCCGAAATTCTTGGAAATGCCCCGCAGGCTCAGCAAAAGCTCGCCCGGTGGGGTCTTTGTGGTGGTCATGGCGCGCTCCTGTTGCAAAAGGGTGTCGCCCGGCCCCCATGGGAGGAATGGGCCGGGCGACGGGTCAAAAGGTCACTTGATGCCAAGCTCGGCGCAACCCGCGGCATAGCGGTCGACGCAAAGTTCGGCAGCGGTGTTGATGCCCTTGTCGATGATCTCGGCCTTCAGGTTTTCACGCGTCACGACAGCGGGGGTGAACAGCTGCGACGGGGTGTCGTACAGGCTCATCTCGGCCTTGGGAGTCTCGCCGTTCAGGAACTGCACGGCCAGTTGGGCGGCAGCGGCTGCGACGATTTCGGACGGCTTGGAGATGGTGTTGTACTGGTCACCCGCGATGATCAGTTGCAGGGCCGCGATGGTCGCGTCATTGCCGGTCACCGGAGGAACCGGGTTCACGCCAGCCGCCTTGAAGGCCGCCACAGCGCCGCCGCCGGTGCCGTCATTGGCCGCCACGACGCCGATGATGTCAGCGCCAAAGCGGGTGACTTGGCCAGCCGCCCATTCCTGTGCCTTCGGCGGCGCCCAATCGGGGGTATCGAATTCCGCCAAGGTCTTATAGCCGGAAGCCGCGATGCCTTCATGGATGCCGTCCTTGATCAGGCCAGCGGCCGCATCGGTGGGCGAGCCGTTGATTTGCAGGACGCCGCCCTTGTCGGTGGGCAGGCCCAGTGCCTTCAGGTGATCCATCAACGAAACCGCGATGGCTTTGCCGATGCCCTTGTTGTCGAAGGACACGTAGTAGTCGGCGGTCTTGGTCGGGATCGGACGGTCATAGGCGATGACCTTGATGCCTTGGCTTTGCGCCAGGCTGACCAAGGCTGCAGCGGCGGCGCTGTCGACCGGGTCCAGCACGATCACCTTGGCACCTTGGGCGATGACCGAGTTGAACTGCTGCTGCTGGAGAGCCACATCGGCCGTGGCGTTCTGGTAGATCACGGTGCAATCGGGGCAGAGCTTTGCCATCTCGGCCTTGAAGCCGGGGAAGTCGTGCTGCTCGTACCGGGTCGAGGCTTGGTCGGGCATCAGGAATGCCACGACGCCCGATGGCGCCGCAAAAGCGGTGGAGCCCATCAGGGTGGTCAGTGCCAAGGCACTGGTCAGAGTGAAAAGAGACTTCATGTCGTCCTCCATAGCGACCGCGTTGATCGTTCATTCCGCCTGACTGCGCGGGTCGCCGCAGCCGGGCCGTTCTTCGTTGCAAGTGAGGCCAAAGATCTAACGTCCGGAGAACCGAATGGTTCCACCGCCTCTTGGTCCTCAGATTTCACAATGCATCGGCAAATCTTCCGCGATCGCGGGAAACCCGCGGTCTTGAGAATTGGCCTTTGCGGTCGTCCTCCCCATCACGCCCCAGGGCGCGATGATCGTCTTACGCGGCTTGTGCCGCGCCTTGGTTCTCCATCAGCAATTCGCGGAACCGAGAGGGCGTCATGCCCTTCTGTGCCTGAAACTGCCGGTTGAAGTTCGAGATATTGTTGAAGCCAGAGGAAAAACAAACATCCGTGATCTTCAACTGCTCCGGTCCCATCAGAAGCTGACAGGCCAGATTGATGCGCAGGCGGTTGACGTATTTCACAAGAGCCAACCCCGTGTGCCTGCGGAAACTGCGCGAAAAGCTCGACAGGCTGAGGCCCGCGATATCAGCCAGATCCTGCTCGCCAAAGGGTTCCGTCAGGTTGGCGTTGATATAGGCGAGGGCCTCGTTGATGCCGGTCGACATGAAGCCCGAAGGGTCGGGCAGATAGCCGGTTGAGGTCAGAAGTCTGGCCTCTTTCGCCCGTGACAGGACTCCCAGAACTCCGATGAACACTTCCAGCCGCCGGATACCCTGGGCGGTCACCAGTTCGGCCAGCAGCGGCGCCGCCAATGCGGCAGTGGACGGGCTGAACAACAGGCCCCGCCGGCTGAGGTTCAAAAGATCCTCGCAGGCCGAAAGCTCAGGCAGAAGGGTGCGGGCATCCGGGATGAAGGTTTCCGAAAACTGCACCACACGACAGCGCAGCGGGACGACAACGCCCTCCGGTACATCGCTGACCCAGTTGTGCGGCAAGTTTGGACCGGTCAGAACCAGATTGCCAGGCTCAAAGGCGCCGATGAAATCGCCGACAAAATAGCGCCCCGACGTCGCCACCACATGGTGGATTTCGTATTCCGGGTGAAAATGCCAGCGTACCGTGTGATACGGATAGCCGTGCTCCCACGCCTTGAACGATTGCGAGCGTCCGATCTGGACCACTTCCAAGTCAGGCTTCATTCGCGTCCTCCCAACGCAACTCCGCGCTCTTGGCCCGGTTTTTGCGCTCCAAGGCTTCAGTTCTTCACCTCCGCCGTCCAGATAGGGTATCGCTTGACGCGGCGGCGGGCTACTACGGCAGCACCCGTTCGCTGATACTTTCTTGCCGTTTTCGACGGGAAATGGGAACCCATTGACCAGACTCAGCGCAATCCATTGCCGAGCGAAGCCAGCCTCAAGTGGATCCGGCTTTGCGCCATGGGATGGACGGCTGGCCCGCAACCGAAGCCGACTTTGACCCCTTGGTTTGGCGCAAGCTTAACCGTCAACCATCATGCCAATGACGATCAGAACCTGATAGTCCCGCTTGCTGCAGCCTTCGACCGCGGGCATCTCGACACCGGGGCTCATCGGGAAAACTTGGGTGGGGGTCTTGTCAGGTGTGCAGGACTGGCCCTGCGCCTTGGGCGTGTAAACCGCCGCGCGACAGTGCAGATGGGTGACGTCGTAAATCGTGGCACCATCGGCCAATTGCCATGCCTGATGGCCCGCGGCATCGGCGGGTTCCACCGTCAGCACCGATGTCACCTCACGCCCGCCGGTGACCACATATTTGCCGGCAGGCAAGGGAAAGCTCGGGGCTTCCATGATCAACCCGTGCTCTTCGATCCACCACCCCGCAGGGTCGTACTGCCAGCCGGAGGGAGCCTTGCCACCGTTGGCCAGCAAATCCGGATAACTCTTGACCCAGACGCCGCGCGGACCCGGGTCCAGCGACCAGAAGCCCCAGGTTTCGGCGTCGTTTCCGGATGTCGCCCCGCGGTCGCCCAATGCCGCGATATACTGGGTCGGGCCGGGCACCAAGGTCGCCTCGGCCCGGGCGGGCTCGCTTAGCATCGCGGCAAGGGCCGCAACACCCAAGGCGCAGGTCCGCAGGGCGGAAATTGCAAATGCCGACATCGCGATCCTGTCCTTCTCCGCAGAGACAAGCGTTTCAATACAAGACGGATTATAGACTGATCCGTCCGAAAGGCAAAAGACGTCCCGCCGGATCATGCTGAAAGATTCGAACCTTGCCGCAAGGCCGTCACATCAGCGAAGGATAACGATTAAAGCAACGGGCTAAGCGGATGCGGCGAATAGCCCCTCCGAGGCAATCACTCCGCCGCTCGCGCCAGCTTTCGCCGCTTTGGCCCTGTCCCTTGTCGCGTGCCGCCGGAGTTGGGGCGTCGCGACTTCCAGCGGTCCGGTCAGGAAAGCGTACACTTGCGCGTCGATTTCATCGCTGCGCCGAGCGATCTGGTTCCTCGACACACCTGCCCCGCCCACGGCCTTCGCCATATCGTCCACCGCCCGCGTCGGCACGTCTTCCAAATGGGGCCCCCCGATCCGCGCGGACTTGGCTTTCCCGGCCGCTTGGCGCGGATACGGGAAACCGAGGGAATGGCGTTTCTTCCGAAGTTTCAGAAGGTCTTGGCGTGATCCGACCCGTCCCAGTATCCTGATCAAGGTCGCTGTTTCGGTTGTGCTGAACCTCTCGCATAGGCGAGCGTGCGCCATTTAACCCCGCCGGTTGGGTTCTCCTCCATCTTGGCCTGCGTGACGTATTCGGCGGCGAGCTACAGATCGGAGCTCCGCACGGCCTTCGGATCGGACTGACCCGCAATCTTCTGCCTGTTGATCTGATTGAGGCAATAACCCCCGACGCGCGCGGCCGTCCACATCGTCAAAGACACCTCCGAAGGCTCCCGGCAAACCAGCGCCGCCGAAAGGCGCTTGGGCCTTGTTGTTGGCAAGGTCTATGTCTTGGACGCCGAGCCCGAAAAGTCCCGGTACGCCGTCTTCGACCTACTTCGCAATCAGCCGCAACTGCTCGTCCAAGTTCAGAAGGGCATTCAGGCAGGTCCCTATGTACTGGGCCGGGCTGCCCTTCTGCCGGTCGCCGCCTCTTTCTCAACCTCCGCCAGAACGTGCCTCATCTGTTGCTGAACGCCGCCGCCAACGATCGCGTGGAAGCCATAGCTCGCATGGCGTTCGGGTCGCAGAACGCGGGAAGGCCGCCTTGTCGCATCAAACCCGGTCGACCGACGTTTCGCTTGCGGGGGGCTTTGGGTTTTGGTTGCATCCGCCTTTGTGGCGCTTCATCCTGTGGGTGGAGCGGATGCGGTGCATGGGTCTTTTTCAGATCATTGTGCCACTCCTGGGGCAGGGTGGCAGGATGGCACGTCAGACAGGCAACCACATTGCGCCATCGACGCGATCAGCGTCGCAGGCGCGGTCCCGGTCGGGCGTGATATTGCGGCGGCCGTGGCCGACATGACCAGGCGTCAAAGGGAGATGGGCTTGAAGAACTTCATGCTTATGATCTGCGGCTCCGACGTGGGCCTGGCCGGAACCCAGACCGCCCATGTGCCCTTCGGTGGTCGCGGCTCTTCGGTCTGCGAACCAAGAGAACCGGGGGCCGCCGATGCGGCAGTCCACATTTCATTCCTGACCGCCCCCGTGGTGCAGGGGGCGCGGGAGTGAGCCCCTCTTTCACGATCGACGGGCTGCAATATGCCAACTGGTCCGAAAAGGTCTTCCGGCAAATGCGGGAAGGCGGGCTTGATGCGGTTCATGTCACGATCACCTATCACGAGACGTTTCGCGAAACCGTCTTGAATATCGAAGCCTGGAACCGCTGGTTCGAACGTTTGCCCGACCTGATCTTTCAGGGCCGTACGGCCTCCGACGTGACGCTTGCCCGTGCCACCAACCGCACGGCCATCTTCTTTGGCAGCCAGAACCCCAGTTGCCTTGAGGATGACATCGGTCTGGTCGAGGTGCTGCACACGCTTGGTCTGCGCTTCCTGCAACTGACTTACAACAACCAGTCGCTTCTGGCATCGGGCTGTTATGAGGCCGAGGACAGCGGCCTGACCCGGATGGGCCGCGAGGTGGTGCGGGAAATGAACCGGGTTGGGCTGGTCATCGACATGAGCCATTCCGCAGAACGCTCGACGCTGGAGGCGATCGCCCAATCCACAAGGCCAATCGCCATCACCCATGCCAACCCCTCAAGCTGGCACCCGGCCAAGCGGAACAAGTCGGATCGGGTGCTGCGGGCCTTGGCGGACGGCGGCGGGATCTTGGGCTTTTCGCTTTACCCGCACCACCTCAAGGGCGGCAGTGCCTGCAGGCTCGGCGATTTCTGCCAAATGATCGCCCGTACCGCGGACCTGATCGGCGTCGACTGTTTGGCGCTGGGCTCCGATCTTTGTCAGGACCAGCCCGATTGCGTGGTTGACTGGATGCGCTCTGGGCGCTGGACCAAGCAGGTGGATTCTGGCGAGGGCAGTGCGGCAGTCCCGGGCTTTCCGACAATGCCAGACTGGTATCAGGACAACCGCCACTTTTCCGGCATCGCCGCAGGGTTGGCCGCTGTCGGAATGACTCAGGAAGAGGTGGCCGCGGTCATGGGCGGCAACTGGCTCGCCTTCTTCGAGAAGAGCTTCGGCCCGGTGCGGTCTGCGTCATGATCCCCGACGCCGACACCATGGCCTTTCGCCGCCCACCGGATCAGGTGATGCATCTGGCCCGCCTGGGCAGCGCACATCCGACACGGCTGTCCTTCCTGCGTGTCCTCTTGCGCCGGATGCAGGCCGCGCACTGGACCTTCGACCGCCCGGTCTGGGAGATCGACGCCAAGGGCACGGGCCGCGCCGTCTACCGAGCCAATGGGCCGGATCGCAGCTACAGCCTTGTGGCCTTTGCCCATGACCTGCCTGACGACATGCGCTCGGACCGCGTCATCGCCACCGCTTGGGACGCGACCTTCGCGCTGTTTGACGGCACGCCCACTGCCGCCGATCTGGACCGCTTGGCCGCCAATGTTCCGTTGCAGGAAGCCGGTCGGATTGCCCCGTCGGAACTGGTGCTGAGCCGCGCCAACCGTTCGGTCCGGCTGTTCGCCCATGTGGTGGAGCGTTTGGCAACCGGCCAGCAGCCCGAGCGGGCCGAAATCGAGGCGGTTGGATACCTCATGCGCACCACCGCCGTCTATGGCTCGGGCAAGTTCGGGGCGGCGGATCGGGCGGCGATTGCCGACCGGCTCGAACTGCGCGCTCCGTTTCAGGCGGAAATGCTGTCCGTCTGGCTGACCCGCCGCTTCAGCGTCGATCTGGCGGAGCATATGGCCGTCGCCCAAGGTGGCGCCTCGGCCGTGCCGCTGGACAAGGCGCTGCGTCGTCGGTTGGGTGTGGGCAATTCCACCGGGCTTGGGCTGGCGCCCTTTCTGATCCGGCATCCGATCCTGCTCAACAACTGGATCATGGCGCGCGAAGAGGCTTTCGCCCGGGTCAGGGCGCAGCCTCAGGCCGAGGCGCAGGCCCTGGCGGGTTTTCAGGCGGCGCTTGAGGACGCCATGGCGAACGCGCAAAGCTGGGTCTCGGATCATCCTGTGCAACTTGCCAAGCTTGTCGATCTTCGCGCTGATCTGGCGCGGATTGCCGCAGCGGGTGTGCCGGCGGGGGCCCATCCATGGGACCGTCTGTGGCATTGGGCCGAAGCGTCCCTGTCGTTCGAAGGGCAGGAGGCGCTGGTGTCGATCATGCTGGAACCGCATGGCGGCTTGGTGGATGATTTGGCTGACGGCATGGACGCCGAGGAGGCCAAGGCCTTTGCGCTGGACGGTGCCCAGACGGTGGCCTCGTTCCGCACGGGTCTGATCCGGCGCTATGGCTGGGCGTTGGAGACCGATTACGATGCTCCGCCGAATGTGGCGCGGTTCTGGTATGTCTCGGCGGAGAAGCTGGAACCCCGGATGGGCGAGCGGTGTCAGGATGCGGGGGTGGAGTTGGAACTGCCCATCGGCATCGGACGGATAACTGCCGCGCTGGATCGCACTTTGGCGGATTGGCCGCAAGATCAGCCCTTGGCACACTTTCTGCTGGCCCATCCCGAACACCGCTTCATGGCCCGCCGGGTCCAGCAATCCGCCCGTTTCCCCTATATGGAAATCCGCGACAACCTGCTGGCCGCCGATATGCTGCCCATCGACATCCTGCGTTGCAAGCTGGCCTGCTTCGGCGCCAGCCATTTTGACCCCAGATCGGACCGTTGGGTCCGCATCTCGTTGTTTCAGGGCTTGCCTTTTCCCGATGACCTCTTGGCGGAAGTGACGTCATGACGGCGCTTTCGCTTGGCGAGGTCGAGGCCTTGGCCCTCAAGGCCGCGCGGGGTGCCGGCCTTGACTGGGGGCTGGCCGAAGAAGCGGCTTTCGCCACCCGTTGGCTGGTGGAACTGGGCATTGATGGGCTGGCTTTGCTCGCGGCGCATCTTGGCGGTCTGGCGGCTGAGCCCAAAGCCACGCTTGCCGTGAGCGCGCGACAGTGGCATTCGCCCGATGCCCTGACGCTGTGCCCGATTGTCTTGGGGGCGGCCTTGAGTGACCACTTCGACTTGCCGGAGGGTGCCGCTTTCGGCGTGACCCAAGCCACCGATGTCGCGTACCCCACGCTTGTGCTGCCGTTTCTGGCCAATGCCGGCGCCCGCAGCGGGGTGATCGTGACGGTGGAATGGGGAGAGACGCAGGTTCTGCTGTCGGACGGAAGCCTTCTGGCCCTGGCTGGAGCAGAGGGTCTGCTCGCCACGTGTGCGCCCGACATCCGCGTGACCGCTAAGCCAAAGTGGCTTGCGGCCACGGGCAACCAGCGGCCAGCGGTGTCCGCCAGCACGGTGGACACCTTGAACCGGCTGGCGTTCCGTACCTATGTCCCGGCCTCGGACCAGTCGCGACGGGATGCAGGGACAGTGGAGACGGACAGTCAGTGAACCGGCCGCTGGCCAGCGCCGTCGGGACCGACACATTATTGCTTTTCAATCCGTGGCCTTGTTAATCTCGCGCCAGCCGTGGCCGCAGAACCACCGGGCGTTTGCCGTTTGGAACAGGATATTGCGCGATGCCTCACAGTGCTGACGAGATCAAGGAGATCAAGGCTTTGATTGCCGTGGCCAAGACCGGCCCGGTCAACATCGGCATCTGTCTTGGAACCAGCCCCGAGGGCACCGTCATCAAGATGGACCGCAAGCGCAATCCGGGCATGCTGGCCAAACAGGCCAAGGCTGCGGGTGGCGAGACGATGAAGCTGATTGCGGGCCGGATCGAGATCAAGGGCAAGGATGCTCAGGTCACCTGTACCGAGGAACCGGCAAGCACTGTGGCCAAGCACCTCAAATCCGCCTTCAAGGAGATCGTCGGGGTGTCTCTGGACTTCACCTTCGTGGTGGATATCCGGGCGGCAGACGACACCGCTCCGAAGTCAGGCTTTGATGCCGCCGCCCCCGAGGCATCCCGTGAACCCGCTCCGGCGCACACAGCAGCCTCTGAACCAGCCTCTGCGCCCGCAACCACCCGCGCCCAATGGGATACCGCTTGGGCAGAGGTTGAGCCGAAGTTCGCAGCGCTTTTGGCCAAAGCCGGGGCCGAGGCCGCCAAACTTTCGGCCGTGCGCGACTTCGCCTTTGCCAAAGCGGCCGCCGCGCAGTTCGAGGTGGCGATCAAAGCCTTGCAATCGTTGATCCAGCTGATGGCCACCGTGGCCAAGGCGCAGGCCGATGCCAAGCCCGACGACGTGGCGCCCGAGGTGGATGCAAGGGCCTTGGTCCAGCAGTTGGGCACGATCAAGCCGCAGGTCGCGGCGCTGGGGGGGCCGGTTGGCGTCAAACTGACCGAGATGTTCCAGAACGCGGTGGCCCTTGCCAAATCCGGGGCGCTGGCAGAGGCTGCAGCCGGTCTGGCCAAGATCACCGCCGCCTTGGCGAAGATCGCCGCCTCGACCGTGCAGGCCGCAGCGCGCGCCTCTGCATCTTCCCAAACCGCAAGCCAAGACAACGCCGAACCGCAGCCGGCGGACCCTGATCCGCAGACCGAAAAGCTGTCAGCCGCAGCGGAGACGTTGCGCGGCACAGTGAATGGCCTGCCGGGCAGCGATGCCAAGTCCGCCCTGTTGGCGCTTCTGGGCAAGGCCGCCCAATCCTTGGCTTCGGGTGCGGTGGATGCCGCAGAGGCCGACATCCAGGGTGTGAAGGACGGCCTCACCCTGCAGGCCGAGGTTGACCGGTTGGCACCCCTTGTCGCCACCGCCGCCTCGCAGCGCAAGGTCGCGGATGTGAATGCGCTCACCACCCTGTTCAATCTGGTCGCCGAAACCATCCCCGCTGCCAACCATGCCAAGGCGATGGACAACCTCGGCAAAGTCGCGGCGATGATCGACAAGGGTGCGACGCTGGACCAGACGACCTTTGAAGCCGAGGTGCCGGACGACGTGCGCCCCTTCGCGGCCTCGCGGTTGACCTGGGCCATGACGCGTCGGGCCCTGCGTGCAGAACTTGGCAAGCTGGAGCAGGCGATATCCGCCGCCTTTTCAGGCGTGGAGGGTCTGGAAGGCGCGGCCCCGGACCTTAGCCCCTTGTTCGGCCAGATCGAGAAGCTGGATGGCAGCTTGGAAGAAAAGCTGCTTGAGATCGTGAATTCGCAGCCCGGCCGGGAACGGGCCAAACTGCAAGTCGAGGCGCGCCGGCTGCTGGATGCCTATGCGGCGGAACTCTCGAACCCGTTCTTTACCGATATCGATCAGGACAATGGCTTTGTCCCGGTGGCCGTAGCCTCAACAGCGCGCAAGGTGATGGCGGATCTGTCGAAGGTGCTGGCGGCTTGAACCCTGCCCGACCGCTGACCACAGCTTGGGTTTGATCGGGCCGGGTGGCGGCCCTACTCGGCCGCCACCCGGCCTTGGCCAAGGAACAGCTTTTGCATGTCGACAAAGGGGCCGTCCGACAGTTTGTCGCGCAGTGCCGCCCAGGCCTCGGGCTTGGCGGTGATGGCGTCGTACAGCGCGCGCTGGGCCGAGAACCTTTGCCTCACGTCCTCAGTCTCCGCATCGATCCAGACCATCTGGAAAGCCTGATCATCCACCGCACCCACCCGCAGTTCGGTGCCCTGCACGAAGGGCGCATCCTTCAGGCGCCGCATCAGGTCCATCTTCATCATCTCGACCGTGACATCATCCAGACCAACGCCTTTGAGGTAGATCTTCTCGCGAATGGCGGGCCAGCCAAAACAGACCCGCACGGTCAAAAGGTCCGCTACGTCGCGCGCGGCGGCAGGCACGTTGGCCCCGAACGAGGCCTGGAACACGCTGTCGATGTCATCCTCGACCTCAGGCCAGTCGACGACGCGAGAAGCGGGCAGGCCCGCCAGCCACTGGCCGTGACCCACATCCAGATAGTTGAACAAGGGCGCCAGCCGGAAGGCTTCGTGGCAGTTCGGGCAGGTCGTGACCTGAAAGCTGTCGTCCAGAATGGCATCGCGGAAGTCCGGTCTGCGGTCGGCGTTCACGCTGCCCACGGCGGGCATGTTGACGACGGCCTCGCAATTGGGACAGGTTACGTTCGAGTTGGTAAAAAGGGACATGGCGAAAGCCTTTCCGGATTAAAGATCCTTGAGCCAGTTGCCGGCGGGATGTTTGGGGTTGAGCTTCTTGGTGTGGTAGGCCGCGTAAAGCTCCGAGAACCACTCGCCCGGGGCGCGGAACTGATAGCCGCTGACCCCTTTGGTGCGCTCGCTGAGCGGATAGCTGGTCCAGACATTGGCATAGCTTTCCTGATAGACCCGCCCGCCGATCGCCACGGCCTTTGCGGCGGCATCGGACGCCCAGGGGCTGACGGTATTGCGCGCGCGGTCTACCCACATCCGGCACAGGATGCGCCGGGTTTCCCATTCTTCCGGCGTGGCACCGCCCGTGGGTTCGGGGATGGCGGGTTCCTGTTCGCCGCGCATATAGGCCGAGATGTAGGCGGCGTCGTATGTGTACTGTGCGGCAACCTTTTCGGCGATGGGCAGGGTGTTGCTGCCGTACTCCTCCCATCCGGCCAAAGCCGTGCCACGCGCCTTCATGAAGCCCTTCTTGTCGTCGACCGCATGGCCGACCTCGTGCAGGGTGTTCCAGTTGAAGAAGGTGATCGGCTCGCTGGGCACGGGTTTGCAATCGTCCTCGATCTCTCCCAACTCATGCTCAAGGCCTACGCCATAGATGCCGCTGTCGCCGAACTCGCCCTCCCGCATGGTGACGCGCTTTTTGGCAGCCTCGCCGTAGAAGGACCCGCTGCCCTGTCCCTCGGTCGCCTCGAATTCCACCATCGAGTCATTGTCCAGCGTGTCGCTGTCGGGCAGGACGGTCATGGCGGCGTAGAATCGCTGGATGTCCGGGCCCTTCTTCTCGTCATCAGAGACGGTGGCGTGCGTCGTGTTCTTCGCGGTGATCTCGGCGATCTGTTCCGGTGTTGCAAGCAGATTGGCGGGCTGGTTCTTCCACAGGTCGATGGCGGCCTGATCGACGACCTTCCTGGTGACCTCCAGCTTGCAGCCGAAACGGGCCTCGAAGGCGACGCGCAGGACCTTCTTCTTGGCCGCATCCGCCAAAGTTGCCACGATGGCATCCAGTTGCTTGGAGCCGTCCTTCCGCGCGAGGATCTTTTCGATGGCCGCAGGATCGGGAACCTTTTCCCCGGTCATCTCGGCCTTCAAGAGGGCCGCCTCCTGAAGCTCCTGCGCCTTTTGCAGCCGCTCGTAGGCGTCGACATGCTCGTGCTTTGCGGCCTGAGTGTCGGCGGTCGCAATCATCTGCCGGGCAAGGGCGATGTCGTCCTTCATCGCATAGCGTTGGTCGTGGCGGTCCATCTTGGCCAGTTCGACCAGAATGCCATCCCGCAGGGCGTCATGCCGAACCTGGCTCTCCGCGGCCAGCTTCAGGCGAAGCTGGGCCTTGATGATGTCCTCGATCTCGGTCTGCACCGCGACACGCTGGTCGGGATCGCTGCGCACCGCACCCATCGCCTCGTCCAGCTGGCCCTGCAAGGCCGTGAGAGCGTCGCGCACGAAGGCCGCCTTCGGTAGGGCCAGCACATCGGCGATGCCCTTTTTCGCCTTGGCTTCGGACCCTTTCAGTTGCGCGTAAAGCCCCATCCGCAGCCGGGCCTGCGCGCAGGCGTCCATGGCCAGCTTGATCTTTGGAACGCAGGTATCGGCCGCGGAGGTCAGCGTTGCAGCGTCGTCCAGATGGGACTGGGCCGCCCTGAGATCGGTCGAGACGAAGATCGAAAGGCGGTCTTTCTGTTGGTCGTCCACCAGCAGCCGTGCCGCTGCGATCTGCTTTTTCAACGCGTCTTCGTCGCCTGCGGGTGCGGTCTTGGCGTCTTCGATCACCTTGCCGAAGGCCTGATGATCCTCGGCGGTCTTCTTGGCAGTGGCGCAGCCTGCCACGACAGAATCGAACTCGGACTTGGCACCTTTGAAATCCCCTTGATTGCCCGAGGTCACGGCATCGCCAAACTGGCCCCTCAGGCGGGCGACGGCGGGTTCGATGGCGGCCTTGTCGTTCAGCGTGCCAAGCTCGGCCAAGGCCTTGCCCGCGTCTTCCCGCGCCGTGCGGTATGCCTTGTGGTCCAAGAGGGTCGGGTCCATCGCCGTGCAATCGGCCACGAACGAGCCCAGCCGCTTCTTGGCGCCGGTGAAGTTCTTGAAACTGGCCTGTTCCAAGGCGCCCGTATAGCGGGCCTCCAGCTTGGCGATCTGCGTTTCGATCGTCTCGTTCTGGATCGGGCGGTGGTCGGTCACTGTCTTCAGCGCGGCTTCGCTGTCCTTGCGGATCACCTCATAGGCGAGACCGTCGGTGACGAGCTGCTTGGCGGCATTGACGGCCCAGAAGGCATTGGTGGCGATCGACCGCGCTTCCTTGAACGACTTGGCGGTCATGGCGGCCGTGCACCGCGTCTCCATCAAGCGCAGATCGGCGAGGTTGGATTTGGCATAGCTTTCAATCTCGGCCGCGCTGGCGAAATTCAGCAGTTCCTGGATCTTGGCTTCCAGCCAGCGTTTCTGTTCATCCTTGGCCCCCAGCAGGTCCGCAGCCAGCGTGGTGAAAAGCGGTGCCAGTTTGCCCCCCTCCGCGGCTTTGGCCTTGGCCTTTTCCGCCTCACCCGCAGCCAGAAGCGAGGTGATGTCCTGTTTGAGCGTCTTCATCCGGTTCAGTTCCACCGCTAGGATTGCCTTGTAGGCGTCCTGCCCCAGCAAAGTGACGACCGTATTGATCGCTGCGCGGTCAGTGACCATGGCGGTGAAGGCGGCCACCTTGCGTTTGGCTTTGGCCATCAGGGCCTGCACCTGCATGGCCAGCCCAACACTGGCCCCGAAGGCGTAGCCCGGAGACTGGTTCTGGCTCGTCGCCGTATCCATCAGGGTCTTGGCCTGATCCAGTTCGGCCTTGATGACATTGTCGGTGTTTTGCAGGGTCAGGGTGATGCGGTCGGCATTTACCGGGGTCTCAATGGCGATGAACGCCGCCCGCTCGCCCGCCAGTTTGACCACGCGGGCGCAGTCATCGATGGCCGATTTCAGCAAGGTCTCGGCCTGCGACGGGTTGGGCGACGTGCCCTCGGCGGCGGCGCGGGCCTGCGTTGCCTTTAGGTTCGCGGCTTGGCGCAGGGCAAGGAAGAAGCCCCCAGAGGTGTCCTCTCCGGTCGCGGCCTGCATGGCCTTGCCATAGGCCACATAGGCGGCATCGAAATTCGCCGCTATGGTGGCAAGCGCCGGATCAGCCTTGGCCGCCGCGACCTTGTCCTCCGCAATTTTCACCGTCTTGATCTTTTCGACCTGCGCCTTGCAGACCGCCAGCGTGGCGTTGGCGCCTTTCCAGTCCTTGGCATCCTTCTGCCCGACCGCCGTTGCGAGCAAGGTCTCTGCCCCGGAAAGCGTGCTGGCCGAGGCGCCTTCGTCTTTCGATTTCAGACCCTTGATCGCGGTATCCAGCTCTTTGTACGTGGCAAGGTAGGCCTTGCCCTCATCGGCCACAGCAATCATGGCGGCTTGCAATGCGGCCGAGGCCGTCACGATTTTGGAGGCCATCGCCCATTCCCGGATCGCAGCGCCCGGCGCCACCAAGGCCTCGGCCCTGGTCTTGTCGGCCAACAGGCGGTTGTAGAAATCCTCGATGGCAATGCGGCCTTCGTCTCCGGCCCGGTCCTCAACGGCCTTGAGGCGGGTGTCGAAGTCCAGCTTGTCGGTGAACCATTTCTCGATTTCCGTGACCTTGGCATTCAGCCCATCGCGCAGGTTGCGAAGCCCGGTCAGGGCGGTGATCGCAGCCGCGATGTTCGTGGTGCTGAGCGCGTTTGCCGCGGCAAGCTTGGTTTTCAGGATCGCCAGATTGCCGGCAACGGCGGTGGCCACGTCGCCGGTCTTGCTTTCGAAATGGTTCAACCAAATGACAAGGTTGTCGTAGGAATTGGTGTAGTCTCTGCCGTGGCGGATCAGGATACGCGCCTTTTCGACGGCATCCGGAATGGCGGCGAACTTGGCCACGGCCTCGGCCAGTTTGCCGGTGTCGGCAGCCGCTTTGCCATCGGTCAACAACTTTTCCGCGGCCTCGATGGCAAGACGCACTTCGACGAGCGTCCGGGAGGCCGTGGACAGCGTGCCGACCAGCGTTTCGCGCACCAGGCGGACAGCGGCCAGTTCGGCCACATCATCGGCCACCTTGAACAGGGCGGTGCATTTGTCCGGCAGATCCTTGATCGCAGCACGGGCCGCGACGAAATCGAAGGCGCTGGCCTTCTGGACGCCTTGCGCTATGGCCATATCCAGCTTGGCAATTTCTGGCGCGACATAGGGGACAGAGGCCGCCTGTTTATGCGCCTTGATGTCGGTCAGCGCCGACTTCGCGGCCTTCTGGCCCGCTTGATAGGCGGCTAGTTCTGGAAGGATCCGGTCCGCCTTGCTGCCAAAGTCGAGCGTCATGGCCTCGGCATGTGTCACCTTGCGAGTGATGGATTCGGCGTCATCTCCTTTGGTTTGACCCGCCGCCACGATGGCCTGTACCGCCGCGTCGCTGGCCGAGGACAGGAAGGGCGGCCATGTCTTCCCGAAGGCGGCATGGCAGCGCGTCTCGATCTTGCCAAGCTGATCCTTGAGCGGTTTCAGCCTGGCCAATCGTGCCTTTTCATCGCCCCCCGGATCCGACGATCCCGGGCTCGCGGGGGCAGTCGCTTCCAGCAGTCCCTCGACCTCGGCGAACAACAACAGGGCCGCGACCAGATCGGCCTTGTTGCCCGCTGCAGCCCATTGCTTGGCCTTGTCCCAGGTCTCGGTGATTTTCTTCCGGTTCCCAGGCGCTGTCGCCGAAGCCTCCTTCACCCGCGCGGCCAAGAGCAGCCTGCGGTCTTCGCAAGCGGAGTTCATCTCCGACAATTCAATCAGGTCGTCGATCTCTGCCAGCTTGTTCAAGGCGCTGTTGAGGTCGGTTTTACCGCCCTTGCCTTCCAGGATGGTTTGGGCGACCTCGACCTGCGCCACCAACTGGTCGCGGGCGCGGGCGTTCACCAGATTGTTCGCCGCTTTGCGGGTTGCAATGGCTGCAGCGTTAAACGTCCGGAATTCCTGCTCTTTGGCGTCGCGGCGCTCCTCGGCCTTCTTCTTCTGGAAGAAGACGTTGATCGAGCAGTATTTTTCCAGAAACGTGATCTGCTTTTCGGTAAAATCCGTGCCGGCCATGCCGCAAGCCCCGCCCGCCAAAACAAGCCTGTCGTGACACGAGCCAAAAAAAGCAAGATCGCGGCCAGACAACGCAGTCTGGCAATCAGGTTACGGCAAGGTTTGATCCCCGTCTATTGTCCGTTGCGGTGGCCGGTACCCGATGTTCTGACGGAGTTTTCAGACCTTCTTGGCATCGTTGACGATGTTCATCGTGGCCATCCCGCTGCTGCCCAGCGCCACTGCGGCGAAAGGGCCGCCGTGGCACATCTGACCGGCGTCCGATACATCGGCCACCGGGGCCTCGGCGAGGACACTGGGCGCAAAAACCTCGGCATTGTCCTTGGGCCGGAAGCCCAAGAAACTGGCCTTGGAGTTGTCGACCGGGGCGCGGTCGTTGTCGGACACGCCGTAGATCACGGCAAAGCCCACCGTGGGCGTATCAATCGCCCGTGTCACCAGCTGGATCAGGTCGTCATAGGACAGCCAAGTCCCCAAGGCCCGCGCCGAGGTGACCTGGGCGCAGGACAGGATGCGCAGGTGCACCGATTCTAGCCCGCGCTTTTCCCAGTACATCCGGCCAAGGTCTTCGGCAAAGCACTTCGCGAGGCCATAGAAGGTATCAGGGCGGTGCGGCACGTCGGTGCCGATGAACTCGGCCCTTGGATACATGCCGACAGCATGGATCGACGAGGCATAGACCACGCGGCGAACGCCATGACGATGCGCCGCCTCCCACACATTGTAGGCGCCGATGATGTTAGGGCCGAGGATCTTTTCGAACGGGGCCTCATCCCCGATTGCGCCAAAATGGATGACCATGTCGGCCCCCGCGATCACCGGACTGATGGCCGCCATATCGGCCAGATCTGCCTGCACATAGCTTTCCCCGGCATAAAGCGTGCCGATGTCGGCGACGATGTCGGTGGAGACGAGTTCCTCGGCCAAGGTTAGCAAAGGCTCGCGCAGATAGGACCCAAGGCGGCCAGCGGCGCCCGTCAGCACCAAGCGTTTCAGTTTCATGCGCTTTCCTTTGTAAGTGCGGCCACGGCTTCGGCGAGCCGGCCCATGGCGCGGGTCAGCGTGGCGTCGTCGGTGGCGGTCGAGATGCGGAAAAAGCCCGGGGTCTCGTAGACCGAGCCCGGCACCGTGGCGAGGCCGGCGTCCTTCAGAAGCCAGGCCGTGAAGGCCACGTCATCAGGGATATCGCCGCCCAGCAGGGCAGAGCAATCGATCAGGGCATAGAACGCCCCGCCGGGGTTACGCAAGGCCAGACCGGGGATCTGTTCGATATGCGTCTTCACCAGATCGCGGCGGCGTTGGTAGGCGGTTCTGAAGGTCTCGATGCAATCCTGCGGCCCGGTCAGTGCCGCCAGTGCCGCCGCCTGAGCGATGGAGCAGGCACCAGAAGAGATTTGCGATTGTACTGTCGTCATGGCGGCAATCAAGCCTTTCGGCCCGGCACCATAGCCAATCCGCCAGCCCGTCATGGCATAGGCCTTGGACACACCGTTCACGGTCAGCACCCGGTCAGTGAGATCGGGGCAGACGGCGGCGAACGAGGCGAAGGGCGCGCCATCAAACACGATCCCTTCGTAAATCTCATCTGAAAGGATCAGAACATGGGGATGGCGGCGCAGCACTCGCGCCAACGCTTCAAAGTCCGTCGCCGAATAGACCGCGCCCGAGGGGTTGGAGGGCGAGTTCAGCAGAATCCAGCGGGTTTTAATGGTGATCGCCGCCTCCAGCGCTGCGGGCTGCAGGATAAAGCCATCCTCCGCCCGCGTCGCCACGGTGACGGGTACTCCACCGATCACCGACACGATGTTGCGGTAGCTGTCGAAATACGGAGCGCACAGGATGACCTCAGAGCCGGGCTCCAGGGTTGCCATCATAGCGTCGAAGATCACTTGCTTGGCACCGTTGGAGACGATGACCTGATCGGCCGCGAAGGTCAGCCCATTGTCGCGCCGGAACTTCTCCACCACCGCGGCCCGCAGCGTTGCCGTGCCTTGGGTGTTGGGATGGCGTGTCTCCCCGCGCAACGCCGCCTGGTGCGCGGCCTCGATGATATGGGCGGGCGTGTCGAAATCCGGCTCGCCCAGCCCAAGGTCAATCACATCCTCCCCGGCCGCCGCCATCGCCTTGGCCTTGACCGAGATGGCGGCGGAGGCCGAGGCTTTGACGGTCTTCAGGCGCGAGGTGGCGTAGTCCATCTCAGGCCTTCATCGACTGTACCAGCGCATCGGCACCCCGCGACAGGATGCTTGCATCAACACCGCAGGCGACGAACGTAAAGCCCTCGTCCAGAAGCCTGCGCGCAAATGTGCTGTCGCCGACCAGCGTGCCCACCGGAATGCCAGCAGCCATCAGCCGCTTGGCGGCGGGCAGGATGAAATCCCAGATGTCGCTGTGCATCGGCTGGCCCAGAATCCCCATATCGGCGCCAATGTCGGCAGGGCCAAAGAACACCCCGTCACAGCCCTGAACCTGTCCGATCTCGACCGCCAGATTGACCGCCGCCCGGGTTTCCACTTGCAACAGCACGGCCAGTTCGCCCTCTGCCTTGCTGAAGTAATCCGTCACGCGGCCGAACTTGTTGGCTCGGGTCGAGGTCGAAACCCCGCGAATGCCGTTCGGCGGATAGCGGGTTGCCGCGACCGCCTTCTTCGCCTCTTCCACCGATTGCACCATCGGGAACAGCAGCCCCGGTGCTCCGATGTCCAGAAGGCGCTTGACCAGCACCGCATCGTTCCACTCGGGCCGCACCATGGCGGTCGTGTCATAGGCGGCAAAGGCCTGCAACTGGCCCAGTACCGAGGTCAGGTCATTGGGCGAATGTTCCATGTCGATCATGGCCCAGTCAAAGCCTGCACCGGCAATGATTTCGGCCGCGAAGGGCGAGGCAAGCCCGACCCAGACCCCGATCTGCGGTGTGCCAGCGCGGAGCTTGGCCAGAAAAGCGTTCGGTTTGACGTTCATATGATGGCGCCTTCGATCAGGGGGCGGTTTTCAAGGATGCGGGTGAAGCTGAAGGGCGACAGGTCAAGGCTGCGGAATTCGCCATAGGTCAGCCACTCGGCCGTGCCGCGCCCCATAGCGGGGGATTGCTGCAGCCCATGGCCAGAGAAGCCGTTGAGGAACAGGAAGTTGGTCACCTCGGGGTGGGGGCCGACAATCGCGTTCTGGTCGAGCGTGTTGTAATCATACTGCCCCGCCCATTCGCGCACCACCTTGACCGCCTCGAAGGCCGGGATGCGGGTGGCGAGGATCGGCCAGACATGGTCCTGCCAAATGTCATGATCCATCGCGAAGTCGTCAAACGCCACCGCCGGGTCATGGTCGGCATGGGCGCCCACCAGATAGGTTGTGTCGGAGTCGGTGCGGAAGTGAACTCCCGTCGGGTCGATGGTCAAGGGCAGGTCGCGGAACAGCGGTTGTTCCGGCTTGACGATCCAGGAATACCGCTTCCTCGGTTCGATCGGGATCGTGATCCCCGCCATGGCGGCCATCTTGGCCCCCCGCGTGCCGGACGAATTGACCACCTGTCCGCAGAAAACGACCTCCCCGGTCGCCAGAGTCACGCTTTCGATCCGGTCGCCCTTGCGGTTGATCGCCGTCACCTCATTTGTGACGTATTCGATGCCACGTGCGCGGGCCTGACGGCGGAACCAGTC
>CANGHD010000052.1 GCA_947453525.1 Paracoccaceae bacterium | reverse complement strand
GGCGGACTGGACGCGGAAGTATCCAAGGGAGCAGGGCTGCTTTCCGCCGGGGGCGTTCCGGGTCGACAAGTATTGGCCTCCGGTGGGGCGGGTCGACAATGTCTGGGGCGACCGGAACCTGCAGTGCACCTGTCCGCCGGTGGAAAGCTATGCGGAAGCCGCGGAATAGGGCCAAGGGGTTGGGAACGCTGCGTTAAGGGGGGAAAGGCCGCCGGGTTTGGCGGTCTTTTTCCTGTCTTCCTTGCGTCTTCCTTCCGTCTCTACGCGCGGGGAGACGAAGGGGCGTTAACCTTTTGGGGACGAATCGGGGGTGAGAAAGGGTGATGGTTGGGCGAGAAACCCGTTGCAAGATATTGCAATGATTATGGTTTATGGGTTTCGACGGGGTTTGGCGCGGGAAAATGGAGAGACCAAAACTTTTCGGCGCAAGATCTTGCGGTGCGGGAGGTGCGTGAGATCACGCACCCTACCGGAAGTTGGGTCGGCGGGCTCTCTTTAGCCTGCCACGCGGGAACGCTCCAGGCTACCCCCCGGTGGCCCAAAGCCAGCGGGCAGCGTGAGCGGGGGTGAAGGTCCACGGGACCTTCACCCCCGCTCAGGGCAGCAGGGTCAGTCGCCCGCCTTGATCACTTGCAGCAGCGGCATCACGTCGGCCATTTCCGGCCCCGTCTCACGCCCCGTCAGGGCGCGGCGGAGGGGGCGGTAGAGGCCTTTGCCTTTGCGACCGGTGGCGGCTTTCACCGTCTCGGTCCACTGGTGCCAGGTGTGCTCGGTCCAGGGCTTGGGCGGCAGCATGGCCACGGCGTCGTTGACGAAGGCGACGTCTTCAAGGTCGATCAGCGGCTCGGCACCGTCGCGGAACAGGGTCCACCACATATCCAGATCGGTCAGGACGGTGATGTTCTCACGCGTGACTTTCCAGAACACTTCGGTGAGGGGCGCGGGGACGCCGAGGGCGAGGATATGGGCCTCGACCGCCTCGAACGGCAGGGATTGGTTGTAGGCGCGGGTCAGGGGCAACAGGTCGTCAGAGTCGAGTTTGGTGGGGGCAGCACCGAAAGAGCCGACCTCGAAGCCGTCGATCAGGGCTTGCATGGAGGGCGCCAGTTCGACGGGCTTGGAGGAGCCGAGGCGGGCCATGAGGGAGAGGAGCGCCATCGGCTGGATGCCTTGGGCGCGCAGGTCGCGCAGCGCCAGCACGCCGAGGCGTTTGGAGAGTTCCTCGCCCTTCGGGCCGGTCAGCAGGGAGTGGTGGGCGAAGTCGGGCGGGGTGCCGCCCATTGCCTTCATGATCTGAATCTGGGTGGCGGTGTTGGTGACGTGATCGGCGCCGCGCACGATGTTGGTCACCCCCATGTCGATGTCATCGACCGAGGAGGCGAAGGTGTAAAGAATTTGCCCATCGGCGCGGATCAGCACCGGGTCGGAGACGGAGGCGGCGTCGATCGAGATGGGCCCGAGGATGCCGTCATTCCACTCGATGCGTTCGAGGTCGAGGCGGAAGCGCCAATAGCCCTCGCGGCCTTCGGCGCGGAAGGCGGCCTTTTCGGCCTCGGTCAGGTGCAGCGAGGTGCGGTCGTAGACGGGCGGCTTGCCCATGTTCAACTGCTTTTTCCGCTTGAGGTCGAGTTCGACGGGCGTCTCGAAGCATTCGTAGAAACGGCCAGCGGCTTTGAGCTGTTCGGCGGCCTCGCGGTAACGGTCAAAGCGGAGGGACTGCTGTTCGATCCGGTCCCAGTGCAGGCCCAGCCAGACGAGATCCTCTTTCAGCCCGTCGATGTATTCCTGCTTGGAGCGGTCCTGATCGGTGTCATCGAGCCGCAGGATGAAAGTGCCGCCGCTCTGCTTGGCAATCAGGTAGTTCATCAGGGCGGTGCGCAGGTTGCCCACGTGGATGTAGCCGGTGGGCGAGGGCGCGAAGCGGGTGACGGTCGGGCGTTGGGTCATGAGGAACCTCCAGGAACGGGTATTCCCTGTCATGGCGGGGCGGAAATGTCCAGTTGGGCGATGGCGGGGCGGGTGCGGGGCATGGTTCTTTGCCGGGTGGGACGCATTCGGGGTTGCCGTACGGCGCGGGGTGGGTAGAGTTTGGCCATGACACGCACCGACGCCTCTGCCATTGCCCCGGATGGGGCGTTGATCCTGGAACTGGCACGCGCCGCCGTTGAGGCGCTGCCGGAGCCCTACCGGACAGCCGCGCGCGAGATCGCGCTGCGGATCGATGACTTTGCCGAGTTGGAGTTGCTGGACGCGTTGCAGATCGAAGACCCTTACGAGTTGACCGGTCTGTACGACGGGGTGCCGCTGACTGAGAAGATCCTGTCGGACCCGACGCCGCAGAATGACCAGATCTTCCTCTACCGCCGCCCGATCCTTGAGGAATGGATCGAGCGCGGCGATGTCTCCTTGGGGGAATTGATCAGCCATGTGATGGTGCATGAACTGGCGCATCACTTCGGCTGGTCGGATGCCGAGATTGCCAGCATTGATCCGTGGTGGGAATAGCCGGGGCGGGGGAGCGGGATTCCGCTTGGCCCCGGGGGCTGTTAGCGGATAGTCAGGGTCGATGGATTTGATCAGGAAGGTCCGCCCAAGGTGACGGCGAAATCTGTGCTTTTGACGCTTTCCAGCCTGTGCTTGTGCGCTGGGCCGGTGCTGGCCGGGCCAGTCGCGGACGCTGCGGTGGCCATCGAGGCCAAGCTGGCAGATGGCGATGCGGCGGGGGCCCTGTCGGCGGCCGAGGAGATTTATGGGCAGGTCTGGGCGCAGAATAAGGCCATCGGCTTCACCCAAGGCCTGTTGGTGGTGCAGTATTCCACGGGCTACGGCGTGTATAATCCGCGTCTGACCAATGTGTTCAAGAAAGGCGAGCCGATCCTGATCTATTGCGAGCCTTACGGGTTTGACTATGGCTCACCCGGCGTGGGGCTCTATTCGGTCAATCTGTTTGTCGATCTGCAGGTGCTGGATGCCTCGGGCAACCAGTTGGCCAATGCGCCGGGGGCGACCGAATACAACATGCCCTCGCGCCATCAGAATCGCGAGGTGCCGGTCAACATCACCTATACGCTGGATGGGTTGCAGCCGGGGCGCTATACGTTGGTGACGACGCTGCGCGACAAGAACTCGCAAAAGTCGGGCAGTTTTCAGACGGCCATCGAAATTTCGCAGTAAAGGCGCGCCATGCCCAGTGAAGGCTTGCAGACCCCCGTTGTCACCCTGACGCTGAACCCCGCGCTGGATATGTCGAGCGAGGTGGCCGCGCTGATCCCGGACCAGAAGCTGCGCTGCACCGAGCCCTTGCTGGACCCCGGTGGCGGCGGGCTGAACGTCAGCCGGGCGATGGCGGCTTTGGGTGGGGAATCGCTGGCGCTGGTGGCTTTGGGCGGGCTGACGGGCGACCGGCTGGCCGGGTTGATCCGGGGCGAGGCCGTGCCGTTTCTGGCGCTGACCGCACCGGGTGAGACGCGGCAAAGCCTGACCGTGACCGAACAAAGCACCGGGCGGCAATACCGCTTCATGCTGCCGGGGCCACATTGGAGCGAGGCGGATCAGGAGCGGGTCTTTACCCTGCTGCGCGCCTCGGCCCGGCCGGGGGCGTTTGGCGTGATTTCGGGCAGCCAGCCACCCGGCGTGCCTTTGGACTTCCCTGCGCGGTTGGCGCGGGCGATGCCGGGGTTGAATGTGGTGCTGGACACCTCGGGCCCTGCGTTGGTCGAGGCGGTGGCGCATCCGATACCGGGGTTGGCCATCTTGCGTATGGATGGCGACGAGGCGGAGACCTTGGCGGGAAGCCAGTTGATCACCCGCAGCGATTCGGCGGATTTCGCGGCCGCTCTGGTGGAAAAAGGTGTGGCCAAGACCGTCATTCTGGCGCGCGGCGCGGATGGGTCGGTGCTGGTCGACAAGGACCGCCGCATCTTCGCCAAGGCGGCCAAGGTCAAGGTGAAAAGCACGGTCGGTGCGGGCGACAGTTTCGTGGCCGGGTTGGTCCTGAGCCTTGCGCGGGGCGAGACGCCGGAGGCGGCGCTGGCGATGGGGACGGCTGCGGCCTCGGCCGCCGTCACGACCGATGCCACGCAACTGTGCAAGCGCGAGGATGTGCTGCGTCTTCTGCCAGAATGCGTGATCAGTCTGGTGTGACAGCGCCACCGGGCCGCTGGACGGACCCGGTGCAGATGTGAGGCGGCGGACCGTCCGGTGCGCGTGCGTTGCGGCTGGCCGTCTGGCCTAGGAGGCGGCCATTTCCGGCAGGGCCGGTTCGGGGAACTCGGGTCCCGGCAGGTCGCCCGGCGGCTGGGTCGGCGGGTCTTCTTCCGGGCCTTGGGTGGCGGCACTGAGGCGGTCCGAACCGACGCGCCGCGCCATCGCATTCCATTTCAACTCGATCTGATCCCAGGTCATGGCATGTCCTTTTGACAGCTGAATCCACATTGAACGGCCCCCCGCCTGCGCGGAGAGCCTGAGGTCTGTTCAAAGCCCCGGTCAGGCCGCCTGCTTCTGCGGCCCGTAATGGCGGGCGAGATCGGCATCGAGTGCGGCGTCGACCGGAAGGGCGGGGTTGTAGTCGGGGCTGCCGCGCACCTTGTCGCGGTCGACGCCCAGATAGAGCATCCGCTCGCTCCACATGATGCTTTGCGTCGAGCGGGGGGAGATCAGCACCTCTTTGCCCTGCCACCAGTTGGAGGTGTCAACCACCAGATAGTGCAGGGTCCAGTCGGTATCATCCAGAAGCACGTCGGCCAGATGGCCGATTTCGCCATCGGTGGCGTGGATGTGATAGCCACGCAGCACCTCGATGCTGCGCAGATGAGCATCCTCGGCCTGACGCTGCATTTGCAGGACTTCATCTTCCCGCGAGGTGGTGCCGGTGTCGGCGGACTGAGGCAGCAAGGGCGGCGTGAAGGCCAGGCCGCCCCAATAGCCGTAGCCGATCAGATAGTCCTCGGTCCCCCAATAGGGGCTGAAGCCGTAGTAGTCGTAAATGTTCGCCTCGAGCTGGCGCGAGACGGGCAGATGGGTGTCGACATCCGGGCTGTTCTTGACCTGCGCCCGGGTCAGCTTGACCGGAAAGGTGCGCGCCGCAAGGTCAGGATGGCCCAAGGCCGAGGCCGGCAACAACACCTGCCGGTTGAACAGCCAATTTCCCGTCTCGACCACAAGCCAGCGGGTCGTCCACGTGTCATCGTCGAAGAGGAGGTCGCTGACGGTTCCGATCGGGCCATCGCTGGCCTCGATGCTGTAGCCTTTGATCTGCGAGGCTTTGATCAACATGTCACCACTCCTGTTGCGCGAATGCGCCTTGAAAAGACGATCCGGGTCCGTGGATTAGGCGAATCTTTGCCCAACCCGCGTCGGATCGTCGCCCAACTTAGGCCTGATTTTCCGGACATCGTCCTGACGCAGGTTGGCGGTGGCCGGATTAATTGAAGCTCTCCCTGCCTGCACGAACCGCGGTAAGCCGGATGGGCCGAAACTGGCCTATTCCGGTCCGTCAAAGGGCGTTGGATTGATTTGGAACACAACCATAACGGGACCTTCGGGCGGAGAACCGCCCATCGAAGCTTGAACCATCGGACGGCGCGCGGGCCCGGCCCGCGACGGTCGCCCTGCAACCCGCTGTGCACCGTCTTTTGGCCCATTGTGCCCGCGGCACCCGTCCGCCCAATGAAAGGCGGCCGCGATGGTCAGTGAGGCACGGTCGATTGCACAGGGCGGAGGGGCGGGCGCATGAGCGGAGCTTTCGAGATTGCCGCCGCCGGCCTGTCCGCCGCGACGGAGATCAACGTCGCCGCGGGCACCAGCGCCAGCGCCCTGCAGGCCCTGATCGACAGTGCCGCCGCCGGGACGGTGATCCGGCTCGGGGCCGGGCATTTCGCCTTTGACCGCACGGTCACCATCGCGCGCGACGACATTTCGGTGATTGGCGCGGGTTCGGGGCAGACGGTGATCGACGTGCCCCCCGGCCTTGGGGCAGAGGCGATCCATATCGGGCAGGCCACCAGGACCGGCAGCTTCAAGATCGCCGCTGATGTGGCCGATGGCGGCAAGGTGCTGACCCTGACCGGCGCGCACAGTCTGGTGGCGGGCGATTATGTCTATGTGTCGCGCGAAAGCACCCTGGCGTTTTTTGATTCGATCGGCGACCACACGTGGCGCAACACCGGCGTGCCGTTGCGCAACAGTCTGGCGCAGGTGGACTCGGTTGATGGCACGACCCTCACGCTGAAATCCGGTGTGCGGTTCGACTATGTGCCGGGCGAGACCACGGTCAGCGAAATCTCGATGACCGAGCGGGTCACGGTGGGCGGCTTTTCGGTGAGCTACGGGCTGACCCCCGCCAACCCCTCGACCTTTGCCAACACGCTGGGCGCCTATGACCGCGATGCGGTGGTGCAGGTGGAGGGCACGGCGGACCTGCATCTTTTTGACATCACCTCACATGATGTGCCCTCGATGGGAGTCAATGTCGCCAGTTCGATCCGGGCCATGGTGGACGGCATGACGATGACCGGCGCACACAACAAGGGCGATGGCGGCAACGGCTATGCGCTGCAGATCCGCGATGTGTTCGACAGTGTCTTCACCAACCTGACAGATCAGGACATGCGCCATTCAGTGGTGTTCGCATCGTTCTGTTCCAGCGTGGGGAACTATGTGCATGTGCTGCAGACCGACCGCGATCTGAACTTTCACGGCGGGCGCGACCATGACAACACCGTCGTGGTCGAGACCTCGGTCCGCGATGCCAACTCCGACATCATCGGGGCGTCGTGGTTCATCAACCTGACCGGCACGCATTACGGCACGGCGACCGATCCCGCGACCAACAGCGTCCGCTTTGGTCATGTCGTGGGCACGCGGCTGGCCGACGATGTGCAGGGCTTTGACACCGGCAGCTGGCTGGAGGGCATGGGCGGCAATGACACGCTGACCGGCGGTGCGGGCAACGATCTGTTCAGCGGGGGCGCCGGCAAGGATATCATCACCGGCGGCGAAGGCGAGGATATTGCGGTCTATTCCGGTGCGCTGGCCAATTTCAAGATCACGGCGGCGGTGGACGGCCTGCATGTGCAGGACAAGCTGGGCGGTCAGTTGACCGATGTGCTGACCGGGGTTGAATGGCTGAAATTCGACGACGGCGCGCTGCGGGTGGCGGACATGACGCTGCAGCCGTTTTCGGCGCTGGACGGTGTCTTTGCCGGGCCGGGTGCCGCGCCGCCCGACCCGGTGATTCCCGACCCGCCTCCACCGCCGCCCCCTCCCCCTCCCCCGCCTCCTCCCCCGCCTCCTCCTCCTCCGCCGGGGCCGTTGGAGCTGACCGGGACCACGGGCAATAACACGTTCAACGTGACCGCGCCCGACACCATCGTGCATGGCTTGGGCGGCTATGACACCGTGAATTCCACCGTGGATTTCACTCTTCTGTCGGATGTGGAACGGCTGAACCTGATCGGCGGCGCCGCCATCACCGGCACCGGGTCCGAGCTTGACAACACGATCCGTGGCAATGACGCGGCCAATGTGATCACCGGGCTGGCGGGCAAGGACAAGCTGGACGGTCAGGGCGGTGCCGACCGGATCTATGGCGGCGATGGCAACGACACGATCAGCGGCGGGACCGGAGATGACGTCATTGCGGGCGGTGCCGGGCGCGACAAGATGAAGGGGGATGCCGGGGCGGATACCTTCGTCTTCGGTCTGGCCTCCGACAGCCTGCAGTCGGCGCGCGACCAGATCAAAAGCTTCCAGACCGGGGTGGACCATGTCGATCTGTCAGCGATGGACGCCAACACGCTGATCGCCGGAGATCAGGCCTTCGCCTGGGCCAATGGTCCGGCGGGACCGGGGGCGCTGTGGCTGATCAAGGGCTGTCTTTACGGCGATATAGATAGCGACGGAATCGCCGATTTCTCGATCGACGTCGGCAAGCACCTCGTCCATGCGGATGTGATCCTGTAACGCCTTGTTCCGCAGCCTTCGTGGCGCGGAAAGGGGGCTGGTTTGCGGGCGGACCGCCGGGGGGCGAAGCTCGCCGGAATTTCGGTTTCCCCGCTCTGCCGGGCCAAGGAGAAGGTCCCGGCGTCTGAAGTCGTCTTCGGCGATGGCCGCGCTTTCGGCCTGCCCGTTTCTGATCGGCCCGTCCCTTGCCGCCATTGCGCAGGAAGAGCAGTCCAATATCCTTTGCCTGCAGGCTGTTTCTGACCGGCCTGTCCCTTTCCGCCATTGCCCTCTATCGGGCCGCCGTGGGGGTCGAGGCACTCGGCCTGTCCAACAGGCAGGTCGCGTGGATCATCGCCGATATGCAGGGCGCCAGTGCGCGGCGCGTTGGCCCAGCCGGGTCGGGGACGAATGCTGTGACCGTAGGCTCCACGCTCGCCGCTCCGGCCATCGTCGGGGGAGATGGCGGGACCGGCGGGATCTTTCCGGTCATTGCGGTCTTCAGCCTTGCGGACGCAGGGCTGATCTGAACGCGGGCGCGTGAGGAAAGGGCCGCAGGATGCGGCTTTCCCGCCTTGTGGAGAAGGCGGCAGGCCGGGCGAGCATCCATCTGACCCGCTTTGGTCGGCAATCCGGCATGGCAGCAGGCCGCGAGCCCGGCTGGCTCACAGCCAGACTGCGGCCGGTCGGGTCCGGGAGGAGAAGGCCAGCACCTTGGCTGCGGCCGGGGCACCTGGATCAGAGAGGCCAGATTGAGGACGGCGCGACGTGAAGACCCTTGTGTCTTCGGGCGGATCCGCTTCGGGACGGGTCTTGGGTGGAGTTTGCGCCGCGGTGTCCCCAGTCATCGACGGCAACAAGGCCAGAAGTTCTGCGGCCCTGGCCTCTGCCTGCGCCAGCGCGGTGAGACTGCGCAGACGGGTCAGGCCTTGGTGGCGCAGGGCTTGGGCGCAGTCGGCCGCCAGCGGGAGGCCGGGCCGTGCGACCCGAAGGGCTTGCGCCATCTCGGTCCAGGCACGCTCCACCCCCGCCGGCAGCGCCTCGATGTGGGTCAGGACCTGACGCAAACTGGCGGTCAGCGCCTCGACCTGCGCGGCGCTGGCTTGGGCGGCGTTCAGGCTGCGATCGGCCAGATGGCGCAGTTCTGCGGCGACGATGGCGAATTCCAGGCCGTGCACCCCGGCGCGTGTCGCCTCGACCGCCGCGGATGTCGACAGGACATCCGCCTTCTGCGCAAAGGACCGCAGTTGCGCTGCGGGGCGTAGGACCGGGCGCAGGTCCTGAAGCGCCGTGCGCAGGACACTCTGGGCGGTCTGGCTGTCGTGCCGCAGATGCTGCAACAGATCGGAGGCCTGCACCGGCACCGTTTCGGGCTGCGCGGCCACCTCGGCAAGACGGTCGAGCGCCGCCGTCACGGTCATGCCCCCTTCAACGACCTGATCGGCATCGACTTTGGCCGCTGCCACGGCGGCATGGAGGCGCGAGGCCAGGGCCCGCGCCTCGACATGCGAGCGGGTCCGGTCCGCTGCCGCGTCGGCCAGCGCCAGAACCATGGTTTCCAAGGCCAGACCCAGCGCGTCACCCTCGCAGCGCCGCAGCCTACGGGCGGACAGATCCTCGGACGCGATGCGCTGCGCAAGCTCGACGATGTCGCGCTGCACCGCTGCGAGCCGGGACAGGGCAACGCCAATCCGTCCGGCGGTCCCGCCGCGGATGCGCGAAAGGTTCAGCTCCAAAGCCCCGTCTTCCGTGCCTTCGGCCAGCCGTTCCGCCGCTGTGGCGACCTCTTCCAGACCCTGCCCGAGCCCGGAACGCAGCGCCAGCGCCATCAGGATACCCAAAGCCAAAGCCCCGTCGGTCATCAGGATCAGGGCCAGCCGGGCACTGGCGACATCGCCGACGGCCTGATCGGCGGCATGGGCCAGTTCGGTCTGGGCCAGACCGGACATCCCGGCGACCAAGTCCAGCATCTGCGCCTGCACATCGGCCAGCCCGCCGCGCTGCAGGTCGGCGGCATGGGTGTTGGTGTTGGCACGGATCAGCGCCTCGATCCGCGCATCGAGGGCCGCGAAAGCCCGCATCGCCTCATCAAGGCGGGCGGTTTGCGCCGGGTCCGGCAGAAGCAGATGAAGCTGCGCCAGATGCCGGGCGATCTGGGCGCGGCCCTGTTCGGCCGCCGCCATATGGCGGAGGATGAAGCCGGCTTCAGGGGTGAGGAGCGCGTTCTTCTGGTCTGCGGCGATGCCGTTGGTGTCTGCTGCGATGCCGGTCGCGGCCAGTTGAACGGCGGAACGCGGGTCTTGGGCTGCGAGGGCATCCAGTGCCGTCAGCACCCGGGCGCGGACGCCGGGCATTTCGTTGGTCGACAGAATGGCCGCGCGGCCGTTGGAATTCTGCCGGGACAGGTCCAGCGCCTGGACGCGCAGATCGGCCCCGTGCCGCGACAGGGCGGCGAGACGGGCCAGAAGGTCGGCCGCAGGGCCGGAGGAGATCTGGGACAACAGCGCAAGCTGGCGGTCAAATTCGGCTGCGGCAGGGTCGATCAGGGCGGCGATCTGAGCCATTTCCGCGTCAGATGTGGCGCTGAGATAGCGCGACACCAGAGCGCCTTGCAGCAGGATCTGGGCCTTGATGTCGCTTGCCAGCCAAAGCTTGTAGGCCGTCTGATCCAGCAGCCGCCTTGCATCACGGTGGCCTTGGGTCAGGGCGGCCACGGCCGAAAGCGCGATGCAAACGAGGAGGGCCAGCAGAACGCCGAAGGCCAGAGTTAACCTTGCCCGAAAAGACAGCCGGATCAGCCCGCCCAGCCTTGCCCATGATCTTTGCATCCCGCGCCTCCTGACCCGATGGTCAAGGCTTAGCGCGAAAGGGTTACCGACACGTTTATGGACCCAGCTTGCGGTGGAACGTCGCGCGGGAAATGCCCAAGGCACGCGCGGCGGCCGAGGCATTGCCACCGGCGCGGGCAAGAGCGCGGGCCATCACTGCGCGCTCGCCCTCCTGAAGGGTCGAGGGGGTCTCGAGACCCAGCAGGTCGGCGGCGGGGATGGGCTTGCGGGCGAGATTGCCTTTCAGGCCGAAGTGCAGCCGGGCCGCGCGGGTGGCGCCGATGACCAGTTCATCGCCGTCCACGGCCAGAAGCGCGCCATGCGCGCGGTCCACGCCCGGCGCCATCATCAGACGCGCTTTTGGAAAGGCGGCGTGGAACAGGTCGCTTTCAATCCTGCGCACGGCGTCGCCCACCGCGTTTGAGATCAGACCGGACAGGGCCTCGCTGGTGGCGGTGCCAGCGGTCGAGACGTCAAGCACGGCGATCAGCTTGCCTTCGGCATCGTGGACCGGGGCCGAGGAGCAGGAGAGGCCGATGTTGGCTGTCAGGAAATGCTGGTCGCGGTGGATCGTCACGGCGCGGCCTTCGGCCAGACAGGTGCCGATGCCGTTGGTGCCGGCCGCCGCCTCGGACCAGATCGTGCCAGTCCAGAGGCCGTTTTCCTGAAACTCGCGGTCATGGGCGGAGCGGCCGCGACGGTCGACGGGAATGCCCTCGTCACTCGCGAGGATGACGCAGCCGCCCAGAGAGCCCACCGATTGGAAGAGGCGGTCGAGCGTCGGACCAGCCGCCTGAACCAGGGGGCCAAGGCGGTCGAGGAGGGCACGCAGTTCGGCTTCGGTCAGCCTGTCACGCCGGGTGCGGTGCGAGGGGTCAAGCCCGTGAACATCGGCCGAGCGTTTCCATGAGGCGATAATCAGGGACCGCGCCGCGCCACCTTTGGCCAGCGCAGCCGCCACGGCGGCCTCGTGATCGCGCAGGGGTCGTGTCGTCATGGTTGCCTCCTCCGCCGCCGCAAACGCCGCCGGGATGGGCCACAGTAGCGATTTTCAGGCAGGGGTCAAAAGGCAATTCGGTCAGGTCAGGTCTGGCAGGGTCAGGCGCAGGGTTCCGAGCCGGGCGCGTTCGGTCGGGCCGGGGCCGGCGCCGTATACGGGCACCACGCCGGGTCGCAGCGCCAGCGCGGAACGGTAATTGTCCGGTGTGGGGCCAGCGGAAGGCGGGGCGTACAGGAAGGCCAGCGCCAGTTCGCGGGCGATCTGCGGCGCGGCGGAGGAGGTGCCTTGCAGGGCCACGACGCTGCCGGTGCGGGTGCCCGTCGACAGGATGCCGGTCAGGGCCGGCGACCGGTCGGTGGCCGCCGCAGCATGCACGCCGCGCCCGCCCAAGGGGCCCGCGCTGGAATAGCGCGCGGCTTGGCCAAGGCTTGCCACATGGCCTGCGATATTCAGCGACACCGCGTTGGTCGCCAATCCGTTCAGCCCGTCCAGACGATGCACGATCGTTTCCGATGGATCGACCTGCGCCAGGGCGCCGTCACTGTCATAGCGGTGATAGGCGGGGTCAAGCAGCCACGACTGGCGGCCGCCGGTGTGGCCCTGTTCGTGGTCGGCGTCGCGCTGAACCCGCAGGGAGATCGGGCCGCTTTGGGTGGCGTTGCGGCGCACCGTGATGCGCCAATGGCCTGCCGGGGCCGCGCCATGAGGCGCGGGGGCCGGCGCCTTGGGTGCGGTGGGCGCAAGGCAGATCGTCACGCGCCACCGCTGACCCCGGTGGCGGTCCAGCGTGATCTGGCCCACGGTCTTGCCGGTCACCGTCACATCGGCATGGCCCGCACCGGGGCCGATGGCGGTGACGGTGCCGTCCGGGGCGGTCAGGCTGAAGGTCATGCCCGCCGGATCAGCCCCGGGTGCCAGCCAAAGCTCGGCAAAGGTCGAGGTCATGTCATGCGGCTGGACGAACCAGACCAGACTGGCCTGCGCCTTGCCATCCGGGGTGGCCGCGAAATGGCTGTCCTGAAAGGTCGCCGACAGCATGTCCTGAAACATATTGCCCGACGGCAGGACCAGCGCCGTGGCGGCCTGGGCGCGGCGGGCGGTGATGAGATCGGCCAAGGCGGCCTCCAGCAGACCCGAGCCGTCATGCGGGCCGCCGGACCAGCCCATCGAGATGTTGATGACAAGGGGCAGCGGCCCGCGGCCGTGGGCGGCCGCGATCTTGTCGGCCCGATCGAAGATGTAATGGACCGCCGCCAGCAGGAACATGTCCGTGCCAAAGCCCGAGGTGTCCCAGAGCGAGGTGGCGGGCAGGTCCACCGCGATGAGACGCACCTGTGCTGCGTCCTCGACCGGGACCGCTGCCGCCGTGCCCAGAACATGCGCGCCATGCGAATGGGCGCGGGCGAGTGGCATGGGCGGCAGGCCAGGTCCGCCCAGAAGGCCCGCGGCCCGGTAGATGGCGTCTTCGTCACCGGCGTGGGCGGTCCGCTGGGCCTCGATCCCGGAGCGGGTGAATTCGCGACCGAAGAGGACGGCTCCGCTGCCGTCGGTGGGGGCGGATTGCGACCAGCAGTAGTCCAGCCGCGTGGCACCGCCTGCGCGCAGGGCCTGATGGGCGAAGGCGATGCCGTGGTCGATCACGGCCGTGATGATCAGGGGGCGGTCCGGGTCCGTGCCGGGGGCGGCGGGCTGGACGGGTTGGGCCAAGGGAAAGACCGCGTCGATGGTTTCGGACCGCACGGGGAAGTTCAGCCGCAGGTGCCGGGTGCCGCCCCCGGCCAGGCCCGCCAGAAGCGTGGCAAGCCGCCCCGGGTCATGCGCCGCAAGTGCCGTGGGGCTCTCGGGGCACAAGAGCAGCGGCACGAACCGCTGCGCCGCACCGGCCCAGAGGGTCGGCAGGCGCTGGGTCATGGTCAGGGCATCCGCCGTCAACAGCGCCGCCAACGAGGCAGCCGGATGGACGACGGGATTGGCAAACTCCGCCACGCAGGACAGTGCCGGAGCGGCGTCCATCCGCAGGCCCGGCAGATCATAGGCCTTGCCCGGCCCGAACATCCAGCGCTCGTAGGGCCCAAGCGGATCGTCGCCCATGTTCATGGCTTACACCGCCGGCGCGTGGAGGGCGAATTCGGCCTTGGCCTCGGTCCATAGCCACGTCAGCAGCGGATCGGCGGCCACTGACACCTCGGGCCCCGCAGTGGGCGCGCGCAGGGCTGCGGCGTCTTCATAGCGGAAATCGGCCTCGGGGGTGGTGTCCGGGTCATATTCGGCAAGTGCGTGCACTGTACCGCCGCCATTCATGGCGGCGACCAGAATGTTGCCCATCAGCAGGCCCAGCCGCGAGCCTGCGGCGGAATCCATCGGATAGTGCACCCCCGCCACGGTGCGGTTCACGGCGATGCGGTGGGCTTGCCGGTAGCACAGGTCGACCCGCTTTTCGAGATCGCCGAAATGGGCCGGGGTCGAGCGGATCAGCGCCTCCAGCACGCGGGCCATGGCGATGGCTTGCGTGGCATGGGCCGAGGGGAAGGCGCCGTGGGCAGGCGTGGCAATGAACGGCGTGATCCGCGCGTCGAGTTCCGCAGGGCGGCGCACCGCGAAAAGATGCTTGGGCAGCATGGTGATCTGACCGGCGATGGTTTGCACCGCGTCCAGAAGCTCGAAGGTTTTGGGGTTGCGCCCGTCGGTCAGGCCAAGGAACACCGCGAAATAGGCCGAGAACGCGCCCAGTTGTGACAGGATCTCATTGCCGCGGTCGCTGCGCTGGTCGGCATAGTAGCGCACCCAGTCGCATTGCCTGGCCAGGGTCGCGGCCACCGGCGGCTTCAGCGTGGCGACGGTGGTGCCGTTCCACGTCAGGCTGACGAAGCTGACGCCATCATCCCAAGCGTGGCCGACATGCCGGTTCACAGCGCCTTGCAGCAGAAGCGAGCGCACATCCGGCGACCAGCGCTTCATGTTGGCGGAGGAGCCGGGCGTCAGCCCCTCGATCCCCGCAGCGGGAAGGGGGTCAAGCCCTGCCACATGCAGCAGCGCCTGCGCCGAGGTCTGCAGCCCCGAAACATCACCCTCTGCCGACCCGCCGATGCCGTGAATCCCATGGATCCCGTGAATGCCATGGATGCCGTGAATGCCGTGAATGCCATGGATTCCATGTATACCATGTATGCCGTGCAACGTCCCCAGAACCGCCATTTGGATCTCCCTATGTAATTCCGGCTGCCGAAAGGGCCGCAACCATGTTTTGGCCGATCCTGAAATCCGCAGCCGGATGATTGCGGCGATAGGATGCGACGGTAAATTCCGGCTGGCGGCGTTTGAGGTCGGACGCCACCGCCTTCGCCTCGTCGCCGCGCCCAAGGAAATGCAGCGCGCAAAGCCGGGCGCGCAGGGTCGAGACATGGCGGTCATTCTTGCTCATCGAGCGGTCTGCCAGCGCCAGTGCATGGGCCCAGTCCCCGGCCGCAAGATAGGCAGTGGAGGCAAGGCTGTCGAAGAAATAGCCGAAGGGGTCGACTGGCGACAGGCGCAGCGCCATTTCGGTGCGCCGCACGGCATCCTTGCCGTCATCCCGGTAGGCCGAGAGCACGCCGGACAACAGCCAGGCCATGCTTTCGTTGGGGTTGAGGTCGAGTGCCGCATCAAACCGCTCGCTCGCCTTGTCCAGCCGCATCAGAAGGTTGTTGTTCACGACGCCGTCGATCGTCAGCGCGAAGGTGTTGTTGGGGTCGATATCCAAGGCCCGCGCGGTGCAATCGAGGGCCACGCCGGTATCACGCAGGCTGTTGTCGGACCAGCCGTTGAAGACCGACAGGACATACCACTCGGCCAGCCAGGCATGGGCCTCGGGCACGCGGGGGGCGCGGCGGATCACCTCTTCGATCAGATCGCGTGAGCGGGCGAAGTTCGACAGCTTCAACTGGTGCATCATGCCGATGCCGGCGATCAGCAATTGATGATCGGCAAGGGCCGACAGGCTGCGGCCTTGCGCATGGGCCAGGGCATCGGCGCTGATGGTGCGTCCGATCGTGCGCACGATGTCCGACACGGGCGCGCTATCGGCCATCAGAAACTCGCCCAGATCACCGGTGAATTGCCGCGTCCACAGGATGCGCCCGCTGGTCACGTCCAGACAGTCGGCATCCAGCACAACCTTGTTGCCAGACACTCGCAAACTGCCCGTCACGCAGTAGTCGACGTTCAGAACCCGCTTGACACGGCTAAGGTCAATCCGCTGGCCGCCAATCTCGCGGGCGGAGAGATGCGAGATGACGCTGAGCAGATGGCTGCGCGAGAGGGAGCGGCAGATTTCTTCGGCCAGCCAGTCGCCCAGAACCGAATGCACCTCTTCGCCCACGACCAGCCGGAACGGCAGGATGCAGATCGAAGGCATGATGCGCGGTTCCACGGACGCCGAGGGCACCCCGGTCAGAAGTGCGAAGAACTGTTCAGGGGCCTGGCGGACACCTTGCAGCCAGTCGTTGAAGTCATCGTCGCGGATGTCGATGCCTTCGAGAAACTCCCCCCCGCCCGCGGCGCCGATGAAATCGACTTTCGTCAGATCGAGGGCGATCTCGGTGTTGTTGACCTTCAGCAGCCCATCGAAATCCGGCCCGAGAAAGCCCTTTATCATCGACAGCGCCGTGCGCAGGCTTTGCCGCCCGCCATCGTGGCACGAGGTGCCCCACAGCAAGTTCTGCAAATAGCTGCGGGTGCGGCGGCCAAAGGGGGCGGTGGCAAGCAATGCGATCAGGGCGCGATGCTTGGCCCCTTTGATCTCATACCCGCCGGGCTGAGACGAGCGCACAATACATGCGCCGAAGAGGTTGATCTGCAAAAGCTTTGTCACGGCCGATCCTTGTGGCGTAAGATCCTTGTGGCGTAAGATTAAAGCAACGTAACGGAAGAACCGATTGCCACAAACCCCTTTGACGATTTTTTAACACAAGCGTTACGCCATAACACTTTACCCTTGGTTGCAGCCTGCGGCATCAAGGGCAATATCGTTTCTGTTTGCAAAGGCGCAGTTTTTCCGATGGGGTTCATCATGATTGACGCTTCCGAAGGCGATCCGCGTCCCGATGCCCAGACTAAGCCCGCGGCAAGAGTGCGCGACGTGGCCGATTTTCATACGCGCTGGCGCGAGTTTCGTGCGCTGGCCCTTGGCCTGAGCCAGAGCGGCCGACTGAGCGAGGGCGAGGCCGACACGCTGGGCTGGATGATTGCCGTTCTGGACCGGATCGGGCCGAAAGATCTGGAAGACGGCCAGGGCTAGGCTTTTCGGGGGCCTTTCGATGCAAAACCACTCTTGATTGATCGCGGGCTTCGCGCCATGTCAGGTGGCGTAACAGCCCTTCGTCGTCTCTCCATCCGGGGCTGGCTTTCTGACAGGAGTCTCTCATGCCCGTCTATCGTTCCCGCACAACGACCCATGGCCGCAATATGGCCGGCGCCCGTGGCCTTTGGCGGGCGACCGGCATGAAGGACGGTGACTTCGGCAAGCCGATCATTGCCATCGTCAACAGCTTCACCCAGTTCGTGCCGGGGCATGTTCACCTGAAAGACCTCGGTCAGTTGGTGGCGCGCGAGGTCGAGGCGGCGGGCGGTGTGGCGAAAGAGTTCAACACGATTGCCGTCGATGACGGGATTGCGATGGGCCATGACGGGATGCTGTATTCGCTGCCGTCGCGCGAGTTGATCGCGGATTCGGTGGAATACATGGTCAACGCCCATTGCGCCGATGCGATGGTCTGTATCTCAAACTGCGACAAGATCACCCCCGGCATGCTGATGGCGGCGATGCGGCTGAACATTCCGGTCGTCTTCGTCTCGGGCGGGCCGATGGAGGCCGGCAAAGTCGTGGTCAAGGGCAAGGAAGTGGCGCTGGATCTGGTCGATGCGATGGTGTCGGCCGCCGATGCCTCGTTCACCGACGAAGAAGTCGATGAGATCGAAAAGGCGTCCTGCCCGACCTGCGGGTCATGCTCGGGCATGTTCACCGCCAATTCGATGAACTGCCTGACCGAGGCTTTGGGGCTTTCGCTGCCGGGGAATGGGTCAACTTTGGCAACCCACGCCGACCGCAAGCGGCTGTTTGTAGAGGCGGGGCATCTGATCGTCGACATCACCAAGCGGCACTATGAACAGGACGACTACTCGGTCCTGCCGCGCAACATCGCGACCAAGCAGGCCTTCGAGAATGCGATGGCGCTGGATGTGGCGATGGGCGGGTCGACCAACACGGTGCTGCACATTCTGGCCATTGCCCATGAGGGTGAGGTGGATTTCAAGATGGCCGACATCGACGCCATCTCGCGCCGGGTGCCGGTCTTGTGCAAGGTGGCACCCGCCAAGCAGGACGTTCACATGGAGGACGTTCACCGCGCCGGTGGCATCATGGCCATTCTGGGCCAGTTGGACGGCGCAGGGTTGTTGAACCGCGAAGTGCCGACGATCCATTCCCGCTCCATCGGGGCGGCGGTGGATCAGTGGGACATCAGCCGGACCAATCAGGAGTCGGTGCGCGAGTTCTTCCGGGCGGCCCCCGGTGGCGTGCGCACGACGCAGGCCTTCTTGGCGACGGGCCGGTTCGACACGCTGGATCTGGACCGCGAACATGGGGTGATCCGCTCGGCAGAGACGCCGTTCTCGAAAGACGGCGGATTGGCGGTGCTGACGGGCAATCTGGCGGCAGATGGCTGCATCGTGAAGACGGCGGGGGTGGATGAGAGCATTCTGGTCTTCTCGGGTCCGGCGCGGGTGTTCGAGTCGCAGAACGCCGCCGTGAATGCGATTCTGGCGAAAGAGATTGCACCGGGCGATGTGCTGGTGATCCGGTACGAGGGGCCGAAAGGCGGGCCGGGGATGCAGGAAATGCTGTATCCGACGAGCTACCTCAAGAGCATGGGGCTTGGGAAGGCTTGTGCCTTGGTGACGGACGGGCGCTTCTCGGGCGGGACATCAGGTCTGTCCATTGGGCATGTCAGCCCGGAAGCGGCGGCGGGTGGGGTGATTGGTTTGGTGGTCGAGGGCGATATGGTCGATATCGACATCCCCAATCGCTCGATTTCCCTGCGGGTGTCGGATGCGGAGCTTGCCGCACGGCGGGCGGCGCAGGATGCGGCGGGGTGGAAGCCCGCCAAGGCACGCTCTCGCAAAGTGTCGCTGGCCTTGAAGGCTTACGCGCTGTTTGCGTCTTCGGCCGACACGGGCGCGGTGCGGGTTCTGCCGGACGAAGCCTGAGGCCTACGGGCGGGAAACCCCCTCCCCGGCCCTCCCCCCGAGGGGGGAGGGTGCGATGGGTCTGCGCCGGGCGCGCGTGTTGCGGCGTGCGCCTCCGGCGGGGATATTTGAGCCAATGTGAAAGGGTCAGGCGGCGGCGGACTTCAGGGTCAGGCCGCCTTCTTTTTGCAGGAAGGCGACGATGTCTTCGATGCCAATGCCTTGACGGATGCGGGCCATGACGTAGGGGCGCTGGCCCCTTGCGGTCTTGGTGTCGGCTTCGAGTTGGGTGAGGTCGACGCCGACGTAGGGGGCGAGGTCGGTCTTGTTGACGACGAGCAGATCGGAGCGGGTGACTCCCGGGCCGCGTTTCCTCGGGATGTCCTGCCCTGCGGCCGTGTCGATGACATAGATGCTCAAGTCGGCCAGTTCGGGGGAGAAGGTGGCGGCGAGGTTGTCGCCACCGCTTTCGATGAGGATCAGGTCGAGGTCGGGGAAATTCTTGTTCAGGTCGGCCACGGCGGCGAGGTTGATGCTGGCGTCTTCGCGGATGGCGGTATGCGGGCAGCCGCCGGTTTCCACGCCGCGGATGCGGGCGGCGGGCAGGACCTGGGCGCGGGTGAGGTAATCGGCATCCTCGCGCGTGTAGATGTCATTGGTGATGACGGCCATCGAGCAGCGGTGGGCCAGCGCCCGGCAGAGATGCTCGGTCAGGGTCGTCTTGCCGGCGCCGACGGGGCCGCCGATGCCGACGCGGAGGGGGCCGTTTGCGCTCATGTCTTGAAGATCCTTGGTTGCAGGGTTTCGTGGCGCATCGCGGCCAGTTCGGCACCGAAGCTGGAGGAGGAGAGGTCGTCTTCGGTGGCGGTGGAAAGGGTGTCGGCGAGGCGGGTGATGATGGGGTGAAGGGCGGCAAGGGTCGCCTGCCCCTCGGTCTGGCCCAAGGGGACGAAGCGGACCATGGCTTGCACGAGGTTGGAGGCGAAGGCGTGCAGGTAGAGGGCGAGGATTTGGCCGGGCGGCAGGTTCAGCGGGGCTGCGGCTTCGCCGAGCGCCACCGGGAGGGGTCGCGGTTTGAGGGTGCGACCGGTCACGGCCGCGACGGTTCGGGCGAGGGCCGTGCCTTGGGCGAGGGTTTCCTGATGGCGCTCGGCGGAGGAGGAGAGGGCGAGGGCGAGATCGGTCAGGGCGTCGAGGTCAGTCTGGGGCCGCAGGGCTATGGCAAGCAGGATGGCATCCTGACGGCCGGTGCCGTGGGTGAGGATGTCGGCGAGCCAAGCATGCAGACTGGCGGCATTGGTCAGGGTGGCGTCGACGGCGGCTTGTTCGAGGCCATGGGAATAGGCGTAGCCGCCGGTCGGGAAGGCCGGGGAGAGCCATTGGATCAGGCTGAGCAGGGGAAGGTCAGCGCTTTGGGGCATGGAAATGCAGTTTGCCGTCGCCGTGGTCGTGCCAGCCGAAGGTTTCTTTGTGGGCATGGGGTTCGGCCGCGGTTGTCTCGTTTGTGTCTGGGCCGTGGCTATGGCCCCCGTGATCGTGGCCCATCGTGCGGCCTGTGCCATAGGCGCCACCTTCGGGGGTGAAGGGCTCGGTGACGAAGCTGACCTTCGCGCCAAGTTGGGCGAGCATCGCCTCCAGCACGTGATCGCGGCGGATCAGGAGGCGGGTGGCCTCGATCTGGCAGGGGGTGTGGCGGTTGCCGATGTGCCAGGCGAGGCGGGGGAGGTCGGGGCCGGTAATTTCCAGGAGGGCTTCCTTGGCGGGGAGGACCTGGATGGCGCGGCCGTCTTCGAGGAGGAAGCCCCAGTGATCATCGAGGTTGGTGACATTGGGGAGGTCGACGAGGAAACCCTCGCCTTTCGCCGTCACAAGGCGTTTGCGGCGCAGGAGGCGTTCGTCATAGCCGAGGATCACCACGTCGTGGGTGGTCGTCGGGGCTTT
>CANGHD010000051.1 GCA_947453525.1 Paracoccaceae bacterium | reverse complement strand
GTTTGAACTTGAATGAAGATCCTCGGGCGTCTGCTGTCATTCGGACCATAGGCAGCGGGCAAGTATGGAGGCGAAAGCATGATCCACAAGAACTGGCTGGAACTGATTAAACCGCAACAACTGGCTGTCAAGGCCGGCAATGATGCGCAGCGCTACGCGACCTTGATCGCCGAACCGCTGGAGCGTGGCTTCGGCCTGACGCTGGGCAACGCGCTGCGTCGTGTGCTGCTGGGCTCGCTGCAAGGGGCAGCGATCACCTCTGTGCAAATCGATAACGTCCTGCACGAATTCTCCAGCGTCGCTGGCGTGCGGGAAGACGTGACCGACATCGTGCTGAACCTGAAGGGCGTGCGCCTGAAGATGGACGTCGAAGGCCCGAAGCGCCTGTCGATCTCCGCAAAGGGTCCGGGCGTTGTCACCGCTGGTGACATTTCCGAGTCCTCGGGTATCGAGATTCTGAACCGCGACCACGTGATCTGCCACCTCGACGATGGTGCTGACGTGTTCATGGAACTGACCGTCAACACCGGCAAAGGCTATGTCGCCGCCGACAAGAACCGTCCGGAAGATGCGCCGATCGGCCTGATTCCGATCGACGCGATCTTCTCGCCGGTCAAGAAGGTCAGCTATGAAGTGCAGCCCACCCGCGAGGGCCAGGTGCTGGACTATGACCGTCTGACGCTGAAGGTGGAAACCGACGGCTCGCTGACCCCCGATGATGCCGTGGCCTATGCCGCGCGCATCCTGCAAGACCAACTCGCGGTCTTCGTGAACTTCGAGGAGCCCGAGTCGGCTGGCAAGGGCGTCGAGGATGCAGGCCTGGAATTCAACCCGCTGCTTCTGAAGAAAGTCGACGAACTGGAGCTGTCGGTCCGTTCGGCCAACTGCCTGAAGAACGACAATATCGTCTACATCGGCGATCTGATCCAGAAAACCGAAGCCGAGATGCTGCGCACCCCGAACTTCGGCCGCAAGTCCTTGAACGAAATCAAGGAAGTGCTGTCGGGCATGGGTCTTCATCTGGGCATGGAAGTCGAAGACTGGCCACCGGAAAACATCGAAGACCTTGCCAAGCGCTTCGAAGACCAATTCTGACAACGGCCAGATCTATAATAGGGTTGGGCCGGCGGCCCATCCTGCCTAAAATGCCCGCCCGTGCGGGGAACATCCGGTCGAAAGACCCAAGGAGAGCGGGGGCAATCGTAGCCCCTGCCAGACAAAGCAAAACAAGGTTTTAGGAGAACACCATGAACCACGGCTCCGGCTATCGCCGCCTAAACCGCACGCACGAACACCGCAAAGCGATGTTCGCAAACATGTGCGGCTCGCTGATCGAGCATGAGCAGATCAAGACCACCTTGCCCAAGGCGAAAGAACTGCGCCCGATCATCGAAAAGCTGATCACGCTGGCCAAGCGTGGCGACCTGCACGCCCGTCGCCAAGCCGCCTCGCAACTCAAGCAGGACCAGTATGTCGAGCGCCTGTTCGCCATCCTCGGGCCGCGCTATCAGGAACGTCAGGGCGGTTATGTCCGGGTTCTGAAAGCTGGCTTCCGTTATGGCGACATGGCTCCGATGGCGATCATCGAGTTCGTTGACCGCGATCCGTCTGCCAAGGGCGCTGCCGACAAAGCGCGCGTTGCTGCGGAAGACAACTACGAATCTTGATCTGAGGCTATCGGCAGATCAAAGGCCCGCCCTTAGGGCGGGCCTTTTGGTCTTATGAGCCATCCGTTAGCCGGAGCCTCTGATCGCTTGAAACTGGAGAGCGACGTGGGTTTTGTCGCAACTTATTGCAGGCGAAGATTGGATGGCGGTTTGGCAGCCTCGCACGTCCGCCGACATTCCGGTGGGTTGCCGACCAGAACCGACGCGAGAAATCGGACCGTTTGCGAGTGGGTTCTACTCCGGTCCACACCAATCTAAGTGAGAGCGCGTCGTTGTGGTTTGCCTCGTCGATGACATCGAGAGGGTCGAAAGTCGCAACCTTGGTTGACATATAACGAAGGGTGTCAGGGACAGTTCCGAACTGTATGGCCGGATTGAAGAGTTTACGCCTATGCTGATTGTCAGCGCAGAACTTGAGGCCCTATGATCCCAAATACCACGCAAATTGTCCGTCCGGCTTGTATCGCCGAATTTGAAGTTCATCGGGCAATGGCGTAATCACAGGTCATCCGAGAGGCGGTATTTAAATACCACAGTGCAGCAGTCTAAAATCTGGCGCTGGCCCATAACCTGTCAACTCTAAGTGAATATGGCCGAATGATGTCGCTGGGGTGCGGTAACTCCAGCTTTCCGCTATTGCCAAATCGGGGGCGAGCATTGGCCGCCGATGGCCTGGATGTGCCATCCGATACTTGTCCACAGAAGATTTCTGCACAATTCGCTTTACAGACTTCCCCCAAGGTTCCACTATATCTAGTAAGGGCTGCATCTGGTAGCGCAGTTCCTTGCCAGACACCCAGCCGCTAGTGGGTCCAGGCCCGAGGGTGGCGCAATTGTGAGGCCGGGCATGTCGCTTAGTGAAGATTTCATGACGTCAGACGACCTCCATCCGATTGATGTGGTCGAAACCCTCGCCGAGTATCATGCGTGGGAGTTTGACCGCGTCACCGACAATCAGATTGCGATGGCGGTCGAGGGGCAGTGGCGCACCTATTCCCTGACGCTGGCCTGGTCGCCGCAGGATGAAACCCTGCGCCTGATCTGCACCTTTGAAATGGAGCCGCCCGAGGGCCGCCACCTGCAGCTTTACGACCTTCTCAACCGCTGCAATGATATGGTCTGGACCGGCGCTTTCACCTATTGGGCGGATCAGAAGCTGATGGTTTGGCGCTATGGGCTGGCGCTGACCGGTGGCCAGATCGCGGCACCTGAACAGATCGACCATCTTATTTCTGCGGCGGTTCTGGCCTGTGAGCGTTTCTATCCCGCCTTCCAGCTGGTGGCTTGGTCCGATCACAGCCCGCAGTCTGCGTTGAAAGTTGCCATTGCCGAGGCCTACGGTCGCGCCTAACCTCAGCCCCGAAAGTTCGGAGGCGAAGATGCTCGACAAGGTTTCCCGCGAGGGATTGGTTCTCTTAGGCTGCGGCAAGATGGGCACGGCGCTGTTAACCGGCTGGCTGTCGGCAGGCGTGCCTGCCTCCTCGGTCTGGGTGATCGAACCCAATCCGACAGATTGGCTGAAAGCCTCTGGCGTGCACCTGAACGAAGGTATCCCCTCGGCCCCTGCCGTCGCCCTTCTGGCCGTCAAACCGCAGATGATGGGGGCAGCGCTTCCGTCGTTGCAGGCCTTGGGCAATGGAACGACCCTCTTCATCTCCATAGCCGCCGGCACCTCGATTGCGGCGTTTGAGGCCGCCTTGGGTGACAGAACCCCCATCGTGCGCACGATGCCCAACACCCCCGCCATGGTCGGTCGCGGCATCACGGGCATCTGCGCCAATGTCGCCGGTCAATCCGGCCTACCGCTCGCCAAGGCCCTTATGCTCGCGGTGGGCGAGGTTATCGAACTCGACGGCGAACACCAGATCGACGCGGTCACCGCGATCTCAGGCTCCGGCCCCGCCTATGTCTTCCACCTGATCGAGGCGATGGCCGCCGCCGGCGTGGCTCTGGGCCTCTCGCCCGAGGTTGCTATGAAACTTGCACGCGCAACGGTCTGCGGGGCGGGGGAACTGGCCTACCGCTCGCCCGAACCCGCCGCGCAGCTGCGCATCAACGTCACCTCCCCGGGCGGCACCACTGCGGCCGCACTTGCCCACCTGATGGACCCTGCCACCGGTCTCCCCCCCCTTATGGCCCGCGCCGCCCATGCCGCCGCAGAGCGCGGACGGGAGTTGGGGAAATGATCACCCCGAGGATCACCTATGCCGACTTCGAGAAGGTCGACATTCGCGTGGGCCGCATCACGCGCGCCGAACCCTTCCCCGAGGCGCGCAAACCCGCCTACAAGCTCTGGGTCGATTTCGGCCCCGAACTGGGTGAGAAACGTTCCTCCGCCCAGATCACCGCCCACTACACGGCCGAGGGCCTGATCGGGCGACAGGTGCTGGCGGTCGTCAACTTCCCGCCGCGCCAAATCGGCAAGGTCCTGTCCGAGGTCCTCGTCCTCGGCCTGCCCGACGCCGCAGGAGAGGTCGTTCTGATCGGTCCCGGCCAAGAGGTGCCCTTGGGAGGTAAACTCTTTTGAAACTCCTCATCACCCGCGGCCTGCCTGACACGGTCGTCGCCCGCGCCCAAACCCGCTTCGATGTCACCTACCGCAACGACCCTACCCCTCTCGACGCGCCCGCGTTGCGCGCGGCGCTCCGCGACTACGACGCGGTTCTGCCCACACTGGGCGACCTTTTCCGCGCCGAGGTCTTCGCGGACGTCCCAACGCCCCGCACCAAGCTGCTCGCCAACTTCGGCGTCGGCTACAACCACATTGACGTCGAAGCCGCCCGCGCCGCCGGAGTCCTCGTCACCAACACCCCCGGCGCGGTGACGGACGCCACCGCCGACATCGCCCTGACCCTGATCCTGATGACCGCCCGCCGTGCCGGGGAAGGCGAGCGGCTGTTGCGCGCCGGACGGTGGACCGGCTGGCACCCGACCCAGATGCTGGGCATGCATGCCACCGGCCGCACCGTCGGCATCGTCGGCATGGGCCGCATCGGCCGCGCCATCGCCCGCCGTTGCCACTACGGTTTTGGCATGCAGGTGATCTTCCACAACCGCTCCTCCCTCGACCCCGGCCTGCCCGCCACCCAACTCCCCCTGTCGGAAGTGCTGCAAGCCGATATCGTCGTCATCGCCGTGCCCGGCGGCAAGGCCACCCACCATCTCATCTCAACGCCAGAACTGGCGCAGATGCGCCCTGACGCAATCCTGATCAACGTCGCCCGCGGCGACGTGGTGGACGAAACTGCCCTGATCGCCGCCCTGCAGGCGCGCCAGATCGCCGCCGCCGGCCTTGATGTCTACGAATTCGAACCCCGCGTCGCCCCGGCTTTGATGCAGATGGAAAACGTCACCCTGCTCCCGCACCTCGGGACAGCGGCGCTGGAGGTGCGTGTCGCCATGGGCATGATGGCGGTCGACAACCTCTTCGCCCATCTCGACGGCCATCCCTTGCCCAACCCGGTCTGAGCCATGCCACCTGTCGCCCCCTGCACCGGCCGAAGACGCTGCGCGGGGGGCGCTGGACCAATATGAAAATCTGTCGTTCCGCTTTCATTCTTGCCCAAATATCCCCGCCGGAGGCTTCCGCAGGCGCAACGCGAGGCCAGGCATGATCCTCTCGCGCGGCCGCCGGTTCATCTTTGTGCATATCCCCAAGACCGGTGGCACCGCGCTCAGCCTCGCGCTTGAGGCGCGAGCCATGGCTGACGATATCTTGATCGGCGACACGCCGAAAGCGCGCCAGCGCAAGGGCCGGATCGCCGGGATCAAGACGCGCGGTCGGCTCTGGAAACACTCGACCCTGTCGGACATCGCGGGGCTAGCCAGCGATGCCGAGATCGCCTCGTTCTTCACCCTGACCCTCGTGCGCAACCCTTGGGACCGGGCGGTCAGCTATTACCACTGGCTGCGCGACCAGCATTTCGCCCATCCCGCCGTAGGCCTTGCCAAAAGCCATGGCTTCCCCGACTTTCTCAGCCACCCGCAAACCCGCACGGCCCTCGCCCTCTGGCCCTATGCCGCCTATCTGCGCGATCGCTTCGGGGCCGAGCGGGCCAACCTTTTCGCCCGGATCGAGCATCTCGACGCCGACCTCGCCCCGTTCGAGGCGCATCTGGGCTTTCGTCTGACGCCGCTGGCCCGCGCCAACCCGTCGGCGCGCGCGCGAGATTGGCGCCCCTATTACCCCGATGCCAGCGCCGCCCTGATCGCCGCCCTTTGCGCCGAGGATATCGCCCGCTTCGGCTATGCCTTCGATCCCCCGGCCTTTTAGGCAATCGACGCCGCCCCGCCACATTCCGCCCGCAGCTTGGCCCCCGCCAAGGGCTTTCCTGATTCTGAACAAAAGGGATCGCCGATCATGGGCCGTCACGATCTGACATTGGGTATCGCCATCAAGGGCCGTTCTGGCCTCGCTTGCGGGCTCTATGCCGCCACGCCGGTCTTGACCGCTACCGGCTGGGTGGCGATGTCTGACCTTGACCGGGGCGATCTTCTTGTCACCCGCGACCACGGCCTGTCGCCCATCGTGACCCTGAGGACCGAGATCCGGGCCGCGCTTTGGGCCGTCCTGTTTCCCGCAGGCACGTTTGACAATGACGGACCTGTTCTGCTGCCACCCGGCCAGCCGGTTCTGGTCCAGACCCTCCACGCCTTGCCCTTCTGCGGCGAGCCGCAGGTCCTTGTGCCCGCAGCGGCGCTTGAGGGGTGGCGCGGCATCGCCCCGCATGTCCCCGCCATGGCCGAGCCCATCCTGCAAATCCGGCTGCAGCGCCCCGGTCTGGTGCAGGCAGGTCCGGGCCTTGTCACAGCAACGGAAGGGACGGATACGCCCGACCGCGATCTGATCCACCTTTTGCTGACGGCTCCGTCGCATCCCGTTTTACCGCTTGCCGCCGCGCGGCATCTGGTGGCGACCCTGATGGCAGAAGAGGCCGGGATCGGCCTGCGCGCCGCCGATCAGGCCGCTGTATTCAGGCCGGAGAACCGTGTGTAAAACCCGTCCCCCCGTGCCGCCAGATCGCGCAGCAGGTCCGGTGCCGCAAAGCGCGGCCCGAACGTGGCCAGCCCTTCGCAGATCGCCACGGCCTTCGCCGCACCGATCCGGTCCAGCCAGCTGAACGGCCCGCCCGACCACGGCGCAAAGCCCCAGCCGAGGATGGCGCCCACGTCGCCCTCGCGAATGTCGGTCAGCACCCCTTCTTCCAGCGCGCGCACCGCCTCCAGCGCCTGGATCATCAGCAAGCGGTGCTGTACGGTCACCAGATCGGGCTGGACCCCGGCCACGGGCCAGTGCGCTGCCAGACCCTGCCACAGGCCGACTCGCTTGCCCGCCGCATCATAGGTATAGAACCCGGCCCCGGCCTTGCGCCCGATCCGGCCCTGATCCGCCATGCCAAACAGCACCGCATCCACCGCCTCGTCCGGATACAGGTCCCCCATCGCCGCCTTTGTCGCCCTGGCGATCTTCACCCCCAGATCAATCGAAGTTTCATCGACCAGTTGCAGCGGCCCGACCGGCATGCCCACCAGCCGCGCCGCGTTTTCGATCAGCGCCGGTTCCACCCCTTCGGCCACCATCCGCAGCCCCTCGTTGATATAGGGAATGATGCAACGGTTGGCGTAGAAAAAGCGTGCATCGTTCACCACGATCGGCGTCTTCTTCAGCGCCCGCACGAAATCCAGCGCCTTGGCCACTGCACGGTCCCCCGTCGCCTTGCCCTTGATGATCTCGACCAAAGCCATCTTGTCGACCGGCGAGAAGAAATGGATGCCCACATACTGATCCGGCCGCAGCGAGGCGCGCGCCAGACCCGAGATCGGCAGGGTCGAGGTGTTGGTGGCAAAGATGCAGTCCGCCCCCACCGCAGCCTCGACCCGGGCCGTCACGTCGGCCTTGACCTTGGGATCCTCGAACACCGCCTCAACCACCAGATCGCAGCCCGCCAGTGCCGCATAATCCGCCGTCGCCAGGATCCGCCCCAGCACCTCGGCCTTCTTCTCCAGCGTCACCTTGCGGCGCAGCACGGCTGTCTCCAGCAAGCCGTCCGAATGCGCCTTGCCGCGCTCGGCAGCCTCCAGCGTGGCATCCACCAGCACCACCGCAAGTCCGGCATTGGCTGCAACATAGGCGATCCCCGCCCCCATCATCCCCGCGCCGATCACCCCAAGCCGCTTCACCGACTGATCCGGCAGGGCAGGGCGACGGGCCCCCTTGTCCAAAGCCTCCTTGTTTATGAACAGACTGCGGATCATCGCCGAGGAGGACGGGTCCAGAAGCACCCCGGTAAAGGCCCGCGCCTCGACCCGCAACGCCACGTCGAAGGGCACCAAGGCCCCCTCATAGACCGCCTGCAACAGCGCCTTGGCGGCAGGGTAGACCCCTTGAGTGCGCCCCATGATCATCGCATTGGCACCAACAAAGGTCATGAAGCCCGCCGGATGGTAAGGGCCGCCACCGGGCATCTTGTAACCCTTGAGGTCCCAAGGCTTGACCAGGTCGGCATCTTTCGCCGCCAAGACCCATTCCTTTGCCCGTGTCAGCAAAGCCTCCGCCGGCACAACCTCGTCAATCAAGCCCTCCAGCTTGGCTGCCTTCGGATCGCACAGCTTGCCCTCCATCAGGAAGGGGGCTGCCACCATCACCCCCAACTTGCGCACCAGCCGTGTCGTGCCGCCGGCACCTGGAAAGATACCCACCTGAATCTCGGGCAACCCGATCTTGGCCTTGGGGTTGTCGGCCGCGATGATCCGGTGGCAGGCAAGCGGCAGTTCAAACCCGATCCCCAACCCCGTGCCCGGCATGGCGCAGACGATGGGTTTGCCGCCTTTCAGCGTCTTGCCATCCATCCCCGCCCGCTCGATCTTGCGCAGCAGGGCATGGGTTGCCATGATCCCGTCGAACACTGCCTGCGCGCCGCCCTCGGTCATCCGGGCAATGACGTTCAGATCCATCCCCCCGGCGAAATCTTTCTTGCCCGAGGTCAGGATCACGCCCTTCACGCCCGCATCGCCCAAGGCCCGGTCGATTAGCGCCTCCAGCTCGGCAAAACCCGCCATCGACATCACGTTCATCGATCGGCCCGGCACATCCCAGGTGATCGTGGCCACGCCGTCTTCATCCATGCCATACAGAAAATCAGTCATCTTTCGGACCTTCCGGGTCAAGAGGCAGTTGCAGGCGCGCCAAGGGCCAGCGGTTGTTGGCCAAACCATTGCAGACCGAGGCGGCGCACCAGCGCCCGCCCACCATCCGCAGCGTCATGTTCGACCGGAACGGCGCCAGAATCCGCTGCCCGCCCGAGATGACATGGCTGATATAAGAGCCGGAGATCAGGTTCTCGTCCAGACGCGTGGCCTGTTCGACAAGTCTTATATAGTCCGTCACCCGGTGGATGCGCAGGGTCCGGCGGAAATCATCGAACCCGGCCCGCAGGTCCTCTTCGGTCGCCATGATCTTTGATCCGTCATGGCTGATCACCGCGCCGGGCAGGTACATGCCCCTGCAGTAGGTCTCCCAGTCGTCGTTCAGCAGGGCGGAGGCGATCTCGTCAAGGTAAGCCTGCAGAAGCGCGCGGCCGGGCATCAGCGTGGACCCGCATCGGTGCGAAGGGCCGTCATCGCTGGGGCCTTTCCGCAACGGTCTGCGCTTGCCCCTGCGCAGACAGGTCCGCAGGCGGCAGCGGCCACTGGCTCGCGCTCAGGTCATTGGTCATCGCGGCGGCACGCCAGCGGCCGCCCTCCCGTCGCAAGTCCAGCAATGACCGGAACGACGGGATCAACCGATGCCCGGCTACAAGGATATGAGACATATAATACCCTGAAATCAGATCTTTTTCCAGAAAATAGGCATGATCGACCAGCTTCAGGTAGTGGGTGACCCTGTGCCCTTTCAGTCTGGCATGGAACGCATCAAACTCCGCCCGCAAGTCAGCTTCCTGGGTGATGACTGTGCTGGTGATGGGGTTGATCATGAACCAAGGCAAGCTGATGCCATCCAGGTAGGTCGCCCAGTCGCCCGAAAGCAACGCGTCAGCCGCTTCGTCAAGATAGGATTGCAGGATGTCAATCGGACCCATCACCGCGCCCTTCCGTGCACCTGCACGTAGGTGCGGGTGGCGCCGTCCTTCTGGGTGACAAGATCGTGGTCGGGATAATGGATCACATCCCGCTGACCCCGCATGCCAACCACCAGATAGCGCGCCTCTCCGTCGCTGCGATTGTGCAGGCAATGGCCCACGGCAAGCCCGGCGGGCCAGACGGCCACATCCCCGGCCCGCAACCGCGTTTCGGTGTCCTCCACCAGAACGACCTCGCCCTCCAGCAGCAGCACCATCTCGTCTTCGGCCTCATGCCAATGCCGGAACGAAGACCGCGTCCCCGGCGGCAGGATTTCAATGAAGGCGCCGAACTGGGTCAGGCCGCCGGGGTCCGACAGCAATTGATAGGCGTAGTCGCCCAAACCGCCGCCCAGCACGGGATGCCGGACCTCCCGTGCCAGTTGCACCGGTTGCGGCGGCAATTTCGGCATCAGCGCGGCCCCGTCCAGTCGGTGCCATCCTTGTAGGTGAAGCGCGCTTTGCCTTCGCCGATGTGGATTTGCAGGTCGACATCCGAATAGGTCGCAACCTCGGCCTTGGCCTTGGTGCCCACCACCAGAAACTTCGCCACTTTGCCTGAGCGGTTCACAAAGCAATGCCCATCGGTCGACCCCGCCGGAAACGCCGCGCAGTCGCCGACGCGCATTGGCACCTCGCCCTCGTCTTGCATCATGATGCATTCGCCCTCGATCACCATGACGAACTCGTCCTCGTTCAGATGCCAGTGGCGCAGGCTCGATACCGCACCCGGCTCCAGCGTCACCAGATTGGCGCCAAATTGCGTCAACCCGCCCGCCTCGCCCAGACGCAAGCTGGATCGCCCTGCCATCATGCTGGCATAGGGTTCCGGATAGATCGAACCGGTCTTCACCGGCACGCGTGTCAAATCAAGCTTCGGCACCTAATCTTCTCCCGTCCTCAGTACAAACCTGCCCTCGGGCGAAACCGTAGCCTGCCCCAATGTCCAGTTCAAATGGCCTTCCGAGCTTTCGATCGCGGCAATCCGCCAGCCGTCTTCGCCATGGCGCACCAGCATCCGCGTGGCGAAAGGGTCGGCCAGACGCCGCGCCCGCACGAGCACATGCGTGATCCAATTCACCGACATCAAGCCTTCGTCCACCCGGTCACAGCCAAGAAACTGCCGGTAGATATCGGTCACGCCATGCAGCTTGATGATCGAGACATAAAGGTCAAAATCCGCGCGCAGCGCCGCCTCGTCGGACAGTACATCGGCTTTGCCCTCCTTGGGCGCGAACCGCGCCGGGAGAGTGAGAGCCGATCGATACAACCCGAAGTTTTTGAGTAGCAGCGCCTTTGTCAACAAGTCTCCCAACTCGTGAAAGGCGCGCTCTGGCATCGCTAAACCCGTTCCAAGATCGTCGCGGCCCCCATGCCGGAAGCGACGCACAGCGTAGCAAGGCCAAGTGCCTTGTCCTGTCGCTCCATCTCGTCCAGCAGTGTACCAAGAATGATCGCCCCCGTCGCCCCCAAAGGATGCCCCATGGCGATGGACCCGCCGTTGACATTGACCCGGCCCGGATCCAGATCGAAGGCCTGCTGAAACAGCAGAACCACGGCGGCGAAGGCCTCGTTGACCTCGAACAGGTCGATGTCGCCCGCAGCAAGGCCCGCGTGGGCCAGAATGCGCTGCGTCACCGGGACAGGTCCGGTCAGCATGATGGTCGGATCGGTGCCGATCCGCGCCGTGGCCCTGATCCGGGCGCGAGGCCGCAGGCCCAGCCTTTGACCAAACTCCGCATCCCCCACCAGCACCGCCGCCGCCCCGTCGACAATCCCGCTGGAGTTTCCCGCATGGTGAACATGCCGGATCCGCTCCAGATGCGGGTATTTCATCAGAGCCACTTTGTCGAAGCCGGGCATGATCTCGCCCATCTCGGCAAACGCGGGCTTCAGCGCGCCGAGTGTCTGCATGTCGGTGGAAGGCCGCATATGTTCATCGCGGTCTAGGATCATCAGTCCATTGCGGTCGCGCACCGGAACGATGGAGCCCGCAAACCGACCCTCCGCCCAAGCCAAGGCCGCCCGCCGCTGGCTTTCCACCGCCAGAGCATCCACCTGATCGCGGGTGAAGCCATATTGCGTGGCGATGATATCCGCCGAAATGCCCTGCGGCACGAAATAGGTCTTCATCGCCAGCGAGGGGTCGACCGCGATCGCCGCCCCGTCCGAGCCCATCGGCACCCGCCCCATCATCTCGACCCCGCCGGCGATATAGCCATGCCCGCCGCCGCCCTGCACCTGAAGGGCGGCCAGATTGACCGCCTCCAGTCCACTGGCGCAAAAGCGGTTGATCGACAGGCCCGGAATGGCCTCATCCAGTCCCGAGGCCAGCACGGCCGAGCGCGCCAGACAACCGCCCTGCTCGCCGATCTGGGTGACATTCCCCCAGATCACGTCCTCGATGACCGCTCCGCTGATCCCGTTGCGCGCCGCCAGCGCATCCAGCACCTGCGCCGACAAGGCCAGCGCCGTCACCTCGTGCAGGCCGCCATCCGCTCGACCCCTGCCGCGGGGCGAGCGGATCGCATCATAAATATAGGCCTCGGTCATCGGGTCACCTCAGATGGATGGGAAAGCGCGCGGCATCAGATCATAGGGATGCCGCCAGCCGGGCAGGGCGGCGATGCGGTCGAGCCAGGCATCGATGTTGGGCCAGTCCGCCCGGTCAAAGCCGAAGGGCTCGGGGTAGTACAGATACCCGCAACAGGACAGGTCCGCCACGGTCGGCCCGGCCCCGACGATCCAGTCGCGGCTGGCCAGATGATCCTCCAGAACGCGGTAGGCGGCTTTCAGGCGGCCCTGCAGGAAGGGGAAGACCGCCTCGGGTCGCTTGTCGGGCGCCAGAAAGTTCATGAGGAACCGCAGCGTGCCCGCATTGGCCGACAGCTTGTGATTGTCCCAGAACAGCCAGCGCAACACCTCGCGCCGCTCGCCCGCATCGCGGCCCGCGAATTGGCCGGACAGTTCGGCCAGATATTCCAGCATGACGCCCGACTGGCTGAGCGTAATCTCGCCATCCACCAGCACCGGCACCTCGCCCATCGGGTTGATGGCGCGGAATTCCGGCGTGCGGGTGCCGCCGGTGAAGAAGGGCACGAATTCCAGCTCCCACTCCGTTCCGGTCAAGGTCAGCAGAAGCGCCACCTTGTAGGCATTGCCGCTTTCGCCAAAACAATACAGTTTCATCCTGCGCCTCCTCAGTTTGCGTCCGCCGCCCGGAGCCGGGGGTTTTCCACCCCCGGACCCCCGGAGGATATTTGAGCCTGAATGAAGTTAACCCGGAATTAACCGAAATCTGCGATTCGTGTGCGGCGGTACAGGCTGGGAAGCCGATGACCGCCCTGGGTGAAGCCCTGCCTCGACATGCCGGATAGCCAAAACGGAGCCTCGGGGCAGGGTGGAACACTTGCATTTCACCCAGCTCCAAATATCTCCCCGCCCGAGCCGTCCGGTGCTGGTCCGGGGCTTTGTCAGCGTTTGCGGTCCTCCAGTTCCAGATTGAACAGGCGCAGGCGGTGGGTCAGGGTTTCCAGATCGGTCACGCTGTCGAAATGTTCGAACAGGAAGGACAGCGCCTCGCCATCGTCCAGCCCGGCTTCGGCCGAGAAGCGTTTCAGGCGACGATAGCCGTCTTCCGTCATGGCGACGGGGAAGCGGCGGGTCAGGCGGAAGCGTTTGGGCATGGGATCCTCCCGGTGGTTTGACCGCAGGCTAGAAGGCTTCGGCGTCCAGCGCCATCAGGGTTTCGCCGCCTGCGAGGATCCGGGCCAGATGCAGCGCGCAGGCCGGAAGCTGGCGGGTCATGTAGTGCCGCGCCGTGACCAGCTTGGCCTGCAGGAAGGGGCTGGTGTCCGCCTCGGCGGCTGCCACCCTTGCCATGCGCAGCCACATCAGGCCAAGGCTCACATGTCCCATCAGATGCAGGAAATCGGTCGATCCCGCGAGGGCGTCATGGGGTGAGGTGCCCGCAACCGACATGAAATAGCCCAAGGCCTCCTGCAGCTGGCCCGCCGCCCGTTTCACGGGCTTGGCCAGAGGCTCCAGAACCGGATCGCCATCCTGCGCCTGGCACTCGGCCAGAACCGTCGCAAGGAAGGTCCGGATCGCCTTCCCGCCGTCAGAGGCCAGCTTGCGGCCGACAAGGTCAAGCGCCTGCACGCCATTGGCACCTTCGTAGATCATGGCAATCCGCGCATCACGGACGAACTGGCTGGCCGGGTTGTCCTCGATATAGCCATGCCCGCCCCAGATCTGCTGGGCTTGCACGGTGGCCTCGAACCCCTTGTCGGTCAGGAAGCCCTTGATCACCGGGATCAGCAAGGACGCCAGCCCCTCCGCCCCCGCATCGCCATGACGGCCCCGGTCGATCAGCGCAGCGCCCCAGAAGGCGAGCGCCCGCGCCCCTTCGATGAAGGCTTTCTGATCCATCAGACTGCGGCGGATGTCGGGGTGGGCGATCAAGGGTTGCGCCGGGCCTGCGCCCTCCGCCGCACGCCCCTGCACCCTCTCCCGGGCATAGGCCGAAGCCGCCTGATAGGCCGCTTCGGCCACCGCATAGCCCTGCAGACCCACACCCAGCCGCGCCTCGTTCATCATGGTGAACATGGCCCGCATGCCCTTGTGCAGATCGCCCACCAGCCAGGCCTTGGCCCCATCATAGTGCATCACGCAGGTGGCAGAGCCGTGGATGCCCATCTTGGCCTCCAGCTTGCCCACGCTCACCGCATTGCGCGACCCGTCCGGCAGCAGCTTGGGCACCACGAACAGGCTGATGCCCCGCGTGCCTTCGCCGCCGCCCGGCGCCTTGGCCAGCACCAGATGCACGATGTTCTCGGCCATGTCGTGATCGCCGGCCGAGATGAAGATCTTCGTTCCCGTGATCCGCCACGCCGCGCCGTCTGGTTCGGCGCGCGTGCGGATCAGCCCCAGATCGGTGCCGCATTGCGGTTCGGTCAGGTTCATCGTGCCGGTCCATGCGCAGGACGCCAACTTGGGCAGATAATAGGCCTTCTGCTCCGCCGTGCCATGCGCCCGCAGCGCGGAATAGGCGCCATGGGTCAGGCCCTGATACATGTTCAGCGCCATATTCGCCGAAACGAAGGACTCGTTGACCACGGTATGCATCAGACAGGGCAGGCCCTGCCCGCCAAACTCCGTCTCACAGTCCAGCGCCATCCAGCCACCCGCCCGCAGACGGTCGAACGCCGCCTTGAACCCTGATGGCGTGCGCACCACGCCATTCTCCAGCACGCAACCCTCGCGGTCGCCCACCGCGTTCAAGGGTGACAGAACCTCGGTAGCGAGTTTCCCCGCCTCCTCCAGAACCGCCCCGGTAAATCCTTCGTCCAGATCGGCATAACCCGGAATATCCAAGGTCTGCACCCGCATCACCCTGTGCAGCAAGAAGGCATAGTCCTGCAGCGGCGCTTTGTAGGACATGGCCCCCCCTTTATTCCGCGGCCTGGCGGAAGGTGGCGATCACCGCCGCCCCTTTGGCAATCTCGGCCCGCAAGTCGGCAATCGCCGCGTCCATCTCGGCCCGCTGCGTCTCCATCTGCGCCAACCGCTCCTGTGCCCGCGCATAGGTCTGCAGCACCTGGGTTTCGCTGCCGTCGCTGTCATACATCTCCAGCAACTGCCGGATATCCTCCAGACTGAAGCCGAAGCGCTTGCCGCGCAGGATCAGCGTCAGCCGCGCCCGGTCGCGCCGCGAGTAAAGCCGCCGCGTGCCCTGCCGCAGCGGGGCAAGCAAGTCCTTCTGCTCATAAAACCGCAGGGTCCGAGGGGTCACCTCGAAGTCATCACACATCTGGCGAATGGAAAATGTCTCGGTCATCATGTTATCTTCGGGTTGGGTGCAGTTTTGGCCAAGCCAGAATGGCCCGAGTTCTCCGCACTGGGTAGGGCAAGCTAACCTTGACGTCAACGTCAACGTTACTTCAGCTTGTTCAGTTCTTCGGCAGCGACTTGTCGCAGGTTGCGCAACTCTTCGATGATATGGGCCAAATCCGCAGCCTTCGCCGTCAAGGCAACAAGCCGCTCATTGGCCATGACCAACCATGCCTCCAGCTGCGCCTTGGTGCCTTTGGCCGCGTAAATATCCAGCCACTGGCGAATCTCCTCCAGGCTGAAGTCAAAGCGCCGCCCGCGCAGGATCAGCACCATCCGCGCCACCTCGCGATGGCCGTAAAAGCGCTGCCGACCAACGCGTTCCGGCGCCAGAAGTTCGATATATTCGTAGTACCGCAGGGTTCTGGGCGTCACGGCAAACCGCGCGCACATCTCTTTGAAGCTCAGCCGGGTTTCATTCACCTTTGGCCTCCTGCCCTCTCCCCTATATTCAACCGCAGGGATGTGCAACGATCGCCCCTTGCGCTTGCCCGCCGGCAGGGGAAAATGGCGCAAGCGGAGGCAACATGCCCGACAAACTCACCGATAGACTGGCCTTGGCGAAAGCCTTCATGCAAACCTTGCCCCATGCGCAAAGCCTTGGGATGCAGGTGACCGATATGGGCGAGGGTCGCGCCACCATCACCATGCCCTACGACCTGCGCCTTGTGGGCGACCCTTCGACCGGCGTCCTGCACGGCGGCGCGATCTCCGCCCTGATGGACACGGCCTCGGGCGCCTCGGTGATGTGCCACCCCTCCGCCCCGGCCTCCACCGCCACGCTGGACCTGCGGATCGACTACATGCGCCCCGCGACCCCCGGCCAAGCCATCACCGCCCGGGCCGAGTGTCACCACGTCACCCGCTCGGTCGCCTTCATCCGCGTCGTGGCCACCGATGCCGACGAATCCCGCCCCGTCGCCATGGGCACCGGCACATTCACCCTCGAACGCCCGCCGGTGGCGTCATGACCCGCCGCCCCCCCGAACCCGTCGAGGTGATCAAACTTCGCCGAGAAGCCGCTCTCGCCCGCCTTGTCGCCGGCGTGCCCTATATCGGCTTCCTTGGCGCGCGCTTCGACCGGCGCGGCGATGAGTTGACCGCGATCCTGCCCTTCCACCCCTCGCTGATCGGCAACCCGCTGATCCCCGCCCTGCACGGCGGAGCGACGGCGGCCTTCCTTGAGGTGACCGCCATCATCACCCTCGCCTGGACGACGCTGTGGGAGGATATGGAGACCGGCCGCATCGACCCCGCCTCCGAAATCTTCCCCGCCCTGCCGAAAACCATCACCTTCACGGTGGATTACCTGCGCTCCGGCCTGCCGCGCGACGCCTATGCCCGCGCCACCGTCACGAGGTCCGGCCGCCGCTATGCTTCGGTCCATATCGCGGCGTGGCAAGACAACCACGCCAAGCCCTTCGCCGCCGCGACCGCGCATTTCCTGATGCCGGAAGCCTGATGCAGCTGTCCCACCGCCGCATCCTGACGATCGCCATCCCCATCGTCCTGTCCAACGCGACCGTCCCCCTGCTGGGCGCCGTCGACACCGCCGTCATCGGCCACCTCGGCCTTGCGGCCCCGATCGGTGCCGTAGGTCTTGCTGCGACGATCCTCTCTACGCTCTACTGGGCCTTCGGCTTCCTGCGGATGAGCACCTCCGGCCTCGCCGCCCAAGCCAAGGGCGCCCAAGACGCCGTCGAACTCTCCGCCACCCTGCTCCGCGCCTTGCTGATCGCCGCCATCGCCGGCCTGATCCTCATCGCCTTCCACCGCCCGCTCTTCGCCCTAGCCGTCCAGATCGCCCCCGCCTCCCCGCAGGTGGAGTCTCTGGCCCTCACCTTCCTCTCCATCCGCATCTGGGCCGCTCCGGCCACCATCGGCCTATACTCCCTCACCGGCTACTTCGTCGGCACCGAACGCACCCGCGCCGTCCTCCTCCTGCAACTCTGGCAGAACGGCCTGAACATGGCGCTGGACCTCGTCTTTGTCCTGGGCTTCGGCTGGGGCGTCGCCGGTGTTGCCACCGCCAGCCTCATCGCCGAACTGACCGGCCTCATGCTCGGCCTCTACCTCGCCCGCGAGGCGCTCGCCCCGATCCGCGCCGCCCTCAAACGCCTGACCAACCCCGAGGCGCTGCGCCGCACCTTCTCCGCCAGCCGCGACATCCTGATCCGCACGGTGATCCTGCAACTCTCGTTCACCACCTTCGTCTTCCTCGGCGCAAGGTTCGGGGACACCACGCTGGCCGCCAACGCCATCCTCCTGCAATTCCTCTCCCTCATGGCCTTTGCGCTCGACGGCTTCGCCTTCGCCGCGGAAAGCCTTGTCGGGCAAGCCATGGGCGCCAAAGACCCCACCGCCCTTCAACGCGCCGCCCGGATGTCCATGCAATGGGGCTACGGCGGCGCGGTGCTGCTGGCCATCGCCTTCGCCATCGGAGGCTATCTCGCGATCAATCTCATGACCACTGCCCCCGATGTCCGCTCCGAGGCGTTCCATCTCCTGCCCTGGCTCATCGCGGCCCCCCTGATCGGCACCGCCTGCTGGATCTACGACGGCATCTTCATCGGCGCCTTGATGACCCATATCATGCGCAACGCCGCCATCGTGGTGGCCTGCATCTATGCCGCAGCGCTCGCCATCCTTGTCCCGATCTTTGGCAATCAGGGCCTCTGGGCCGCCCTCATGCTGATGAACGCCGCCCGTGGTGTCACCCTCAACCGCGCCTTCCCGCAAATCCTCGCCCGCGCCAGATAACCCCCCCGGCCCCCCGTTTCACCTTGGCACAAATATCCCACAGGGGGTGCGGGGGATGTGAAATCCCCCGCTTCGGTCCGTGCAAATTAGAACCGCACCCGCTTGAACAATTCCGAAGCACCCCAGCCCGCCACCATCGCCATCAGCAGCGACAGAACCCCGTAAACCAGCGGGCTTTGCATGGCGAGGTTGTACAGCGCCCGCTCCAGCCCTGCCTTGGCCACATTGATCTGGCTTTCCTGCATGTCGACGACATTGCCGCCCCGCGTCAGGAAGATGCGCACCTTGTAGACCCCCTCGACCAGATTGGCCGGCAAAGTGATGTCGGTGCGAAACAGCGACTGCCGCAGCAGCAGCACCGAATCCTGCGCCAGCCGGTAGGATCCGGACTGTGCCCGAATGCGCTGCAAGGCCGCGACATACTGGCCCTGATCCGCCGCCGATCCTCCGGCTGCGCCCTCCGCCGCCTTGATCGTCTGCGGGATCGTCACGTGATACTTGGCATCCGCCTCGGGCGACAGGATGTCCCCGATATCCCCTGTCGTGGCCACGGCATAAAAACTCGGGGCCGAGGCGATCTGCACCGCGCCCCGGTTCAGCCAGATCCCCGCCACCCGCTCTTTCTTGCGGACCACAAGGGGCGCAGAGGGGCCTTCGATCGTGATGATCACCTGCAACAGCGGCCAATCCGGCGCCGGCCTGTCGCGGATCGCGGCACCATAGACCAGAATCGCCGTGCCATCGAAATTCGTGGTGATCGACACACCAGACTGACTGACGCCGGACACGATCTCTTCCGCCCTGACAGGCAGCGCCAGCAGCAGCAGGGCCAGAAGAACCCGGATCATCCCACCACCCGCGTGATCGAATACAACTCGGACGGCGTCAGCAGCAGATCAAACGCGATCTTCACCGCCACCGCCAGCACCAGCAAAGACAACAGGATGCGCAACTGCTCCGCCTTCAGCCGCACGCCAACCCTTGCCCCAAACTGCGCCCCGATGACGCCGCCCAGAATCAGCAGCAATGCCAGCATCATGTCCACCGTATGATGGGTGACCGCATGAACCAGCGTCGTATAGGCCGTCACAAAGGTGATCTGGAACAGGCTCGTCCCCACCACGACCTTGGTCTGCATGCCCAAAAGGTAGATCATCGCCGGCACCATGATGAACCCGCCGCCGACCCCCATGATGGCCGACAAAAAGCCCACCGCCGCCCCCACCATCAAAGGCGGAATGACCGAGATATAAAGGCCCGACGCGCGGAACTTCATCTTGAACGGCATCCGGTGCACCAGCGTATGCACATGGCCCCGCCGCACCACCGCCTTGCCGGTCCGCAGCAGCGACCGCACGCTCTCCACCAGCATCATCCCGCCAATCAGGCCAAGGAACAGCACATAGGACAGCTGCACGAAGACGTCGATCTGCCCCAGCCGGTTCATCAGATCGAACACGAAGCCGCCGATGGTTGACCCCAAAAGCCCGCCCACCGTCAGCACGACGCCCATCTTGATGTCCACCGCCCGCCGCTTGAACTGCGCCAGCACGCCAGAGATCGACGAAGCCACCACCTGATTGGCCCCCGTCGCCACCGCCACCGCCGGCGGCACGCCGATCAGCATCAGCAAGGGCGTGATCAGAAACCCGCCGCCCACGCCGAACATCCCCGACAGAAAGCCCACCAGACCGCCCAGCCCCAAAAGGACAAAGACGTTCACCGAGACTTCGGCAATGGGAAGGTAAAGCTGCATTGTGCCTGGAAAAGCTGCTTGACGGTTGAGGTGCCTGTTTCCCTCACGCTTGCGCGGGTTTTTGCTCCAAGTCAAATCCTTCCGCGCCGCTTTGCCCGCAACCTGCAAAATCAAGGTCAACTCGCGACCAAAAAAGCGCCATGTCCCTCAATTCCTTGAGGAAATCACGAATAACCCGGTCGGGTTTAAGTCCGGCCCCTAGGCCAGACCGCGCAGGTATTCCCGCAAGATCCGCTCCAGCTTGGCAGCCCCCAAAGGCGCCATCGCCTTGGTATGTTCGTGGCTGATCTTCTCGTCCGACAGCCCCGCCGCCATGTTGGTGATGGTGGAAATCGCCGCCACCTTCAGCCCCAGAAACCGCGCAAGGATCACCTCCGGCACCGTCGACATCCCAACAGCATCGCCACCGAGGATCTTGATCGCCCGGATCTCCGCAGGCGTCTCGAAGCTCGGCCCCGAGTACCAGGCATAAACCCCCTCCGGCAGAGCCACGTCCACCGCCAAGGCCGCAGCCTTCAACGCCGCCCGCACCTCTGGGTTATGCGCATCGGTCATCGGCACAAACCGCGCATCCGTCGGCTCGCCGATCAGCGGGTTCAGGCCCGAGAAGTTGATATGATCTGACAGAAGCATCAGATCGCCCGGCCGGATATCCAGCCGCAAGGACCCCGCCGCATTGGTGGCAATCAGCGTCTCCGCCCCCAGCGCCTTGATCGTCTCCAAAGCCACCCGCATCGCCGAGGGGTTGCCCTTCTCGTAGTAATGCTCCCGCGCCCCCAGAACCGCGACCCGGACCCCCTCCAGCATCCCCACATGCAGCGAAGGGTTGTGCCCAGAGACGCTCACATGCGGAAATCCCGGCAAATCGGCGTAGGGGATGGCCACCCCCTCAACCGCTTGTGCCAGATGTCCAAGGCCTGATCCGAGGATAAACGCCACCCGCACCGGCTCGGCGCCAGCCCGTTCCCGGATAATCTCAACGCTCTTTGACATAAGCCTCTCCTCCGGCCCTCGGCGGGACCGCCTTGCCGACAAATCCGGCCAGAATGATCACCGTCAGGATATAGGGCAGGGCCTGCGTGAACTGCACCGGAATGACGACAAACCCCAGGTCGATGTTCTGAAACCGGATCGCCACGGCATCCAGCAGACCGAACAACATGCAAGCGGCCAAGGCATACCACGGCCGCCACTTGGCGAAGATCAGCGCCGCCAGCGCGATATACCCCCGCCCCGCCGTCATCTCTTTCAGGAACCCCGCCGACAGCCCCATCGACATGTAAGCCCCCGCCAACCCGCACAGAACGCCCGTGATCCCCACCGCTGCGTAGCGCAGCCCGGTCACCGAAACGCCCGCCGTATCCACAGCCGCCGGGTTCTCCCCCACCGCGCGCAGGCGCAGCCCAAAACGCGTCCGGTACAGAACCCACCACGTCAGCGGGACGACGGCCAACGAGACATAGACCAGCACCGAATGCCCGAACAGCAACTCCACCACCGGATTGGCCGGCAGTCCGAGCAAATGGATGATCGGCGCATCGTCAAACCGCATCCCATCCACCAGTGGCGGCGTCTGCCCCCCCAGATGAAACCAGCTTGTCCCCAGCACCACCGTTAGCCCCGAAGCCAGAAAGTTGATCGCCACGCCCGAAATCAACTGATTGCCCCGGAAGGTGATGCTCGCCAGACCATGAATCGCCGCAAACAGCAGGCTCGCCACAATCCCCGCCCCAACCCCAACCCAGACACTCCCGGTTGCATAAGACGCCGAGGCCGCCGCAAACGCCGCCACCAGCATCTTGCCCTCCAGCCCGATGTCAAACACCCCGGCCCGCTCGGAAAACAAGCCCGCCAGACAGGCAAACAGCAGGGGCGTTCCCAGCCGGATCGTCGATTCCAGTATCTG
>CANGHD010000050.1 GCA_947453525.1 Paracoccaceae bacterium | reverse complement strand
TTTCCGCCCCCTTGGAATCCCCTGAGGATATTTCCGCCCGAATGAAAGGCGCGGAGAGCCAGGCGGGGATGGCTGCGTGCTCGGCGGCTTGGGCGGCGCGGATGATGGGCGCGTAGCCGGTGCAGCGGCAGAGGTTACCGGCAAGGGTGGTGTCGTGGTCGGTGTCGCCGTTCAGGTGCGCCGTCGCCATCGAGACGATGAAACCGGGCGTACAGAAGCCGCATTGGCTGCCGTGATGCCCGATCATGGCGGTCTGGACCGGATGGGGCTCGCCTTGCGGACCGGTCAAGCCCTCGACCGTGCGGACGGCCGACCCTTGCAGCTGCGGCAGGAAGAGGATGCAGGAATTCAGGGCCTTGGCACCGGAGGCATCGGTGACCATGACCGTGCAGGCGCCGCAATCGCCCTCGTAGCAACCCTCTTTGGTGCCTTTCAGGTTGGCTGTCTCACGCAGGTAATCCAGCAGTGTTTGGGTTGGGTCCACGTCTGTCAGGTGGACGGGGGTTCCGTTCAGAAGAAACGCAACCTGAGCCATGATCTGTCCTGCCGCGTTCTGTGAGTCTTGTGCGTCTGCCCCCCGATGCGGCGGAAAGGGGCGAGGCTTTGAGCTGATTGAACGGGACAAGGCGGCGCGTGTCCAGCGTTTCCTTTGCGGGGCGGGCGAAAGGTCTTTCGGGCTTTGCCGGACAATGTCGGGAAATTGCGCGCTGCGGGACGTTTTCAATCGGGCGGGGGTTGGGTAGGGTCGGGTCATGACCCAGCCTCGATTCATCCATCTGCGCGTGCACACCGAACACTCCCTTCTGGAAGGGGCGGTTCCGGTCAAGAAACTGATAAAGCTGGCCAAGGCGGCCGACATGCCTGCCGTGGCGGTGACCGACAGCAACAACATGTTCGCGGCGCTTGAGTTCTCCGTGACCGCGCTGGGCGAGGGGGTCCAGCCGATCGTGGGCTGTCAGGTCTCGGTTGCCTATGAGGTGGCTTCGGCGGGGGAGAAGGCGAAGTCTGCGGCCCCTATTGTGCTGCTGGCGCAGAGCGAGGCGGGTTATCTGAACCTGATGAAGCTGAACTCATGCCTCTACATCGACAAGGCGGGGACGTTGCCGCAGGTGACATTGGCTGAACTGGAGGCGCATGCGGCGGGGTTGATCTGCCTGACCGGTGGCGCGGACGGGCCTTTGGGACGGATGGTGCTGGCGGGGCATCAGCCCAAAGCGCGGGCTTTGCTGGAGCGGTTGGGGCGGGCCTATCCGGGGCGCCTGTATGTGGAATTGCAGCGCCATCCGGGCGAGGGCGGGGCGCTGCCCGAGGGCGAGGCGGCTTCGGAAGCGGCCATGGTGGAACTGGCCTACGATCTGGGTCTGCCCCTGGTTGCCACCAATGATGTCTATTTCCCCAAGGCGGATATGTATCTGGCGCATGACGCGATGATCTGCATTGCCGAGGGCGCCTATGTGGACCAAAGCCAGCCCCGCAGGCGTTTGACAGCGCAGCATTACTTCAAGTCCGAGGCGGAAATGGCGACGCTCTTCGCCGATCTGCCGGAGGCTTTGGAGAATACGGTGGAAATCGCCCGCCGCTGTGCTTTTGCCGTCTACAAGCGCAAGCCGATCCTGCCGAAGTTCGCCGATGACGAGGTTCAGGAGTTGCGCCGGCAGGCCAATGAGGGGTTGCAGGACCGCCTTCGCGTGATCCCGCATTCGGTGACGCCGCAGGACTATCAGGCGCGGCTCGATTTCGAGTTGACCATCATCGAGAAGATGGGCTTTCCAGGCTATTTCCTGATTGTGGCCGATTTCATAAAATGGGCGAAGGATCAGGGGATTCCGGTCGGGCCGGGGCGCGGCTCGGGGGCGGGCTCACTCGTGGCCTATGCGCTGACCATCACCGATCTGGACCCGCTGCGCTACGCTTTGCTGTTTGAGCGCTTCCTGAACCCGGAACGGGTTTCGATGCCTGACTTTGATATCGACTTCTGCATGGACCGCCGGGAAGAGGTGATCCAGTACGTTCAGAACAAATACGGGCGCGAGAAGGTGGCGCAGATCATCACATTTGGTGCCCTGTTGTCGAAGGCCGCCGTGCGCGATGTGGGCCGCGTTCTGCAGATGCCCTACGGGCAGGTCGACAGGCTGTCGAAGATGATCCCGTTGGAAGGCGTCAAGCCTGTGTCGATCACCAAGGCCTTGGCCGATGAGCCTCGGCTGCGGGAGGCGGCGAAGGAAGAGGTCGTAGCGCGGCTTTTGGGCTTTGCCGAGCAGATCGAGGGGCTGTACCGAAACGCCTCCACCCATGCCGCAGGGGTGGTGATCGGTGACCGGCCGCTGGACGAGTTGGTGCCCTTGTATCAGGATCCGCGGTCAGACATGCCGGCCACGCAGTTCAACATGAAATGGGTGGAAGCGGCCGGACTGGTGAAGTTCGACTTTCTGGGGCTGAAGACCCTGACGGTGATCCAGAACTGCATGGAATTGTTGAAATTGCGGGGGGTGGCGTTTGACATCAACCTGATTCCGTTGGACGACAAGCCGTCGTATGACTTGTATGCCAGCGCCAAAACAGTCGCGGTCTTTCAGGTGGAATCCTCGGGCATGATGGACGCTTTGCGCCGCATGAAGCCGACCTGCATCGAGGATATCGTGGCGCTGGTGGCCTTGTACCGGCCCGGCCCGATGGAGAATATCCCGGCCTATTGCGAAGTGAAGAACGGGCTGCGGGACCTTGAGTCCATTCACCCGACAATTGACCATATCCTGAAGGAAACCCAAGGCATCATCGTGTATCAGGAACAGGTGATGCAGATCGCTCAGGTGATGGGCGGCTATTCGCTGGGCGGCGCGGATTTGCTGCGGCGTGCCATGGGCAAGAAGATCGCCGAAGAGATGGCGAAGGAGCGGCCGAAGTTCATCGAAGGGGCGTTCAAGACCCATGGCGTAGCCAAGGAAAAAGCCGGGGAAGTCTTTGACCTGCTGGAGAAATTCGCCAACTACGGCTTCAACAAGTCCCATGCCGCCGCCTATGCGGTGGTGTCCTACCAGACCGCGTACCTCAAGGCCAACTTCCCCAGTGAATTCATGGCCGCCGTGATGAACTGCGACCTTCACTTGACCGACAAGCTGGCCATCTACAAGCGCGAGATCGACAAGTTGGGGATCAGGACGGTGGCCCCCTCGGTCAATGCCTCGCTGGCCAGATTCACTGTGCGCGAAGGGCGGGTGATCTACGCCTTAGGCGCGCTGAAAGGCGTGGGCGTCGAGGCGATGGACCTGATCGTCCGGGGCCGGATGACCGAACGCGGCGAGCGGCCTTATGCCACTGTGTTCGACGTGGCGCGCCGGGTCGATCTGAAGCGGGTCGGCAAGCGCCCGCTGGAAATGCTGGCCCGAGCCGGGGCTTTTGACGAGCTGGACCCGAACCGCGCGCGGGTGTTTGAGGCCTTGGACCCGCTGGTGGCCTATTCCGCCGCGATCCACGAAGCGAAGGCCTCCAACCAGGTGTCGCTGTTTGGCGACAGCGGGTCGGACATTCCCGAACCTCGCTTGGCCTTCCGCGATGACTGGCTGCCGGTGGAGCGGCTGAGCCAGGAACATCAGGCGATCGGCTTCTATCTGTCGGGGCATCCCTTGGACGACTACATGTCGGCGCTCAAGCGCAAGGATGTGAAGACCTTGACCGAGATCACCCTACTGGCCGAACGCGGGCCGCTTGTGGCCAAGATCGCGGGCTCGGTTTCGGCCAAGCAGGAACGCAAGTCGGCCAAGGGCAACCGCTTTGCCTTCGTCAGCCTGTCAGACCCGACCGGGCTTTACGAAGTGACCGTGTTTTCCGACACGCTGGAGGCAGCGCGGGATCATCTTGAGCCGGGGATGAACGTGGTCTTGACGGTCGAGGCCAATCTGGAAGGCGACACGCTGAAGCTGCTGGCCCGCGCGGCGCAGCCGATTGATCAGGTGGCAGCCGACGCAGGCGCGCAAGCGATCCGCGTCCACCTGAACCGGGCCGAGGCGATCCCCTCGTTGGCGGCCCTGCTGGCCAAGGTCGAAGGCCGCAACAAGGCGCAGATCACCCTCTGCGTGCCCGACGATCAGGGTCGTGAAATCGACCTGACCCTGCCGCACCCCTATCCGCTCACCCCGCAGATCCGCGGAGCCATCAAGGCGATGAGCGGCGTGGTCATGGTGGAGGAGGTGGGCTAGATAGTCGTGGAACCCCCGACAGGAGCTCAGCCATGGCCGCAGATGACCACGACGACCACGACGAGGATCACATCGGCCACGACCACTCAGGCCATGACCGCGCAGGTCATGCGCAGGGCGGTCATGGCCACGACCATGCCGGACATTCCCACGCCCCGGCCAGTTTCGGGGCGGCGTTTGGCATTGGCATCACGCTGAACGCTGGCTTTGTCGTGACAGAAGTCATCTTCGGGCTTGCGGCCAATTCCACAGCACTTCTGGCGGATGCCGGGCACAATTTGGGCGACGTCCTCGGTTTGGCGGTGGCCTGGGTTGCGACCGTTCTGGCCAAACGCGCGCCGACGCCGCGCTTCAGCTACGGTCTGCGCAGTTCCTCAATCCTTGCCGCCCTGCTGAACGGAGCCTTTCTTCTGGTGGCCACCGGTGCCATCGGCTGGGAAGCCGTCCTGCGGCTGATGGCGCCTGAACCGGTTGGCGGGGCCACGGTCATGGCGGTGGCGGGTCTGGGGATTGCCATAAATGCCTTCAGCGCATGGCTTTTCGCGCGCGGTGCCAGCACGGACATCAACATCCGCGGCGCCTTCCTGCACATGGCGGCCGATGCAGCGGTCTCGGCAGGCGTGGTGCTGGCGGCTTTCCTGATCCCGCTGACCGGCTGGCTCTGGCTGGACCCTGTCGCAAGTCTGGTCATTTGCGCCGTTATCATAGGGTCGACCTGGGGCCTTCTGCGCGAGGCCTCGGCCATGTCGCTGGCGGCGACCCCGGCCCGGATCGACCCAAGCCTTGTGCGGACCCATCTTCTGGCGCAACCGGGCGTCAGCGGTCTGCATGATCTGCATATCTGGCCGATTTCCACCACCGAAACCGCCCTGACCTGCCATCTGGTGATGCCTGATCCGCCCCACGATGACGCCTTTCTGCACGGCTTGTGCAAAAGCCTTGCCGAACGCTTTCGCATTGGTCACCCGACCATTCAGATCGAAACAAACCCCGACGGCGGCTGCCTTCTCGCGCCGGACGGCGTGGTCTGATCACCAATGCGGCGGCCTGACATTGGCCGCCGGTGCCTCGCCCCCCATCACCTCCCGCTCCGCTTCGCGTTCGGTCAGCAGACCCACGATCCGGGTCAGCCGGTCAATCTCGTGGCCCTGACGGGTGACCATGTCGGACAGATCCTCCACCGCGCGGATCAGGTGGGCGGTTTTCTCCTCAAGCGCTTCAACCTTGTCCATCTTCATTCCCTTCATCTTGGTCCAAATACCCCACGGGTGAGCGATTTGCCCGCAGGGCGAATAAATGGCGCAAGCGGAGGGTGTCAAACCTTCCGGCTGCCGGCCCCCTGCGCGCCCGCAGTCCTTGAAGCGTCCTGCCCTTGAAGCGTCTGGCGGCCTCCGCTATGGAAAACCCAACCATTCAAGGGGCCCACCATGGCACAGGACAAACCCGCCCGCCGCCCGCGCGCCGAGACGCCCAAGGGCTTCCGTGACTATTTCGGCGCAGAAGTGACCGAACGCAAGCAGATGCTCGACAAGGTGGCCGAGGTTTATCACCGCTACGGCTTTGATCCGCTGGAAACCAGCGCGGTCGAGACGGTTGAGGCGCTTGGCAAGTTCCTGCCCGACGTTGACCGCCCCAACGAAGGCGTCTTTGGCTGGCAGGACGAGGATGCCGATTGGCTGGCGCTGCGCTATGACTTGACGGCGCCTTTGGCGCGGGTGGCCGCACAGTTCCGCAACGATTTGCCCTCGCCGTATCGGCGCTATGCCATGGGGCCGGTCTGGCGCAATGAGAAGCCGGGTCCCGGGCGGTTCCGGCAGTTCTATCAGTGCGACGCCGATACGGTCGGCGCACCTTCGGTGGCGGCGGATGCCGAGATTTGCGCCATGCTGTCGGATGCGTTGGAAACGGTCGGCATCCCGCGCGGCGACTATGTGGTGAAGGTCAACAACCGCAAGGTCCTGAACGGCGTGATGGAAATGGCCGGCGTGCTCGACCCCTCCGACCCCGAGCGTTTCGTGAACGAACGCGGCATCGTCTTGCGCGCCATCGACAAGATCGACAGGCTTGGGGATGCGGGCGTGCGGGCCTTGTTGGGCGAGGGCCGCAAGGACGAGTCCGGCGACTTCACCAAGGGTGCGGGACTGTCGGCGGAACAGGCAGAGGTCGTGATGGGCTTCACCTCGGCCAAGCGCGACACCGGCAGCGCGACCGTGGCGCGGCTGCGGGAATTGGTCGGTGGCTCTGTGATCGGGGCCGAGGGCGTGGCCGAGCTTGAGACTATCGCCGAACTCCTGGACCGGCAGGGCTATGGTGCGGACAGGATTGTGCTGGACCCTGGCGTTGTGCGGGGTTTGGGCTATTACACCGGGCCGGTCTACGAGGCGGAACTGACCTTCGAAATCCTCGACGAAAAGGGTCGCAAGCGGCAGTTCGGCTCGGTGGCGGGCGGTGGGCGCTATGACGATCTGGTCAAGCGCTTTACCGGGCAGGCGGTGCCGGCAACTGGCGTGTCCATCGGGGTCGACCGGCTTTTGGCGGCGTTGCGGGCCAAGGGGCGGACCTCGGGCGAGAGTGCCGGACCGGTGGTCGTGACGGTCATGGATCGCGACCGGATGGCGGATTACATGGCCATGGTGGGGGACCTCCGGCAGGCGGGCATCCGGGCGGAGGTCTACCTCGGCAACCCCAAGAACTTCGGCAACCAGTTGAAATATGCTGACAAACGGCAATCTCCGGTGGCGATCATCCAGGGTGGCAACGAGGCAGAGAAGGGCGTGATCATTCTGAAAGACCTGATCCTTGGCGCCAAGATCGCCCAGAATGCCACGCTGGAGGAATGGAAGGACCGTCCCGCACAGGTCGAGGTCCCGCGTGCCGATCTGGTGGCGGCGGTGCGGCGGATGCTCGACCAATGACCTCAAAGGCCGCGATCCGGGCCGAGGCGGAGCGGCTTTTCGCAGCCTTTCAAGCGGCGGGCGCGGTGCCGGTTGAGGCCGACATTCTGCAGCCCGCCGAGACTTTGCTGGACCTGTACGGCGAAGACATTCGCGCAAGGGCTTACGTCACGACCGACCCTTTGCGGGGCGAGATGATGCTGCGGCCGGACTTCACCGTGCCGGTGGTGCAGGCGCATATGTCCCATGGTGCGGAACCTGCGCGCTATTGCTATCTGGGCGAGGTGTTCCGCAAGCAGGATCATCTGGGCACCCGCGCCAGCGAATATCTGCAGGTTGGCTTCGAGGTGTTTGACCGGCAGGCGCCAGAAGCCGCCGATGCCGAAGTCTTTGCGCTGTTTCGCGATCTGTTGGCGGGCGTGCAGGTGCGGGCGATCACCGGAGACATTGGCATCTTGATGGCCGCCGTGCGCGGCCTTGCCACGACCGAGCGGCGCAAGGCGGCCTTGCTGCGGCATATCTGGCGGCCTGTGCGGTTTCGGGCCCTGCTGGACCGGTTCTCGGGCCGGGCGCCAGTGCCTGCGGCACGGGCGGCTTTGCTGGACCGGTTGGCAAAAGGAGTTCCGGCAGAGTTGATCGCGGCGGCGGGGCCTTTGATCGGGCTGCGCGAGGCTGATGAAATCGCCGCGCGGGCCGAGGCCTTGCTGGAGGATGCCACGGCCGCGCCGATTTCGGCGCTGGAAGCGGCGATGCTCTATGATCTGCTGCAGTTGCAGGCACCGGCCGGAGCTGCCCTGGCGCATTTGCGGGGGATTTCGGCGCATCTGCCCGCGATTGTCCCTGCCGTTGACCGCTTCGCGGCGCGGTTGGAGGCTTTGGCCCTGCGTGGTGTCGACGTGAAGACGCTGGCCTTCGAGGCGAGCCATGGCCGGACGGCGATGGAGTATTACGACGGGTTCGTCTTCAGTTTCGTGGGCGGCGAAGAGGTTGTGGCCTCGGGTGGGCGCTATGATGCCTTGACGGCGGTGCTGGGGCAGGGGCGATCCATTCCGGCGGTTGGCGGGATCGTGCGGCCGCATCTGGTGGCTGCGCTGAAGGGGGCCCTGTGATGGTCAAGATCGGGGTGCCCTCCAAGGGACGGCTGATGGAGAAGACCTTCGAGTGGTTTGGGCAGCGCGGGCTGCGCATGGCCAAGACCGGATCGGAGCGGGAATATGCCGGAGTGGTTGAGGGCGAGGGCGTGGAGCTTGTCATGCTCTCGGCCGGAGAAATCCCGCGCGAACTGGCGGCGGGGCGGATTGATCTGGGCGTTACGGGGACTGATCTGGTGCGCGACAAGCTGGCGGATTGGGACCGGCAGGTGTCAGAGGTGGCGGCCTTGGGCTTTGGTCAGGCCGATCTGATCATCGCCGTGCCGGTGGCCTGGATTGATGTTGATACGCTGGACGATCTTGATGCCGCAGCGGCGGCGTTCCGAGTGCGGCACGGGTTCCGGCTGCGGATCGCCACCAAGTACCACCGTCTGGTGCGGGACTATCTGACGGCGCAGGGCGTGGCGGATTACCAGCTGGTCGACAGTCAGGGCGCGACCGAAGGCACGGTCAAGAACCTGACGGCGGAAGCGATTGCCGACATCACCTCCAGCGGGGAGACGTTGCGGGCCAACCACCTCAAGGTGCTCAGCAATGCCGTGATCCTGCAATCGCAGGCCATGCTGTACAGGTCGGCTTTGGCGCGGGGCGCGGAGGTTTCGGCATTGCTGGAGAAGGTTGGCCTGTTGCATTGAAAGCCGGGGGTTTCACACCCCCGGACCCCCGTGGGATATTTAGCGATGGCGAGGGGCAAGACAGTCAGCTTTTGCGGCTGGCCAGTGCCACCCCTGCGGCGGCAAGTCCCATTCCAAGCCAACCCAGGAGCGGCATGACCTCTCCCAGCAGGGGCCAGGCGAAGAGGGCCGAGAGTGGGGGGACGAGGTAAAAGAGGGCCGAAACCCGGCTGACCGCTCCGGCGCGGATCATGGCGAGGAGGAGGGTCATGGCGAGCAGCGAGTTGCCGAGAACGAGATAGATCATCGCCCAGATGAATTGGGCATCCCATTGGATCTTCAGGTTTTCGGTGGCGAGCGCCAAGGGCAGCGTGAAGGCGGCGCCCACGGCGTACTGGATCAGGTTGGCGGTAACCGGGTGGTGGGTGACGCCGAACCGCTTTTCATAAAGCGTGCCGCCTGTGATGCCGAGCAGGGCCAGCGCGGTGCAGATCAGGCCGAAGGGGCTTTCGGCCTCTACCCTAGAGCGGGCGAGGATCACCACAGCGGCCCCCGCCAAGCCGAGGGCGAGGCCAATCCAGCCCTTGGGGCTGACTCTCTCCCCCACCAGCCACGGCGCCGTCAGCGCCACGAGGATGGGTTGCAGGCAGACGATGATCGAGACGGCGCCGGCGGAGACGCCGGATTTGAAGGCCACGTAGCACAGGCCGAAGTAGACGACCTGGATCAGGAACCCCACCACGGCAACATCCGCCGCGGCGCGCCATGTTTTGGGCAGTGGCGGGCGCAGGACGAGAGCCAGCGGGATCAGCACCACGAGGACCGACACATAGCGCAGCGCCAGAAGGGTCAGAGGCTGGGCATGGAGCAGGCCCAGTTTCGCGACGCCAAAGCCGGCCGACCACAGAAGCAGGAAAATCACTGGCGCCGCCACAAGCCACAGGGGTCGTTCCGTCATGACCTTTGCGCCGGCGCCGGCCGGGCCCGACACGTCAACGCAGGCCAATCTCGGCCAGCGCCAAGGCCAGAGCCGGGGGCAGGGTGTCGTCCAGTGTCCGGCCCTTTGGCAGGTCGCGCGGGCTTTCCGCCGGATTCAGATAGCGCCAGCCCTGAAACGGGCGGCGGGCCGCGGCTTCGGTGCGGATCACGGCGAGGTCAAGGACGAGGGCGCAGCGGGCGATGCCGTCGGAGCCGATCCTCTCCTCCAGCCCAAGAATGCGCTGACGGGCCTGAATGTTGCCTTTGATCACCCAGTAAAGCGAACCGCCATCAAGGATTTCCGCCTCGCGTTTCGGCCACATGCGGGTGATGTGCTCTGCCGTGCCAGCCGTCCACTGGGCGCGGTGCTGGTCCTGCCATTGGGTCAGATCCTCGACGCTGTCTGCGCCGACGCAAAGCTTCAGGATGTTCAGGGGCACGCGACTCTCCGGTTGGAGGACAAAGAATAGAGCCGTCTGCGGCAACTGCAAGGCTTGCCGGGAGCGATCGACCCGCGTATCTTGTGTCCTCCGCCATATATTCCCCAATCTCTCGTCAAAGGTTAACCCATGTCCCGATTCTCCGCCCCCATTGCCGAACAGATCTGGGATATGAAGTATCGCCTGAAAGAGGCGGATGGCACGGCCCTTGATGGTTCTGTCGAGGATACTTGGCGGCGGATCGCAAGAGCCCTGGCCGTGGTTGAGAAAGAGCCTGCGGTTTGGGAAGAGCGGTTCTATGCCGCGCTGGAGGGGTTCAAGTTCCTGCCGGCGGGGCGGATCACGGCAGGGGCGGGCACCGGCCGGGCGGTGACACTGTTCAACTGCTTTGTGATGGGCACGATTCCCGACACGATGGCGGGTATCTTTGATGCGCTGAAGGAAGCCGCGCTGACCATGCAGCAGGGCGGCGGGATCGGCTATGATTTCTCGACCATCCGCCCGCGCGGTGCGGAGGTTAAGGGGGTTGCGGCAGATGCCTCTGGGCCGTTGAGCTTCATGGATGTCTGGGATGCGATGTGCCGGACGATCATGTCGGCGGGGTCGCGGCGCGGGGCGATGATGGCCACGATGCGCTGCGATCACCCGGACATCGAGGCCTTCATCGAGGCCAAGAAGGACGCCGCTCGGCTGCGGATGTTCAACCTTTCCGTGCTGATCACCGATCCCTTCATGGCGGCGGTCAAGGCGGATGGTCCGTGGGAACTGGTCTTTGGCGATAGGGTCTTCAAGACCTTGCCCGCGCGCGATCTGTGGAACAAGATCATGCGCAACACCTATGATTTCGCAGAACCCGGCGTGATCTTCATCGACCGGATCAACACCGCCAACAACCTTGGCTATGTCGAGAGGATCGCGGCCACCAATCCCTGCGGTGAGCAGCCCCTGCCGCCGTATGGCGCTTGCCTTTTGGGCTCGATCAACCTGCCGACGCTGGTGTCGGGGGCGTTCCGGCCCGGTGCGGCGCTGGATGTGAAGGCTTTGGATGATCTGGTGCGGATCGCCGTGCGGATGATGGACAACACGGTGGATGCTTCGCGCTTCCCCTTGCCGCAGCAGGAGGACGAGGCACGGGCAAAGCGGCGTATCGGGTTGGGCGTGACGGGGCTGGCGGACGCCTTGCTGATGGTGGGGCTGCGTTATGGCTCGACAGAGGCGGCGGCGCAGACCGAGGCCTGGATGCATGCGATTGCCCGGGCGGCCTATCTGGCTTCGGTCGGGTTGGCGCAGGAGAAGGGCGCTTTTCCGCTGTTTGAGGCCGAACCCTATCTGGCCACCGGCAACATGCTGGCGATGGACGAGGATGTGCGCGGGTTGATCGCCAAGCATGGCATCCGCAACGCATTGCTGACCTCGGTCGCGCCCACCGGCACGATCAGCCTTTACGCAGGCAATGTGTCGTCGGGGATCGAGCCGGTCTTTGCCTATGCCTATACCCGCAAGGTTCTACAAAAGGATGGCAGCCGCACCGAGGAGGAGGTCGTCGATTTCGCCGTCCGCCTGTGGCGAGAAACCCATGGCGATGCGGCCTTGCCCGACTATTTCGTGAATGCCCAGACCCTGCCGCCCTTGGACCATGTGCGGATGCAGGCGGCGGCGCAGAAGTGGATCGACTCCAGTATCTCCAAGACCATCAACTGCCCGGAAGACATCAGCTTTGACGCCTTTCAGGAGGTCTATATGGCCGCTTGGGATCAAGGCTGCAAAGGCTGCACCACCTATCGCCCGAACGCGGTGACGGGGTCGGTGCTGACCGTCTCGGAAAGCTCGGACAAGGCACCGCTCGAGGCGGCCCCCTTGGCCAAGGGGGCCGAGGTGGTCTATCTGTCCGAACCCTTGAACCGCCCGGCGGCTTTGGAGGGCAACACCTATAAGGTCAAATGGCCGGGCTCGGAACATGCGATCTACATCACGGTGAATGACATCGTCATCGCCGGCCATCGCCGTCCGTTCGAAGTCTTCATCAACTCCAAGAACATGGAGCATTTCGCCTGGACCGTGGCGCTGACCCGGATGATCTCGGCTGTGTTCCGCCGCGGTGGGGACATTTCTTTTGTCGTCGAAGAGTTGAAGGCCGTGTTCGACCCGCGCGGCGGGGCCTGGATGGAGGGGCGTTATGTGCCTTCGATCCTTGCCGCCATTGGTGGCGTCATCGAGCGTCACCTGATCGCCATCGGGTTCATCGAGGGCGAGGGGCTGGGCTTGAAAAGCGACCCGCAGGCCGAGGTGATGGTGGTGGGCGGCGCGCCGTCGGGCCCGGCGTGCCCGAACTGCGGCAGCTATGCCTTGCAGATGAAGGAAGGCTGCATGACCTGCAGCGACTGCGGCCATTCGAAATGCGGCTGAGGTTTGGCGGCGCGGGCTGATCCGGTCCGCCACCCTTTTGCGCGCGTCAAGAGAAGTAAGGATCACGAAGAATGGGCGCCGGATGATTGGCGTCCATTTTGGTTTTGGGGCTTGGCGGTCAGGCCACCAAAGAGAAATCCGTCACGCTGATCACAGGTGCGCCAACCAGTTGTGCAAAGAGGATCGTGCCCCCGTCCGCCGTGCCGTTTTCATCGAAGCAGAGCCGCCCGTCGTCCCGATCATAAAGGAACTGACCGAAGGCCTGGGTTGCAACAGGCGTGCTTGCGATGATCAGCCGGTTGGCCGCCAGATCGCCGGCGGCAAGGCCCCCGCCAAAGCCTGAGGCCTCGATCACCAGCTTGTCCGACCCCGGAGCGAAATCCTGAACCGTGTCGGCCCCGCGCCGCGGCGAAGACGAACCGATCCGCGCCCGCGCCGCCTTTCCGGTAGTCGACCCCGACCCGTCCGTTCAGAACGTCGGCCCCGGCTCCACCAGTCAGCGTGTCGTTGCCCAGCCCGCCGTCCAACTGGTCACTGCCGCACCCGCCGATCAGGATGTCTTTGCCGCGCTCTCTGGTCAGCCCGTCGTCGCCAGTGGCGCTGTCCAGCAGGTTGTCCTTGTCGTTTCCGGTCAGGATGTTGTTTCGCGCAGCGCCGATGCCGGTCTGCGAGGAGCCGGTCAGTTGCAGGGTCGGGGCATCCGCCGACACGACATTGGGTTTGGCCGCACTGCCAAGAAGCCCGGTCGATCCGGGATGATCCACGCCGCTGTTGACCAGCGTTCCGGCCTCCAGATCGGCGGCCAGCAGGCTGTTCATCCACCACGCCACAGATTCCACCCTGGCATTGGCATTGCCGTCTTCGTTGACGAAGCGATCCCATCGGGTGCCGAACCCGATGTGGAAGGGGCCGTCAAAGACGGTGTTGAAGGCATCTTCTCCGAAGAGTTGTGCAGTGCCGCCGCCGCCCCGCAGCAGGTGGAAGCCGGTTTCCACGCCGTTCTCGTCATCGCCATGCGCGGCCACGAAAGCCGCGTAGGAGGTTGCGCGGATAAAGTCGGACTGGCCATAGGTCTCGGTCTTGGTGATGCCCCCGTCGTCGGCGGCCGCGGTGGAACGTGGCATTGATGATCAACCAGTCGATCGGATCGGCGGCACCGGCGCCGCTGGCGATCTGCGCGTGCGATATGTTGTGCGCCAGCCTTTCATCCGTGCCGATGATGTGGATGATTTGATCCAGCCCGGTTCCCGTAGTGCCCACCGGCCCGTGATAGACCTCGGGCATGCCACCGTTGGTGGTCAGCGTGGTCTGAGAATCCGACACGCTGCGAAAGAAGTTTTGCGGCCAGATCACCGCGCCATCCATCTCCAGGCGCAGGCCCTGATCGCCGGAGTTTTCATGGTAATACAGGTCGATCTTGAAGAGCCCGCCCGCGCCAAAGTCGATCTGGCGGCTGGTGCCCTCAAAGGCGCGACTGCCGCCGTAGGACGACACCACCTCACCACCGAAGGCCAGTTGGAAGCCATCGTCCAATTGCAGGGTGATGATGTGGGTGCCCGCCGGAATCCAGACATAGCCCGGGAGCCGCATGCCAATGGTCGGCATGTCGGTGGCGGCGCCGCCAGTGATCAGCCTGGCCGCGTCATCGAGGAAGGCGCCGAGCGTGGTTTCCCCTGAGAAGGCACCGAAATACACGCGCGAGGCCAAGACGCTGCGGGTGGGCTTGGATTGGGTGATGGTCTGGGCCGGCAGATCGTTGATGTCGTTGAACCTGCCCGTCCGGTCCTAGACCGCCCCGGACAGCCCGGTTCCAGCCTGGACAGCGGGCAGGGCACCGGTCGCATCGGCGGGTCCGGCTGGGGCAGTTCCAGCGCGGGGCTTTGCGCCAGACCCCGGATTTCAAATGCATTCAGAGCGTGACCGTAGTGGCTAAAACCCTTGATCTTGCCGTCGAATGCGTTCCAGACCGCCGTGGGATCGCTGGCTGAGCGGCCCCACGTTCCGCCCCCGATCATCAGCCCGCGGGCATTCGCTTCCATCCTGAAGGTGAAATTGTCATCCACCGCGACCTTCTCGCCGTTGTGGTAAATCTCCAGCCCGCCCTTGCCGCAGCTGACGGCCAGATCGCAGGTCAGCCCGGCCTTGATCAGCACATCCGGCACCCTCAGCCATGTACCGCCGCCTTTGCCGTCCTCCATCGTGGTCCAAAGCTCGCCGTCATGCAGATAGACGGAAATGTCCGCGGCGCGGTTCGTCTTGCCGCCTAGGAGAACAGCACCTGAAAGGACCCGTCATCGGGCGCATCGGGGGTGAAGCGCATCGCGAAGGTGGCGTCGTGGTCCTTCAAGGCCGGGGCGCCGCCAAAGTCTCGATACCCGGTGGAGCCATCTGCCAAATGGCTTTGGGGCTTTGAAGATCCATGGCTGAGGCAAAGCTGGCGGGGGTCACCTGCGCAGGGCCCGACGTCAGATGGCCCCCCGAGAGATCATCCTTCAGCAGCAGCGACAACCACGTGGCGACATCGGCGAGAGAAGCATTGCCGTTGCCGTCCTCATTGACGAAATGCTCCCACTGGATGGAAAATCCGTTGTGGTAGATGCCGTCGGCAAGGGTGTTCACGGTCGCTTCGTCGAAAAGATAGCTGGTGCCGCCGTCGCCCTGCACCAGATGAAAGCCGGTCTCCGCGCCGCCGTCGTCATCGCCCTGCAGTTTGGTCCAATCGGCCAGGCGGTTGGCCCTGATCCAGTCGTTCAGCGCATGCATGTCCAGCGCCATGATAGCGCCATCGTCGGCGATGCCCGATGACTTGATCCCTTCGATCAGCATCTTGTTCATGACATCTGCGGACCCGGCACCAACGTTGATCTGCGCCTGACCGATGCGGCCGTTCAGACCGGAATCATCGAAAATCGCCTCGACCGGCGTGTCCAGACCGGTGCCGGTCGTGCCATCGACCTGCGGATCGACGCCCGGGTTGGCAAGGGCGTTGGTGGCGCGGGCGATCGTCAGAAACGAGTTTAGCCAATAGGCCACGTCGCTGACCGCCGCATTCCAGCTCCGGTCGTTCCGTAAACCAACGGCTGCAAATCGGCGTTTTGGGCCATGATCGGGGTTCTCCCTAGGGGGTGACCTCATGCCGGTCCCGCTGCGAGGACAGCGCTTGGACCCATCATCAGCCTGGGCCCGAATCCTTATCAAAAGATGATCGACGTAGAGAAGTGCCGGGTTCGCTCGTTCCGTCAGTTCAAATCAAGTCTGAATGAAGGCCACTTTTCGGCTTCCTTCACGATTGTCCACAATTGGCGAACAATGATTGCAGGCCAATGCGGATTGTCGTCGGGTTGCGAGACAGGAAAGCGCAAGACCATGCCCATTGTGCCCTTGCGCTGCCTCGACGCAGCATCTCGCGGTGTCGAACCTCGGATCGCGCATCGACCCTAGCTCCACATGCCGCGCATCTTGGAGGAGACGTCGATGGCCAGCGGGGCAGGGGGGCGGGGGCGGCCATCTGCCAGAATGGGGGGCTGCCAGTGGATGACGTCGAACCGCTCCAGCATGTCACGAGATATAAAGCGGCTGCGCACGGCGTGGATGTGGCGGTCGCCGTTGCGGGTCTGTTGGGTGACGTAAAAGCGCAGGGGCAAGCCAAGGGTCAGTTGATCTTTGGCCCTTGTCATCGCGACATAAAGCAGGCGGCGTTCCTCCTCGATTTCCGCGCTGGACCCGGTGCCGAGGTCGGACGGGATGCAGCCGTCAACGACGTTCAGGACAAAGACCGCCCGCCATTCCTGCCCCTTGGCCGAGTGGATGGTTGAAAGGATCAGATAATCGTCGTCTTTCAGTGGCACCCCGGCCTGGCCTCCTGTGGCGTCGGGCGGGTCCAGCGTCAGGTCGGTCAGGAAACGCTCTTGCGAGGGGTAGCCGCCTGCAATCTGTTCCAGTTGCAAAAGATCGGCGCGGCGGGTTTCGGCGTCCTCGTAGATGCGGTCGAGATGCGGGTCGTACCAGGTCCTTGCGCGGGAGATGCCGGCCGGCCAGTCGGCGGCATTCAGGCCAGACAGAGCCTCGATCAGGTCTTTCCAGGCGGTTCCGGCCCGGGCGGGTGGAGGCAGGGTGGCCAAGGCCTCCACCGGGTGCAGGTGCGGCGCGATCGCAGCCAGCACCTTTCCCGCCGCGGTGGGGCCAATGCCCGGCACCAATTGCAGCACGCGGAAGCCCGCCACCCGGTCGCGCGGATTCTGGGCAAAGCGCAACACGGCCAGCAGGTCTTTGACATGAGCTGAATCGAGGAACTTCAGCCCGCCGAACTTGACGAAGGGCACGTTGCGGCGGGTCAGTTCCACTTCCAACTGGCCGGAATGGCTGGAGGTGCGGAAGAGAACCGCCTGCTGCGTCAGCCGCATGCCGGTTTCGCGGTTCAGCAAGATCTGATCGACGAAATGGCGGGCCTGATCGGCCTCGTTCAACAGGCTGACAAGGCGGGGCTTTTCGGATGATTCCCGTTCCGTCCACAACGACTTGGTGAAGCGTTCCTTTGCTTCCTCGATTACCGCGTTGGCGGCGGCGAGGATCGGCTGGGTGGAGCGGTAGTTGCGGTCCAGCGTGATCACGGAGGCCTGCGGCGTGAAGGCCTTGGGAAAGTCGAGGATGTTGCGCACCGTTGCCGCCCGGAAGGCGTAGATCGACTGCGCATCATCGCCCACAACGGTCAGGCCGCGCCCGTCGGGCTTCAGACCCAGAAGGATGCGCGATTGCAGGCGGTTCGTGTCTTGATATTCGTCGATCAGCACATGATCCCATGTCGCCCCGATATGGGCGGCGAAATCGGGATGCGCCATCACCTGCGCCCAAGCCAGCAGCAGGTCGTCATAATCCAGCACGTTCTGAGCCTGCTTGGCCTCCACATAGGCGCCGAACAGGCGTTTCAACTCCGCCTCCCAATTGGCGCACCATGGGAACTGGTTGCGCAGGACCTGCGACAGCGGTTCCTCGGCATTCACGGCGCGGGAATAGATCGCAAGGCAGGTGCCTTTCGAGGGGAAGCGGATTTCGGTCTTGGAAAAGCCAAGGCCATGTCGGGTGAGGTTCATCAGGTCCGCCGAATCCTCGCGGTCATGAATGGAGAATTCCGGATTCAGGCCGATTTCCAGCGCATGTTCGCGCAAAATCCGCGCGCCGATGCCGTGAAAGGTGCCCGCCCAAGTCAGCGTTTCGGCGGCGTAGCCCGACCCAAGCGCCTCTGTCGTGATCTTTTCCACCCGGCGGGTCAGTTCGGTGGCGGCCCGGCGCGAGAAGGTCATCAGCAGAATCCGGCGAGGGTCCGCCCCGCCCACCAGCAAATGCGCCACACGGTGCGCCAATGTATTGGTCTTGCCGGACCCCGCACCTGCGATGATCAGCAAAGGCGGCGACAAACCGAGACTCGTTCCGCCGAATTCCACAGCCTCGCGCTGCCGGTCGTTCAGCTTGTCGAGATAGGCCATGACCCTGCTCCTCTGCCGCCTGCTTGCGGGCGCTTTGCGGCAGGGTACAACAAACAGAACGTAAACGGAACAGTCTGTGGTTGCGGGCAGATCAGGGGATCAGAACCGTGGCCCCGGTCGTCCGCCGCGCCTCCAGATCGGCATGGACCAAGGCCGCCTCGCGCAGGGGACGGGTGTGCGGGGCCGGGACTTGCAAACTGCCGTCCTGCAGGCGGGTGAACAGATCGGCGCTTCGCTCCAGCAACTCCTCTCGCGTGGCGATGAAGTCGAACAGCGCGGGACGGATCGCCGAAAGCGAGCCGCCGCGCGCCAGATCGCTCATGGAAAAGCCGGTGATCAAGCCCGAAGACTGGCCGAAGTTCACGAAAATCCCCCGCCGCGCCAAGCACCTGAGCGACCCCGCCCAAGTGTCTTGCCCCACCGAGTCATACACCGCGACGACGCCCTTGCCCTCGGTCAACTCGCGGACCACCGGGATAAAATCCTGCGTACTGTAGTTGATGACATGGGCGTAACCATGGGCTCGCGCCAGCGCCACCTTTTCGTCCGATCCGGCGGTCCCGATGGCAAAGGCCCCCAGCGACTTCAGCCATTGCCCCAGCAGCAGCCCCACCCCGCCCGCAGCCGCGTGGACGAGCACGCGGTCGCCCGGTTTGACTGCATGGCACGCGGTGACCAGATACTGCACCGTCATCCCCTTCAGCAGGCTTGCTGCCGCCGTGACATCGGAAATCCCCTCCGGAAGGTGCAACAACCGATCTGACGTCATGACCCGCGTTTCGCGGTAGGCTCCGCCTGTGGTGACATAGCCTACCCGGTCGCCCGGCTTGAAGTCGATGACACCCGTGCCCACAGCCTCGACCACGCCAGTCGCTTCTGCGCCCGGGATCAGCGTCGGAGTTGTCCAAGGGTAAAGACCCGAGCGATGGTAAATGTCGATGAAGTTGACGCCAATGGCAGTCTGGCGCAACAGGACTTCGCCTGCGCCCGGATCGGGGGTGTCGATGTCTTCCCACTGCAGGACTTCGGGGCCGCCCGGGGCATGGGCGATAAGGGCTTTGGCCATGGGATCAGCTTTCGATCAGGAATTCAGGGTCAACCGGCACCTGCATGGCGGTGACCAGATGGTTGGTCTGCGCCGCAAGTCCGATGATCGCCATCAGTTCGGCATGCTGGGCGTCGGTCATCCCCTTGGCCTTGGCGGCAGCGGTGTGGGAATGGACGCAATAGCTGCAGCCGTTGGCGGTGGAAACGGCGATATAGATCATCTCCTGCACCACGCGACCCAGCACGGTTTCCCCCGCCATCACCGCCTTGAGGCTCCCCCAGGTGCGCTCCAACAGGGCCGGGTCATTCGCCGCCGCCCGCCAGAAGTTGTTGACGAAGTCGGATTTCCGCGTGGCGCGGATGTCGTCGAACACCGCTTTCACACGCGGGTCAGCCTCGACCTCGGCATCCGTCCAGAGTCTTATGGTCGCCATGGGTTCTCCTTTGCGGTCAATGCACCGCCGCGTACATGATCTTTTCTTCGGTCGCCTGTGTGGGGGAGAGTTCCTCCACGATCCGGCCCTGCCGGCAAATCAGAATGCGGTCAGACAGGTTCAAGACCTCGGGCAGGTAGCTTGAGATCACCACGACGGCGAGGCCTGCATCGGCCAGGCCATTGATGATCTGGTGAATCTCGGAAATTGCCGCGACATCGACGCCGCGCGTCGGTTCATCGAAGATCACGACGCGCGGGGTCTGCACCAGCCCCTTGCCGATCACCACCTTCTGCTGATTGCCGCCCGAGAGCTCCACAACTCGGGCGTTGTCATTGATGGCGCGGATGTTCAGCTTGGCCGTCCACTCTGCCGCCAGCCGCCTGATATCTGCAATCCGCACCACCTGCGCGCTTTTGCCTGCGGCCAACGCGCCGCCAAACAGGTTTTCTCCCACGCTCATCGTCTCGAAGATCCCCTCGGTTTTGCGGTCCTCGGTCACGTAGATGATCCCGTCGCGCACTGCCGGGGCCGGGGTGACATAGCGCACCGGCTTGTCGTCCAGAAGGATCGTGCCGCCGCGCAGGAAATCGCGCTTGGCAATGCCGGCGATGATCTTGAAGGTTTCGGTCCGGCCCGATCCGATCAGGCCGAAGACGCCCGTGATCTGGCCTTCGAACACGGAAAACGAGGTATTCCGCACCATGGCCCCCATGGAAATATCCTGCACTGACAAGACCTTGCACCCCGGTTTGCGCAAGCTGGCGTCATCGCGCGCCTTGTAGATGCTGGCGGACAGGCTGCGTCCGACCATGGCCGCGATGATGCTGTCGCGGGTGAAAGTGCTGGTTGCTGCCGTGGTCACCAGTGCGCCATCGCGCAAAATGGTGATGCGGTCGGAAATCGCCAGAGCTTCCTCCAGCGCGTGGCTGATGAAGATGATCGATGCACCTGCCGCCTTCAACCGCCGCAAGAGCGCAAAGAAGTGGCGCTTTTCCTCGGGGGTCAGGGTGGCGGTGGGTTCGTCGAAGATGATGACCTCGGCACTGTGGTGCACGGCGCGGGCGATCTCTACCATCTGGCGCTTGGCGGCCCCGAGGGTTTGCACCATCTCGGTCGGATCGACGCTGAAGTTCAAGGATTGCATGAACTGCTGAGTGGAGATCGTGATGCCGCGCAGCCGGTTGAGGAACTTTTCCGTCCCCAGATACAGGTTCTGCGCCACCGTCATGGACGGGACCAGCGAGGTTTCCTGAAACACCATCGCAATCCCCGCTTCCAGCGCGGCATTCGGCGTGGCGAAGGTGGTCTCGCGGCCCTTATGGTACATCTTGCCCGAGGAGGCTTGCACCACACCCGCCATGATCTTGGTCAGCGTGGATTTGCCAGCACCATTCTCGCCCAGCAGCGCGTGGATTTCTCCCGGCATCAGGGTGAAATCCACGCCACTGACGGCAGGCACGCTGCGGTAAGACTTGGAAATCCCTTCCAGTTTGAGGATCGGTTCCATTCAGATGCCCTCCACCATATGGCCGCCAGAGAGGATGCAATCGCCACCCCTGGAGGCGATCAGTACCTGGCCCTGATGCTCCAGAACCGAGGTAACGCCGTGCCGCGTGCCATTGGCACGGCTGTGCAGGCTGAACAGCGGCGCCATATCGGCTCCCAGCCGCACCACCAGCCCGAAAGAGCGGGTCGGCGACCAGGCCTTGTGCACGCCCAGCATCCTTATACCGCCGCATTGCAACGGCTCCAGAAAGCTGTCGCCTGACGACAGGGCGGGGGCGACCCAGAATTCGGGCTTCACCTCGGCCATCATGGCAATACGGTAGTGGGTTTCCTGCAGAACGAACTCGATCAGCCGGTTGCGCGGGGCAAACAGTGCCAGCCACGCGCCTCCGCCCGAGGCCGGGGCAAGGCGAGCTGGATAGCCGGGCAGGCTTTCCAGCACGGGTTGCGGGCGAGATCCATCCAACCGCAGCAACCGATGCCGCCAGCTTTCGCTGACAATGACGCCGGCGCCATCCGGCAGCAGACCGTAGGGCCAGGCCAACCCCCCCGCCACCTTGCGCCAGGTGCCGTCATGCACCCAGACCGATCCGGAAGCGTTCTTCATCATCAGATCGGTCGCCCATTGCGACGGTTTCCGCGTCGCCGAGCCATTGGCCAGCCACAGCCGCCCATCGTCGCCATAAGCCAGCGCCGTGATGCAGTGCAGTTCGACGGGCAACCTTGCAGGCCTGCCGTCAACCAGCAGCGTGCCATCCTCAAGGCCGAGGGCCAAGGCACCATCGGGTGAGACGGACGCCGCGCAGACGTCAGAGGCGAGGCTTTGGAGCACCTCGCCATCCGGGGTTTGCAGGGTGGCGCCGGAGCTTGCCACGACCTGACCCTGCCACAGCACCAGATTGTCCGGCTGCCTGATCTGCGCGAAAAGCGGCGCGTCATCCAGCGCGGTATTGGGGCGGAACGCGCCGTCCAGCGGTGGGATCGTCACGGCCTTGCCGCGGAATAGGTTCAGGATCGGGTCGAAGATCATTTCGCGGCCCCCCAATAGGATCGCATCCCGCTCCAGCCCGCATCAGCGCCCTCGATGGTGAAGCGGCCGATGCGGTTGTTGAAGATGCCGCCGATGAAAAGCTGGCCCTTGTGCTCACGCATCGAGGTGACCATCGCATGGGAGGCGCCGGTCAGGTCGCCCA
>CANGHD010000049.1 GCA_947453525.1 Paracoccaceae bacterium | reverse complement strand
CCCCCTGGCGCGCCCCGCACGCCCGGCCCACCCTCCGGGACCTACCCCCCCCCGCCCCCTTTTCATATTGGCCCAGATATCCCACGGGGGCGCGGGGGTGTGAAACCACCGCGCCCCCGGCCGTCACAGGCGCTCAACTCAGGGCAAAAAGCCACCCCGCGCCAAGCCTTGCGTTGCCACTGCCCCGCCCGAGCCCTATCTCGAAAGCCAACAATCCCAAAGCGACGATTCGCACCATGTACCGTGTTTCTCCCCATGTCCGCTATTTCGCAGCCAGCCTCGTCGCGGGCGCCGTGCTGGCCTCGCTCTGGGTCAACCTGTCGCCCGACAGCTATTTTGACCTGATCGAGTACCGGCTTTGGGCGCCGGATCTGCCGGTATGGAGCGGGCTGCCCGCGCCGGTTCTGACCCTGCAATACATCACCTCTGAAGCCCTGATGGCCCTGTTCATCGCCTTCATCGCCAAGGAGTTGTGGGAGGCCCTTGTGCTGGAACGCGGAGCGCTTTCTGGGTCAGCCCGGCGCTCGATGCCCCTGGGTGCAGTGGTGGGCGGGGTCTGCGGTGCGGTGCTGGTCTGGCTTTTGACCCTGCCCGCCGACCCCGACCTTGCCGGCCTCGGTCGCGCGGCGGGCTGGCCCCTGCCGATCGGGTCGGATGTGGCGCTTTGCTACGTGTTTGGCGAAAGGGTCTTTGGCCGCAACCATCCGGCCTTGCATCTGCTGCTGCTGATCTCGATCGCCTTCGACATCCTCGGTCTGGCGGCCCTTGGGCTCGGCTTTCCGACGCTCGGGCTGCGTCCGGTGTGGTTGTTGCTCTCGGCCCTGTCGCTCGGTCTGGTGTGGGGCCTTTACGCACGCTTCGCCCATGCCCGCGCCACCGAACGGCAGCACCGCCGCGCGGCAACCCTGTGGCCCTATCTTCTGGCGGGTCTGGTCTGCTGGCTGGGCGTCCTTCTCTCGGGCCTGCCGGGGGCCTTGGGTCTTCTGCCGCTGATCTTCGTCATCCCGCATGCCGAGCGCAGCTTTGGTCTTTTCGCCGAGGCCGAGGCCTTTCTGCATGACCCGCTCAACCGGCTGGCGCAACTTCTGGTCTGGCCCTTGCCGGTGATCCTGTTCCTCTTCGGCCTGACGCGGGGCGGCATCGCTGTCGCGGCCCTCGGCCCCACCACCATGCGTGTCCTGCAGGCGCTGTGGATCGGCAAGCCCCTCGGCCTGCTGCTCGGTGCCCTCGCCGTCCTGACCTTGCGCGGCTGGCGGATGCCCAAGGGATTGACCCTGTCCGACCTTGTCCTGATCGCCGTTCTGTCCGGCATGGGACTGACGGTGCCGCTTCTGGCGCTGGACTCGGCCCTGCCCGGCGGCCTCGTTGCCGACGAGGCGCGGGCCGGCGTGGCGCTCAGCCTGTTCTTCGGCCCGCTGGCGCTTGGGCTGGCTTGGATGATCCGGCGGTTTTCCCGGACGGTCCAACCTAACCCCGGCGAATAACCGCGGCCTGCGACGCAGGGGCCATATTGCTGCCCGATTGCCCGGTATTGTGTGATTAACCATGGACGCCTAAATTCCAAGGTCAGGGCAGGTCTGCACCTGCCGTTAACGATACTGGGATAGGCCCTTGGGCGGACCGGAAGCATGGGGCAGAGGTTGGTGCCATTGGGCCGGGTGATGATCGCAGGACGGACATGATCGAATTCGAGAATGTCAGCAAAAGCTTCTGGACCGGGAAAAGCCGCAAGGTCATTCTCGACAGGGCTTCTTTCAAGGTCACACAGGGCAATTCCATGGGCATTCTGGCCAAGAACGGCTCCGGCAAGACCACGATCATCAACATGATGGCGGGCCTCGAAAAGCCGGACGAAGGCGTGATCCGCCGCACGTCGCGCATCTCTTTCCCCTTGGGCTTCATGGGCGGCGTCGTCTCCAAACACACCGCCACCGAAAACGCCCGCTACATCGCGCGGCTCTATTCCCTCGACCCGGACTATGTCGAAAGCTTCTGCCGCTGGCTCTGCGACATTCAGGAATATTTCGACCAGCCGCTGGGCACCTATTCCGCCGGAATGCGCTCGCGCTTCAACTTCGCCCTGATGCTGGCTCTGGAGTTCGACATTTACCTGATCGACGAGGGCATGCCGTCCACCACTGACGTGGCCTTCAACAAGAAGGCCGGGATGATCCTGCGCCAGCGCCTGCAGAACGCCACCGTGATCATCGTCAGCCACCAGGCCAGGACGCTTGAGAAATTCTGCCGCTCCGCCGCTGTCCTGAAGAACGGCCAGCTTTACATGTTCGAAACCCTGCAAGAAGCGAAAACGCTCTATGACTACGAAGCTCACGATTAGCCGTTTCCGCACCCGCAAGCCCGATCCGGTGGCGGCCACGGCCTATCCGGTGCAGGGTAACGCTGCCGTGGCGGCGTCCGCCGTGCAGGCCGTCGACAACCCCTTCGCGCCAGAGCCGGGCGACGACGGCTTTGCCAGCGAAAGCTTCCTGCCGCCGCAGCCCGCAGCACCGCAAGCCGCCCTGTCGTCCGATGCCTCACCCCCCGAAGAGATCGACGCCATCCGCAAGGAAGGCCTGACCGGCCGCCAGTTGCGCGTGGCGCGCCGCATGGCGCAAAAGCACGACCTGCCCGCCACCTCGGATTTCGACGCCGTCCGCCTGCTGCGCAAGGCCGGGATCGATCCCTTCGGCCGCTCCGCCGTGCTGGAACTGGTGCAGGGCAACGGCACCTATGGTGCGGGCCTGCCGCAGATCAGCGACGGCTCCTCGCATGCCTTGGCCCTGACGGCGGACAACCTGCCGCAAACCGTCAAACCCGCGCCGCTGCCTTCGACCGAGGTCCGGCTTGAACAGTCGCACATCGCCGAGGTGCGGCGCATCCAGTCCGACATCGTCGCCCGCAGGCGGCGCGCCGCGCTGCTGATGTGGGCCAAGCTGGCGGTCTTCGTCCTGCTGCCGACCTTCATGGGCGGCTGGTACTACTTCATGGTCGCCACCCCGATGTATTCGGTGACCTCGAAATTCGTCATCCAGCAGGCCACCGCCGCCTCGCAGATCTCCTCGCTGTTCTCCGGCACCAGTTTCGCGACCGGACCGGATTCCGTCGCCGTTCAAGGCTATTTGCAATCGCCCGTCGCGATGGAGCGGCTGGACGCCGACAAGGGCTTCCGGGCCCATTTCTCGGCCCCTGACATCGACCCGATCCAGCGCCTGCCGGAAAAGGCCAGCAAGACTCAGACCTACAGCCTCTATCAGCGCTATGTGAAGGTCAGCTATGACCCGACCGAGGGCCTGATCAATCTGGAAGTCTCCGCCGCCGACCCCAATGTCGCGGTCGACTTCTCCAAGGCGCTGATCGGCTATGCCGAAGGACAGGTCGACAACATGTCCAAGCGCCAGCGCGGCGATCAGGAGGCCAATGCCAAGGCCAATTTCGAAGATGCCCAAGCCAAGCTGCTGGCGGCCCAGACCAAGTTGGTCGGCCTGCAGGAAAAGTACAAGACGCTCTCGACCGAAGTCGAAGCCGCCCAGATCAACGCCCAGATCACTCAGTTGAACGCCCAGCTCATGACCGAAAAGCTGTCGCTTGCTCAGTTGCAAGCCAATGCCGAGCCGAACAAGGCCAGGATGGACCCGGTGATCACGCGGATCAACACGCTGAACGACCAGATCGCCCAGTTGAAACAGGGCCTGACCGAAGGCGATGGCAACGGCCCCTCGGTTGCCTCGGTGCAAAGCCAGATGGTCATGGCCACTGCCGAGGTCACAACCCGGCAGATGATGCTGGCGCAAGCCACCTCTGCCATGGAAACCTCCCGGATCGAGGCCAACCGCCAGACCCGCTATCTGGAACTGGCCGTCGAACCCACCGCCCCCGACACGCCCAGCTATCCCCGCGCTTTTGAGAATACGCTGGTGGTGATGTTGATCTTTGGCGGCATCTACCTGATGATCTCCATGACCATCGCGATCCTGCGCGAACAGGTTTCTGGATAGGACTACCTTGATGAAAGACGTGAAGATTGGCGGCCTGACGGTCTCGAACGACAGGCCGCTTCTGGTGATTGCAGGCCCCTGCCAGCTGGAAAACCTGACCCATGCCCAGATGATCGCCGGCCACATGGCCGAAGTCTGTGCCGCCGCCGGCGCGCAATATGTCTTCAAGGCCAGCTACGACAAGGCCAACCGCACCAGCCTGAAGGGCCGTCGCGGCCTTGGCATGGACGAGGGCCTGAAGGTGCTGGAGGCCGTCCGCGCCATGGGCATGCCGGTGCTCACGGATATCCATGACATCGAACAAGCCCGCATCGCCGCCCAGGTCGTCGATGTCATCCAGATCCCCGCCTTCCTCTGCCGCCAGACTGACCTGCTTCTGGCCGCAGGCGAAACCGGCGCCGTGATCAACATCAAGAAGGGCCAGTTCCTCGCCCCCTGGGACATGGCCAACGTCGCCGCCAAAGTCGCCTCAACCGGCAATGACAGCATCCTCCTGACCGAGCGTGGCGTGTCCTTCGGCTACAACACCCTCGTCGCCGACATGCGCGCCCTGCCGATCATGGCGCAAACCCTCTACCCGGTGATCATGGACGCCACCCATGCCGTGCAAGCGCCGGGTGGACAAGGCGGCTCCTCGGGCGGCGACCGCCGCTTCGCCCCGGTGCTGGCCCGCGCCGCCGTCTCACTCGGCATCGCCGGCGTCTTCATCGAGACGCATGAGGACCCCGACCAATCGCCGTCGGACGGCCCCAACATGATTTACCTCAAAGACATGAAGGCCCTGACCGAAAGCCTGATGGACTTCGACCGTCTGGCCAAAGCCAACCCGCTGCGGGTGTAGGTCGCCAAGCGAGGCCCTGCTGCCCCAAGGCCGGGAGGGTTTCACACCCTCCCGGACCCTCCCGTGGGATATTTGAACCTGAGTGAAGCGAAAGAGACGTCGCTCCCAGTCGCTTTTTGTCCGAATATGCCCCGCGGAGCGCGCGCCGAGCCGGTTGGCGGCACGCCAGAGGCGAGACAGAAACAGCGCGCGGCACGCGCTCCTTTTGATAGCCGAGGATCACGGCACGCCGGCGTCGCGCACTGGCCCCTCAAACCCAAGTTACCGAAAGGTTAACAGGATTCACAATACAATGTGAATTCAATGCCTTGACAGGGATTGCACGCGTGCAATCACACCGCCTGCCCCGCAGCCCACCCCGAGGACCAGGCCCACTGGAAATTGTAGCCGCCCAGCCAGCCGGTCACATCGACCACCTCGCCGATGAAATACAACCCCGGCACCGTCTTGGCCTCCATGGTGCGGGCATCCAGCGCGTCGGTGTCGACCCCGCCCAGCGTCACCTCCGCCGTCCGGTAGCCCTCCGATCCCACCGGCATCAGGCTCCAGCCCTGCAGATGCTTGCCGATCCGTTCCATCTCGCTTCCCGACAGCGTGGCCAGCATTGCCTCCGGATGCCCCAGCTGCTCGGCCAGAACCCGCGCCAACCGCTCCGGGACCAGTCCGGTCAAAGCCGTCCTAAGCACCTGCCGCCCATTCGCCGCCTTGGCCGCCCGCAAGGCCGCCGCCACATCCACCCCCGGACACAGGGCCAGCTTCACCACCTGCCCCTCGCGCCAATAGCTGGAGATCTGCAGCACCGAGGGCCCCGATAGGCCGCGATGGGTGAAGAGAACCGCCTCGTCAAAGCCCGGCCCCTGCAGCGCCTGCGCCCGCACCGGCAAAGCCACTCCCGACAGCGGCGCCATCCAGACCAGTTCCTGCTCGGCAAAGGTCAAGGGCACCAGCGCCGGCCGCGTCTCCACCAGCGGCAGCCCGAAGCCTTCCGCCAGCCGGTAGCCATAGCCCGTCGCCCCCATCTTCGGAATGGACTTGCCCCCGGTGGCGACAATCACCTTGCCCGCCGCCACCGGCCCGCGCTCGGTCTCGACCACAAAGCCCGCCCCCTCGCGCCGCACCTCGCCCAGCGAGCAATCCAGCCACAGAGCCACTCTCGCGCGGCCCATGTCGGCCAGAAGCATGGCCACGATCTCCTTGGCCGAACCGTCGCAGAACAACTGCCCCAGCGCCTTCTCATGCCAGGCGATCCCCGCCGCTTCGACGCGCGCCAGAAAATCCTGCGCCGTGAAGCGTTTCAGGGCCGACAGGGCGAACCGCGGGTTCTTCGACAGAAAACGTTCCACCCCCATCCCGAGGTTGGTGAAGTTGCACCGCCCCCCGCCCGAGATGCGGATCTTCTCACCCGCCGCTTGGGCATGGTCAATGACCAGCACCCGCCGTCCGCGCCGCCCGGCCTCGATAGAAGCCATCATGCCAGCAGCGCCAGCTCCAAGGATCACGACATCATATTGTTCCATTCTTTCCTGTTAGCCGCCAAAGCCATCCGGTTCAACGCCCAGATTTTTTGCAGCAAATTCCGACACACCCCCCTTGCAGCCCCCGAATGCCTTCGCTAGAACGCGGCTCAGTTGGGGCGTCGCCAAGCGGTAAGGCATCGGTTTTTGGTACCGACATACCTAGGTTCGAATCCTAGCGCCCCAGCCAACTACCTGAAACTATTGAAATCCAACGTTAGGCAACCGGCCGGCTGTCGCGTGTCGCACAGAACTGCGGAATGGTTTGCACGACCCCGCTAAATGTGGCGGAGTTTTCGACACACGTTCATCCCACAGTGCGGACCCTGACGCCGCGGCCACTTGAGATGTTTTTCAACGGCACCCGGCGTGCGCCATGGCCGCGGATCCGACACGCAGATGTTCAGCCCCTTACAAAATGCCTGTCCGGGCAGACTGCGCCCGACGCGGCAAGTCGGGCTTGCGATGACCCATCGCCCCGGACGCCGATCGGTTCTTGAGCCACAGACACAACCTTCCTCTGTCAAGAACCGACCTAGGTCCGAAACAAACGAGGTTTATCCCCCGACTTGACAAGCCTTAGGTCGGTGGGCCCAGGCGGGCCGATGCAGCATTCTGGATGCAGGACGCAACGATTGGCGCAGCGCCAGGAAATGGAGACATCGTGAAACACATTCTTGCAGACGACCAAAGCCTGATCCCCCTGTCCGATGACGGCAGCCTGCACGTTCGGAAATCGCACGGCACAGAGGATGATTTCAAGGGTGGCGATGGCGGTGATCGCCATCACGGCGGCACCGGCGATGACAGTCTTGACGGCGGTCTGGGCGATGACAGCCTTCTGGGCGGCACGGGCAATGACACCGTGGACGGTGGCGAAGGCAATGACCAACTGACCGGCGGCAGCGGTGACGATGACATGCATGGCGGCTCTGGCAATGATCACGCCAGCGGCGGATCGGGCCATGACCATATCTCGGGCGGTGACGGAGACGATGACGTGGGCGGCGGTGGCGGCAATGACGACCTTGGCGGCGATGCCGGGGACGACTCGCTGGATGGCGGTCTGGGCGATGACAGTCTGGACGGCGGTGATGGCAACGACAGCCTGACGGGCGACGCGGGGAATGACTCGATCCATGGCGACGGAGGGAATGACCATATCGCCTCGGGCACCGGGGACGATGATCTGTCCGGCGGCCTTGGCGACGACAGTATGTCGGGTGGCACTGGCAATGACAGCATGGCGGGCGACGCGGGTGGCGACACCTTGGGCGGTGGCACGGGCAACGACGATCTGTCGGGCGGCGACGGCGGCGATCATCTTGGGGGTGGCGCGGGCAACGACAGTTTGGACGGCGGCACGGGCCATGACGTCTTGGCCGGCGGCGCGGGCGATGACAGCATCGAGGGGGGCGAGGGCGCAGACAATCTGGCGGGCGGCGGCGGGGATGACACGTTCATCTTCACCGCCACAACAGACCTTGGCATTGGCCATCATGACGCCATCTCGGACTTCACCTCTGGCGCGGATGTGCTGGATTTCAGCGCCCTGCACCTGACCTATGTCGGCACCGGTCCTTTGACCGGGGTGGCCAACCAGATGCATTTCGTCGACCATGGCAAGGGCGGTACGCTGGAAATCGACATGACGGGCGATGGGTCGGCTGACGTCTCGCTGGTGCTGAAGGGCGTTCATTCCATCGATCCGGGCCACGACCTGCTGCTGTAACGATGTGCGACCGACCCAAGCCCCGCGCAGCGCGACCGCGGGGCTTGGTCAACACAGCCTCAGACCCATCGGTCGCCCTAAAACGCAACGCATGACCGGAAGAGAGACTATCCCGAAGCCTCCGCACCAGGCTTGTCACCAAATCTTTCCCACACCCGCAAGAACTGGCCCTTGTGTGGATCATCGTCGGGAAGTTCGATCAACGCACACCGCACCGCTTCGGAAAGCCTTTGGTCACGCTGCAGTTGGGCCAGCACCTCAGCCGATGAAGCCAACAGACCATTTCCGATAGACGTCAGCACCACCCTGGCTGAAATCAGATCAAATGCGGCCAACCCAGGATCCAGTCGCATCATCCCAAAGGTTTCCCCGGAGGTCGCAATCTTCGATGGACGTGCTTTTGCGGACATGCCATCGTGCGCCCGAAGCGCCCGCAAATTCACCTCGAGTTCCTCAAACTGCATATTCGGCCTCCGAACAGCGGACGCGGATCGCGTCATTTCCGCCGTTTTATGAGATAGAAGCGCGGCGAAAAAGGCCTGCCAGCTGTTATCCAACATGTAACGCAAAGCGCCGGAAATCATGCGCTGCAATTGATGCTTCAGATCAACGACCGCCCATTGAGCGGCCCTTGTCAGATCATCGACCGTTTCACCCTCAGCAACGACGCCGAAATCATACTGACCACAGGTTTCTGCCAGCCAGGTATTGGGAAATACCACCGGAACCGTCGAAGACATCAGACAGTCCACAAGCGCCCCGCTGGTGCGGAAGTGAAAAACTTCCGACGCATAGGGCAAGACGGCAACATCTGCCGTGTCATATAAATCAATGATCTCCTTGTCGCTAAAATCACCGGCTGCAAAAGTAAGCCGCGAGAAGAGTTTGCCATCCAAGGCCTTCCTCAAGCCATCTGATCGATCGCGCGCCACGATCGCACATTGGGGGAAGTTCGCTTCGGATTGCCGAAGGAAATCCACCGTAATATCGCTCCCCTTGCCGGCAGACATCAGACCAGGAAAGAAGACCACCGTCTCGGCACACTCGCGCACCGTCTTCATTGCATAAGACTGCCGCAACACGTCTGCGAAAGCCCGGTCAGACACCAGAGGCGGAGGATTGGGAATGAAGGCGAAAGCATGGCCATATTCCTCGCGGATCATCCTCTGATGACTGGTGGACATGGCCAAAAATTCGACATTTGACTGCAGTTTCAGTCGGGCAAGATCCAGTTCCACTTCCGGACCCATCGGGATAAGAAAGTCCCAGAAGCCATTCGCAATAACTCTTGTATTGCAGGGCCATTCAAGGCAACTCAGATAGGCGGCAGAGCGGCTGCTGCTTTGATAAATGAACACAATGACCTCATCGAAAATCTCGACGACATTAGCCTTGTCCATCCACTCCAATATGGTGCGATGCAGTTCCGCGGTCAGCTTTGCCTCATGTCCGGCGGCACTCTTGCGGTACAAGCAATAGTGGCCCGAATCATGCTCAAACACGCCGGTGATATAGGGGCGCGAGGTTTCAAATTTTACACTGGATAAGCAGTGATGAAATATATCACCATCGCCGCACAGTTCATTGATTCGCTTTTCGTAGTTGAGAAAATGTCCAAAGTCAGACTTCAATTCAGGGTTCACTGACAAAAGCAAGATTTTTCGCCCGACTGGCAAGACGGACCTTTGAACGGCATTCAGCAGCAGACCATACATTGTTTCATCTGCCCCTGATGAAGTTTACATAGTCTTGCGCCACGCGATCCCACGGCCGGTAAGCGTTGGGTTTCGTCTCGGGCGGCGCTTTGGCGAACTGCGCAATCAAATCCTCAAGCTCCTTCTGATTGTCCGTCGCGAAATAGGACGCGAAATGCGATGCAATTTCTTGAAATGGCCGTATGTTGGACAGGATCGGGTGCGTCCCAAGATGCAACGCATTCAGAACCGGAATTCCAAAGCCCTCATACTCGGAGGCCGAAATGAAAGCTTCCGCCGATGCGATTTCACCGAAAATGTATTCGTCCGTCACGTCTGTCGCAAATTTCACTCGGTCCGGAAATCTCACGATCAATTTGGTCAACCTCTCATCCGCCGGTTCGCCCCCCACGACGGAAAGCGAAATTCCCGCATGTACTGAAAGCTGGCTTTCGAATGCAGCCGCCACCATGTCGAAATTCTTGTACCCACTTCTTGTGCCGACGTGAATAAACTTGCCGCGAATACGGTCAGGCCTGTGCCGGAAAGTTTCATGACCATGAAAAATGATGGCGTCCCGGCGGCCTTTGATCTGGGGATACAAAGCGACAGCGCGCGCGCGGGTAAAGCCTGAAATATAAACCACATCCGATGCGCTTTCGATCGATTGGATCTTGCGCTGGACAACGCCCGCCGTCGAAGGTTTTTGCGTCAATCGCGGCAAATCTTCATGTGCGAAATCGTGTATAACCACCAGATAGCGCGCGCAATCTAAAAAGATATTCTCGCCATAGTAGGTGTTGATGACCGCCACAGGCAAGCGACCCGGAATCCTGTTCTTCACCAGCGCCCGCCGCCGCTCAGCGCTGGTTGGATTGCTGTAATGCGCATTGTCCGTCGGGGGAATTTCGGAAATGATTTTGATGACGGAGTCGTTCTCCAGGAGGCCGGATTCCTTCAGGTGGATATTCTTCAAGTGTCCCGGATACAGAAACAGACAGACCTCGAAGGCCTGAAGAAATGCCTCGGCGGCCAAAATCTTCGCCCAGATCTGACTGACACCGCCCTTTTGCTGAAGTGAAAAGGCGCGGCCGTCGACCAGCAATAGAATTGCTTTCCCCATCACCTTGACCCATCCACGCTAAGGCCCTTGTAAAATGATGTCGTCAGAGATTGAATTTCGATGCCGTTCGACCGGGCCACTGCAACGCGGGACGATAGTTGCTGGCCAACCGTCTCGCCATAAGCATCATAATCGCGGTCCTTAAAGAAACCGGGATGTGTGTCGCGCACCGTTGGCAAAAGATCCTGATACTGGAACGCATCCGCATGGCTCCAGAAATAGCTGTCGTTGGGAGCCCGGCCGGTAAAACCGCACAGCCTAACGTTGTCCGAAAGATAGCAGGCAACCGGAAGCATGAACATGTTGACCACGCTCTCACCGGGAAGGACCCGGAAATCTTCATCGAAGTTATAACCGAAGGTATCCCTGCCTGCCGGTATCCCACAAATCCGGCCTTGCAGTTCTGCAACTTTCCTCACGACAAAAGGCGCGAACTTATCAAAGGTCACATAAATCGCAGCCGAATTGCTCATCTGATAGCGCAAATCCGAGAGAAACTGAAAAGCATACTGGTTGCAGCTGAAATGGAAATGGCAGTCTGAGGCCACGATAACCGCGACGTTCAGCGCATCGCAGAATTTGCGATTCTTGACGATTGTATTGCAAATCACCGAAGCGTCGAAACGATGATTCTTCGGATCAACTTCTGCAATCGACGGCCCGGTTCCAAACACGGAAACCGGTTGCCCGGGCAGAAGCCTTGCTTTGCACGCCTTCAGACGCTCTTGCGACTCTTTCAGAAACCTGTCGTTTCGTCCGCCTTCCAGCCAATAGGTGAACAGAACGCAATGATAGGCGTCCTGCGGCTCGCTCTCCGGGCTGCCGATGTAATAATAAAGCGGATCTGTCTTAGACCCTTCGGAAACGTCTATCTTGGTCGATCCCGGCATCTTGAAACATTTCGCATTTCCAGGCAAGGCGGTTGGGGTTTTCGATCGCATCAGAACATGAGTCACACCGTCCAGAAGACCCGGCTCGATCAGACGAACAACCACAACTTTGTGAATAGCGCCAACGCTGCCGAGTGAAAACGCCATGTGGCGCGAAACGCTTGGTTCCGACGCCAACGGCAGAACAATCTGGTCGGCGACATCGCCAAAGAACCACGAGAAGTAGGCAGCGGCCGCGGATGTTCCGCCGTAATCTTCAGCGTCAACCGGCGGCCAGACGAGAAACCTTTTCATGACGTCCCTCAAAAGTTAACGTGCCGCCTCTCTGGCGTATGCCAGTTCAGTGTAGCTTATTCAAGACAGCGACCAATGGAAGCCACTTTTGGCAAACCAAAGGCGATGCATGTAGCCAAATATTTGGCATCAAACAATCTTGCGTTAGCCTCAATCCGCCGAGGGTAAGGGCCGTCTTGAGCCGTAGCCAGTCGACCCCTCTGACAGACGTTCCTGCCGGTTGCGTGCAGGCCCAAGCCCTGGGGCGATGGCCGTGGCTCGCAGCATGCCGCCAGGCCCGACTCGTCGCGGCCGCTGGCCTTGTCCGGTTGAGCCAGGGCGTTGCCGACAGCCGGCCAGCACTCACCCGGTCCCTTGACAATTCCCGGTGGCCGCTCTATGTGTTACAAAAATGCAACATACGACTGTCAGCGGTCGTAGATGCCACGAAAACTGCGGGTTATTCAGGCTTGCCGGGTCGATTTGGGCCTTGGGGAACCGCGTCTGCTATGAAATGACCGCAACAGGAGCAGGCATCCAGCCGGTCCGGAAACCAAGGATAAAGCCATCGTGAAACTGCGCTTTCTGTTCAGCCTTTGCCTTGTGACGACGCTTGCCGCTTGCGGCGGGCGGAATGTCGATCTCAAGCTGTATCCCGTGGCTGGCCCGATCGCCGCAAGTGATCCGTCCCAAGCCATCTCGATGTCGATGGGCCACCAGACCGACACGTCGGGCGACATCACGTTCCGCATGCCGCCGCCGACAAAGACGCGCTGCAAGGGCACATGGACCTCTGTTGCGCCCAAAGTCGTCAGCCACGAGCATGGCCTGTCCCTGTCGCTGCGCGGGCCGGGCGGCAAGGTGAGCAATTCCACACAGGACGTCGGCGGGATCAACTCGGGCGAGATCTACGCGGTTTGCACCGACGGAAACCGGATCCAGGGCCATTTCATCAGCGGGTCTGGCACCTCCAGCGGCACCGGGACCGTCACCGACAGTCTGGGCAACACCTACAAACTGCTGTTCTGACCGTCGTCGGTTTTCAAACCGACTGGCCGCCGCGCCGAAGGGTCGCAAGAGCGCGTGTGGTCGGGCGGCTTATCGCCAAAGAACAGGGGTGTGCTGGTTTTGGTGATGATGTCCAACAAGATGGCGAAGAGTTACATCCGCAGAGCATGGTTGCGCACGCCACGCTGCGACTGCCCACCGGGACTGGACGCATGGTGCCACAGCCCCACCTCGTCATGGGACCATGGCCGACCACATCACCACGGGAACCGCGGTGAAGAAAAGCTTGGCGTCGGTGATCGGGTTGCCGGAAATCGGATCGTTTGGCCCGAAGACCGCGGCTCTGATCCCCACGGGGGCGGCCGCGTCGGGGGTCAGAACGGCACCCTGGACCGTTCCGACCGGTCTAACAGCAACCCATCGTGATCTGCCAAGGTCTGAACGCTTTCGAGGGCGAGACGAATGCAGGATACCGAAATGAACACCACCGCGATGGCGTGCCAAGAGCGATAGCCCGCAGGGTGCGGATCGGCAAAAATGCGCCGGAAGCTTCGAGGTTCGGACGCCGAAATCGTTTCGCGCATCGGACCAAACCTTCGGTCTGAAGCCCCTTTGCGCCACGGCACCACGGCATCGGTTCGCCCTGTCGTCCATCGGTCATTTGACGCGGAGGGCATGAAACAAGTGGGCGCAGGGATTGAAAATCTTCATTTTCAACAATCTTGCGCAGACTTGCGGTCCCAAAGGGGGATGACCTGATCCGCGACGGGCCGGTTGAACCGCAGGGCAGGTCACAGCGCTCCAGATCACGAGGCTGCAGGAAGACTTCCTTGCGGCGCGGGGGCTTGGTGTTTGGTTTTGAAAACCGCACCAAAGGGTCACAAATTCCCGCATGTCATGTCGGAGGCTTTAGCAGGCCGGATTGGCATCTTGAACCATCGAGGCCTTTTGCTGGATCACCTGATTCGGTTGCGGGAGCCGATATTGGTTTCGTTCCGGCCGGCCGATTGCGTGTCTGCCCCTTGGATGATGCCAGTGACCATGCCCGGGAAATGCTGAACCCGGACTGCGACATTGGACATTTCTCACCAGCTTTGCTGACAAGATCGGCGGCTTTGGAAACCCGGGCGGCGTTTGAACCGGGTTGCGCCGGCGTGTTTACCTCCGATGCCATATCGGTCCAACCGGGTCCGCATTGTGCAACCGGCCCGACGAAATCCGACCGGAAGAAATCCGGGCCATTGCGGGCAAAACGGCCATCCGCTGTGGAAAAGGACGGGGCCCGGCCACATCTCGCCCGGTCTTGTCTGACGGGATTGGTTCAGGCGGGATTGGCCCCTGCCCGGCGAAAATCGATGGCGTCTCAGGCGAAGATGAAGTCGTGATGGTCGACCTGCGCCATCGCGGTGTTGGACAGGGTCACCGTATCGCCGAAGCCATCGGTGATCTGCACGCTCGAGCCTACGGCCTTGATCGTCAGCATCTCCCAAGTCATGCCCGTGAAATCCAGCACATCATGGCCGTGCTGAAAGTTCTTGACCATGTCGCTGCCGTCGCCTTTGGCGAAGACGAAGACATCCACCCCTGCCCCACCCGAGAGCAGGTCCGCGCCGGTGCCGCCGATCAGGCGGAGATTGGCGCCATCATCCGCCGTCAGGGAGTCGTTGCCAGCCCCGCCCTGCAGGGTATCACTGCCGGTGCCGCCATAAAGCTTGTCCGCCCCATCGCCGCCCGTGATCAGGTCATTGCCCAAGCCGCCGAAGATCAGATCATTGCCCGCGCCACCGTCCAGTTTGTCATCACCTGCCTGCCCGAGCAGAGTGTCCGCGCCCTCTAGACCCAGAAGGACGTTGGCATTGGCGTTGCCGACGATCTTGTTGTTCAGGGTGTTGCCGGTGCCATTCAGCGCGGCGGAGCCCTCGGTCAGCCAAAGCTCTTCGACGTCGCTGCCCAGAACGTGGTTCAACCCCGACAGAACCTTGTCATATCCACCGTTCGCCATCTCGATCACGCTGTCCTTGGCGTTGTCGACGTAATAGACGTCATCGCCCGCACCGCCATACATCGCGTCGGCTCCGGACTGGCCATCCAAAACATCATTGCCATCGCCGCCATAGACCAGGTCATTGCCGTCCCCGGCCCGCATGAAATCGTTTCCGGTGCCGCCGTAGACATTGTCATGGCCAAGGCCCGCGGTGATCTTGTCATCGCCACCGTAGCCCATGATCACGTCGTTCAGCCCATCGGAGCCATCGATGATATGGCCATGCGCATCGGTGTAGCCCACATTCAGCTGATCCGACGCATTGGTGCCCTCGACCGGTGCCGTGTGGATGGTCAACACGCCCACGCCGACGCCCTTGCCGTTGCCTGTCAGGTAAGTAACCTTGGCATCGCCGCTGTTGGCCGAGGCTTCGATCGTTACCTTGCCATGCGCGCCAAGGGTCAGCTTCTCGCCGGTGCTCAGCGTGATCGTCTCGCCTTCCGCAATGGCTTGGCCGTTCAGATGGGTGATGTGAACCGCCGGATCAGAGGCGGATGGGTCGTTGGCCAGAAGGTTGACGGTGGCGATGCCCTTTGCCGCCACTTGCACCGCGTCATCGCTGGTGCCCAGCACTTTGGGGATCAGCGGCGCCACTTGCGGTGCCAGCGCCACCGTGTTGACCGCCCCAATATCCAGCGTGAACACCACGTCGTTGTAGTTCTGGTCACCGCCGTTCCACAGGTCCTCGAAGGCCATCTTCAAAAGCGCCTTGCCATTCTCGATCAGCAGCGAAAAGCGGACGTGGTTGAAATTGTCACCGTTCAACGCGTAATTGTTGTCCGCACTCGCCGCCGAATGGAAATTGTTGGTGCTGTAATAGACCGAGTGGATCAGCGTCGCTCTTCCCGCGCCGTCGACATAGTACAGAAACGGGCTCGATGTGGCGTTCACCGAAGCCGGCGCTCCGGTCGCGGTGCGAAACTCGAAATGTCCGTTGGTCTGGGTCAGAAGGCTGGCCGTGTCTTGGCCGAAACCGTCGGGCAGGATGAAAAAGCCGATCGAGTCGGCGGCGGTGAAATTGACGTTCACCTTGGACACGCCTGGGGTCAGATCCCCACCACCGCCCGATTCCGAGGCGTTGGCAAAGATGATTTGGACGTCACTGATCGTGCCATCGGGGGCGATGTGGTACATGCCCAGCGTGTTTCGGTACCCTGCGGTTTCGCCAAGGAAGGTGATCTCGCCGGCATAGGCCGAGGCAATGCCAAGTTGGGTAAGGTCAAGGATCATCAGGGTCTCCGTTCGGCCAGCGTTCTACCGGGGCCGTCGTGGGGTGGGTGCTGGGCCAACCTGCGGTGCCAAGGGTGGATTTGCTTGCGACGCTGGATCGCATGACCGGGGCCAGAATGCTGCCTTGCGGCGGGATAGACCGCGCGGTGAAGCGGATATGGATGTGCCCGAAGGCAGCGGATCCGGATCAACCGGTGGACCGGACTATCCTTTCCGGCAGGGGCTGGGTGGCCGTGCGTCGCAGCGCGCTTGAGCCAAGCTGTTTAGGACCGGCCAAATCAAGGCTGCATGAAATTGTTGTTTTCCCGAACTCCGCCGTCCCGTAGAGAGTTGGGACAATTGGGCTGGATTGGCCAGATATTTTGGAAGGACGGCGCATGGCATCCGAAACGACAGACACGCTGATCATTGGCGGCGGTCAGGCCGGATTGGCGCTGAGCGAGCATCTCGGCAAGCGCGGCGTGCCGCACCTGATCCTGGAACGCGCCCGGATCGCCGAACGCTGGCGATCTGAGCGGTGGGATTCTCTGGTGGCCAACGGTCCGGCATGGCACGACCGCTTTCCGTCGCTTGGCTTCGACGACATCTCGGCCGATGCTTTCGCATCCCGTGACCGGATCGTCGCCTATTTCGAAACCTTCGCAGACCAGATCGCAGCCCCGATCCGCTGCGGCGTCGAAGTGACCAAGGTCGAAAGGCTGTCTGACGGCACTTTCCGCGCCGAAACCTCGGCTGGCGTGGTCGAGGCAAGGAATGTGGTGGCAGCGACCGGCCCCTTCCAGAAGCCGATCATCCCGACCGTGGTGCCTGCGGATGCAGGGATCGAGCAACTGCACTCCTCGTCCTACCGCAACCCCGCGCAGTTGCCGGAGGGTGCGGTTCTGGTGGTGGGCGCTGGCTCTTCCGGCGCGCAGATTGCGGATGAACTGATGCGGGCCGGGAAAAAGGTTTATCTGTCGGTCGGCCCGCATGACCGCCCGCCGCGCGCCTACCGGGGCCGCGATTTCGTCTGGTGGCTGGGTGCCTTGGGCCAATGGAACGCCAGGACCCGCGCGCCGGGGATGGAGCATGTGACGATCTCGGTCTCGGGCGCGCATGGCGGGCATACGGTGGACTTCCGCCAACTTGCCGCAGCAGGGATCACGCTGGTGGGCCGGGCGGAAACCTTTGCCGATGGAACGATGACTTTTGCAGGCGATGTCGCCGACAATGTCAGGCGCGGCGATGCGAACTACCTGTCCGTGCTGGAGGCCGCCGATGCCTATATCGCTGCCGAGGGCCTTGATTTCCCCGAGGAACCGCTGGCGCGCAACTTCCTGCCCGATCCGGAGTGCCTGACCCATCCGATCCTGTCGCTTGATCTGGCAACGGCGGGCGTCACCTCGATCGTCTGGGCCACCGGTTTTGCGCTCGACTTCGGCTGGCTGCAGGTCGAGGCTTTCGACGACAAGGGTCGCCCGGCGCATGACCGGGGCGTGGCGACGGTGCCGGGGGTCTATTTCATCGGCCTGCCTTGGCTGTCGCGCCGCGCCTCGCCCTTCATCTGGGGCGTCTGGCATGATGCAGAGTATCTGGCCGGGCAGATCGCGGGGCGTTCCTAGACCGGTCAGCCCGCCAGACTGATGATCGCCGTGCCAAGCGCTGACAGGATCGCCCCCGCCCAGGCCTGCGGCGCGGGGGATGTGCCCGTGACCGCCCAGATCATCGGCAGGATCACGACGGGCACCGTCGCGGCCAAGGTGGTCACCAGCCCGACATGGCCCTGCGCCAAGGCGGCCATCAGCAGCGACATGCCCACGCAGATGCCAAGGAAAGACGCCGCCGCCACCTGCACCTGCGGCTGCCATCCCACCCGTCCACCCGACCTTACCAAGGGTGCAATGATCACGAAGACCAGTGCCGCAAAACCGGCGCGCACCGTCGTGGCCACGAAGGGCTCCACGCCTGAGGCCATCACAGGCCTTGCACACAGCGTGCCCAAAGCCTGAACCAGTGCCGTCAACACGCCCAAACCCAAGCCGGTCAGCGGCAATCCGTGACCAAGACCCCGCACCGGCCCCACCGCAAGCACGATCCCCGCCAGCACCACGACCACTCCGAACAATTGCCACACCGTTATGGTCTCACCCAGAATCGCATAGCCAAGGATCAGCGAAAACGGCGAGGTCAGCGCGAACAGTAGCGCCGTCAGCCTTGGCCCGACCGCTTGGATCGTCGCGTTATAGGCCAGATTGCCGATCACCATACCAAAGAAGCTGGATGCGGCAAGGAACCCCAAGGCCCAGGGTTCGGGCGTCTTCCAGCCCGTGAGCAGCACCGCGATCAGGGCCGTCATCGTGAAGGCCGACACCAGTTGCACCCGCGCCGAGCGGAAGATGCCCAGCTTGGCACTCGCGGTCCCCAGCAGCATGATGCTGCCTGCCGTGCAGGTCGCCGACCCTACGGCCAAAAGCTCCGATACCGCCATTTAAGCCCCTTGCGAGGCGCTATGCCCCAACCGCTCCTACATCCGTCCATAGGCGGTTTGGCCCTTGCGGAACACATCCAGCCGGAAGAATTCGCAGGGCGCGTGCAGATTTTCATCGTCAGGCGAAAAGCAGAACATCACGGCATGCCGGCCCAGAGGCTGCAGCAGCGTCGTACTCACCGGGATCGAGCCGCCAAGCCGCGTGCGGTACAAGGCGGGGCCATAAGCCTCGGTCAGCACCTGGGCGGCCAAGCCGGTGGCATGTGACCCATGGGCAAAAGGAACGTCCCGGCCCCGATTGCGGGCGACGTCGGTGGTTACTCCTGCCGGAGCATGCGCCGCACTATGAGCGGCGATCAACTCGAACACCCGCTCTGCCGATTGGTTTGCGACCCGTCGGCAGGTGATCCTGGCCCTGGCTTCGACGCGCACCAGCGTCATGGTCCCCGCCCCTTGCGTGGTCGAGGTCAACCCGTTCACATCCAGTGTCGGCCATGCCCAAAGCCGCACGCGCGTCGTGGGACCCGGCTCACCAAACAGAGCAGGCGCTCGGGTTTCGGCGCGGCAGGGCGCCTCGGCAGGAGGAATACCGACGATGGGATCGCCCGCGGCTTCAGTCAGAGGCGCCACGTCATCGCAAAACCGTACCACCGTGACCAGCCGGTCAACTTCCTTTTACGAGGCCGGAATCTGCCCCAAAGCCATCGCCGGTTTGGCAATCCGGCCACGATGCAGGCCCGAGTGCTGATGCGATCTGGCCCCGTGACGATGGTTTTCAAGGACACCAACCCTTTTCCCCACGACCACCATAGGCACGTCAGGCGACCCTTGCAGGCCATCCGCCGAGAGGGTCCTGCCGGCCGTTTGGATGTCGGCATTGGCCGCTACGAAGGGCGGCGGGTCGGGCGGGACGATCTCTTCCGGCCCCTCACAGAAGACCTTCACTTGAACCGGCGGGCAGCCCGTGGTCCGCAACACAGCTTCGAAGGCCAGAATCGGGATCAACGACCCGCGCCCGTCATTCGACGCGCCCCGACCCCAAGGCCGCCCCGCGCGGACCTCTGGTACGAAGGGGGAATAGGTCCACAGGTCAAAGGGTCCCGCCGGTTGCACATCGAAATGGCCATGGATCAGCATGGCGGCCGCAGTTGCGCCATCCTTGACCGCAGGCCCGATGCCTGCCTAGGGCAAGCTTGCAGGCGCTCCCACTCTTTTCAAGTCTAAATCGGCGCGCTAGGCTCAGCCCATGATTGTACCATTCTTGCTTTTCCTCGCCTCGGGCGCGGCCCTAACCGCTGCGCTGATGCTGCCAGATTACGACCCGCTGATCCTGTTGGCGGTGCCCTGTCTCTTGGCCAGCCTGATCCTGCTGGCCGCCGCCTGGGTCCGTCGCAAACCCGGGCCGCCGCAGAACGATCGCTTGCCTGACGCGGGCCAAGGCTCCCTTGTCCGGCGCCGGACGGACGACCGGGCGCAAAAACCTGCAGGGGTCTTGCGCAAGCCGGCACGGCCGCAGCAAAGGCACGTCCTCGTCGATGGCTCCAACGTGCTGCACTGGAAGGATGACACGCCGCAGATCGCCACGGTGCGTCAGGTCGTCGACCGGCTGACCGACCAGGGCTTCAGCCCCGGCGTCGTCTTCGATGCCAATGCCGGTTACAAGATCGGCGACCGCTACCGGGACGATGCGGCGATGGCGGCCTATCTGGGCCTGCCGGAAGACCGCGTGCTGGTCGTGCCCAAGGGCACCCCAGCCGACCCTGTCCTGCTGGCCACCGCCCGCGACCTTGGCGCGCCCATCGTCACGAACGACCGTTTCCGCGACTGGGCCGAGACCCATCCCGAGGTGCGCGAGCCCGGCCACCTGATCCGGGGCGGCTATGCCGACGGGAAACTTTGGCTTGATCCGGTGACACCGGCTGCAGCAAAGAGCCTGACCTGACGCCGCCTGTCGGACCTAGCCCCTCTGCCGCGCAATCATCCCCACCACCGAGGCCAGAATCTGCGCGGCAAGCAATGCCCCTTGCCCGTCGATATCCCGCTCCGGCATCAGTTCCACCATGTCAAAGCCCGCGATATGGGCCTTTTCCGCCACTCCGGCGATCAGTTCCAGCAATTGCCAATAGGTCAGCCCGCCCGCCGTGCGGCCGATGACGGCGGGCATGATGGCGGGGTCCAGCGCGTCGACGTCCAGACAGACGATCACCTCGGCCCCTTCCGGGATCAGGTCCACCGCGCGGCCCACGCCATACCGCGCCACCTCGCCGCCGGGGATGAAGTCCACGCCCCAGTCCAGCGCATCCTCCATGTCGGAGGCGCGAGCTGACCCCAAACCGCGCTGGCCGACCTGAATGATCTGACCGATATGCGCCATCTCGGACGCCCGCCGCATGGTCGAGGACAGGCCAAGGCTTTCGCCCTGCACCTCGTCACGCCAGTCGATATGGGCGTCGATCTGCAGGATGGTGAAGCTCTGGCCCCGGGCGCCGAAGGCCTCCAGCATCGGGATCGGCAGGCTGTCGTCACCACCGATCAGCAGGGGGATGGCGCCCGCGTCCAGCACCTGGCTGACCGCGCCAAAGATGCGCGCCCGGTTGCCGGACGCATCGTCCGGGTCCTGCGGCAGATCCCCCGCATCGACGGCCACCACGCCCTCCGGCAGCACCGGTCCGCCAAGGTCGAAGTTCATATGGCCAAAGGCCGCCCCATAGGGCACCCCCGCCGCCCGGATGGCCTGCGGCCCGGTGGCGCAATAGAACCCCGAGGTCACATAAGGCGTACACCCCGAAGCCCCGATCAGCACGATATCGGCATCCAGCCGGGACAGGTCCAGACATTCCGGCAGCCCGAAGAAACTGCCGGCACCGCCCGCGCCAAACATCTCGGATAGACTGGCCATCGGCTCCTCCTGCTTTGAAGACAGAATTGCCGCAAGCGGGAGACAAGGCAATGACAGTCACAGGCGCGACGAGCCCTAAATTCTTCACTGAAAGATTTTGGGAGGCAGGCCGGGCGCGATCCCAGGGGTTTCCCGATGGTTGCCACGGAAGGGATGTTGGACAACGTTACTTGCTTGAGACGGAGCGACCGCTTCGAGCCCAAAGCGGAAGTTTGAGATGGGCGCAGAATGGGATGCACCGGATGGAAAGGCCGCCGACGGAGAGCGCGTGGTTTCGGGCCGTTCCGGAGGCCTCGTTTTTGGTGACTTTTCAAGTTGCGCAGTGATAATGATGCGCATCGTTTTATGCAAAATGAGAGCCTGACATGACTTTGATTGGCACTTGGGAGCTCGCCTCCTTTTTCACCACGTTTCAGGATGGATCAACCGAGCATTCGTACGGGGACACTCCTCGCGGCTACATCATCTATGCCGCCGACGGGTTCATGTCCGCTCACCTATGGGATCCGAAACGTCACAGACCCGGCGAGTCCGATGATGGTGATCCGCCCTATTTCTCGTATTGTGGCACGTGGGAATTGCGTGACAACAGCGTGTTTCACCATGTCCTCTCGTCCTCGCACTTCCACTGGGGCGGAACCACGGTCGTCCGGCGCGTCTCGCTGAAGGGCGACGAAGTCGAGTTGATTGCGAATGAAGAATTCAACGGCAAGAAGGGCGTTTCGGTGATCCGTTGGCGCAGGTTCCAACCCGACAAGCGATAACCGCGACCCAATCGCAGTTGCTCTGTCCGCAAACCGGCCCATGCTTCAGCCGGGCCACGACCTGCCCCAAAAGCAAAAGGCACCCCGCAGGGTGCCCTTTCCGTCGCGGCTCAGTGAGCCGATCAGGATGCCTTGGTGATGAACCCCACCGCGTCGCCGAAGGTCTGGATGGTTTCGGCGGCGTCGTCGGGGATCTCGATCCCGAACTCTTCTTCGAAAGCCATGACCAGCTCGACGGTGTCGAGGCTGTCTGCCCCCAGATCGTCGATGAACGAGGCGTTCTCGGTCACCTTGTCGGCTTCCACACCCAGGTGCTCGACGACGATCTTCTTAACGCGATCAGCGATGTCGCTCATAAT
>CANGHD010000048.1 GCA_947453525.1 Paracoccaceae bacterium | reverse complement strand
TCGGCTGCGAAGGCATGGGCGATCCACGGTAGCAGCGCTTGAACGTCGGCGGTTTCCACCGTGGAGCCGCACCAGATGCGCAGGCCGGGAGGGGCGTCGCGGTAGGCGCCCATGTCGAGACCGGCGCCGGCCTTCTCGATGCGCTTGGCGACGGCTTTGGCGAAAGCCTCGCCGTCCTTGATGCGCGGGTCGGTGAATTTCAGGCAGACCGAGGTCGTGGAGGCGATGTCGGGCGTCTCGGCCAGGTTGGCGATCCAGGGGTTGGCGGCGCAGAAATCCCAGACGGTTTTCGCGTTGGCATGGGCGCGGGCGACGAGGCCTTGAAGGCCGCCGATGGACTTGGCCCATTTCAGCGCCACGAGGTAATCTTCGACGGCCAGCATCGAAGGCGTGTTGATCGTCTCACCCACAAAGATGCCCTCGATCAGCTTGCCCTTGGACGTGAGGCGGAAGATCTTCGGCAACGGCCATGCGGGGGTGTAGCTTTCCAGACGTTCGACGGCACGGGGCGACAGGATCAGCATGCCGTGCGCGCCTTCGCCGCCCAGCACTTTCTGCCAGGAGAAGGTGGTGACATCTAAGCGGTCCCACGGCAGGTCCATCGCGAAGGCGGCGGAGGTGGCGTCGCAGATGGTCAGACCGGCGCGACCCGCCGGAATGCCGTCGCCATTCGGCAGACGGCAGCCGGAGGTTGTGCCGTTCCACGTGAATACGACATCGCAGTCAAAATCGACGGTTGCGAAGTCGACGATCTGGCCATAGGGCGCGATCTTGACCGATGCGTTCAGCTTCAACTGCTTGACCGCGTCGGTTACCCAGCCCTCGCCGAAGCTTTCCCAGGCCAGCATTTCCACCGGGCGGGCGCCAAGCAGGGACCACATGGCCATTTCAACCGCGCCGGTGTCAGACGCAGGCACGATACCGATGCGGTAGTCGGCGGGCACACCGAGAATCTCGCGTGTGAGGTCGATTGCCTCTTTCAGCTTGGCTTTGCCTATGGCGGCGCGATGCGACCGACCGAGCGGCGCATCCTCAAGCATCGAAAGGGAAAATCCGGGGATCTTGGCGCAAGGGCCAGAGGAGAAGCGCGGGTTTGCCGGGCGCGACGCCGGTGGTGTCAAATCAGTCATGGTAGCCTTCCAGCTAAAAGCCCCCCGGTGGGGAGGGGTGTCCCACCGTTGGAAGTACGGGGGGTGCCCCGCTGGCGCAAGGCGGAAAATCAGCGTAAAGCGCCGCATCAGCGCGAAAATGCGACCCACAACTTCACTATCGGAAACTCGGCCCATGTTCATCGCCACCCTTCTGACCCATCCCGACCGACCCGTGCTGGAGCGCGTGACGGTGGAAAGCCTGCGCAATGCCTGGGGCGGTGGCGATGCGGTGTGGCTGGACCCCGGCGTGGCGGCTGAGTTTCCGCTGGAGGCGCTTCCCGCCAACCGGTGGGAGGTTTGGGAGGCGATGCAGTCCCTCCGCGTGGACCTGATCCTGCAACCCGCCCAAGATCGCCGCAAGCGCCTGCTGCTTGCCGATATGGACAGCACCATGATCGAGCAGGAATGCATCGACGAACTGGCCGATGAGGCGGGCGTGGGTGCCTATGTCGCCGACATTACCCGGCGCGCGATGAATGGTGAGTTGGACTTTGAGGCGGCATTGAAGGAGCGGGTGGGGCTGTTGAAAGGGCTTTCAGCCTCGGTGATCGAGGAGGTGATCCGTGACCGGATTACCCTCATGTCGGGCGGGCCGACCCTGCTCGCCACGATGAAGGCCAATGGCGCGCATTGCGCCTTGGTGTCGGGCGGGTTCACAGCTTTTACCGGGAAGATTGCCGAGGTTCTGGGCTTTCACGAAAACCGGGCGAACATTTTGCTGATCGAGGATGGCCACCTGACCGGTGAGGTCGCCATGCCGGTCCTTGGCAAAGACGCCAAGGTTGCGGCGCTGAAGGAGATTTCGGCTCGGTTGGGGATTACTCCGGCACAGGCTTTGGCAGTGGGCGATGGGGCGAATGATCTGGGCATGCTGGGGCTGGCGGGGACAGGCGTGGCGCTGCATGCCAAACCGATGGTGGCGGCGCAATGCGACGTACGGGTGAACCACGGTGATCTGACCGCGCTTCTGTATCTGCAGGGCTATACCAGGGAAGAGTTCACGGCATGATCATCCGCCCTGCCTTGGCCGCCGACGTCTCGGCCATGACCGAGATTCTGAACGCCATCGTCGGCATCGGCGGACCGACGGCGCACGAGATCATCAAGACGACAGAGGCGGTGCGGACGGAGTACATGGATGGGCCGAACGAGCTGGCTGCCGTGGTCGCAGAGGATCAGGGGCAGGTGATCGGCTGGCAATCGGTCGGTTTTTGGCAGGGAGAGGCGCATATCGGCACCTGCGTGCAACTCGGGGTCCAAGCGAAGGGTATAGGGGTGCAGATGTTCGCACTGACCTGTGACGCTCTGCGCAGCGCCGGCATCAGGGCGCTCATCGCCAGCATTCGCGCCGACAATGCGCCGGGTCTGGCCCATTACTCGCGGATCAGTTTTGTCGACACCAGCTTCGAACCCGATTTCGCGCTGCCCGATGGTCGCATCGTAGGCCGCGTTCCCCAGAGGTTCGCACGTGATTGAAATCGCCCCGCATTTGGCGCTGATTCTGATTGGCGTGGGCTTTGTCGCAGGCTTTGTCGATTCCATCGCGGGCGGTGGCGGACTGTTGTCGGTGCCTGCGCTGTTGCTGTGCGGCGCGTCGCCGTTGCAGGCTTTGGCCACCAACAAGGTTCAGGGCATGGTCGGGTCGGGTACGGCCTTGGTGAACTATGCGCTTGCCGGTCAGGTGCGCCCGCGCGCGCAATTGCGCATGGCGCTGGTCAGCCTTGCCTTCGGCGCGGCGGGCTCAATGGTGGCGGGCGCCATGCCTGCCGGGCTTCTGCGGTTGATCATGCCACCGATCCTGATCGCGATTGCCCTGTTCTTCGCCTTCAGACCCGGCCTGTCAGACCAGCCCCACACCGCACGGATGACGGAATTGAGCTTCACACTGTTCGCCGTGCCGCTGATCGCGGGCTACGACGGGTTCTTTGGACCGGGGACAGGATCCTTCTTCATGCTGGCCTTGGTGATGCTGACCGGGCTTGGCGTGTTGCAGGCCACGGCGCAGACCAAGATGCTCAACTTCGCCTCCAACATCGGGTCGGTGGCCGTGTTTGCCTTTTCGGGGGCGACGTGGTGGTGGGTGGCCGGAGCCATGGCCTTGGCGCAGATCGCCGGGGCGACCCTGGGCTCGCGGCTGGCGGTGCGGGTGGGGGCAAGGCTGATCAAGCCGCTGCTGGTACTGACCTCGACCGGGATGGCGTTGCGGCTGTTGTGGCAGGCCTGGGGCTAGAGCAGGGGGCTAGCTGCCCCAGCCCGCACTTTGCATCTCGCGCAGGCGGCTGGCGGTGCGGGCGAATTCGAAGCTGCCGGTCCCCTCGATGTAAAGTCGCTCCGGCTCATCGGCGGCGGAACAGATCAGCCGGACATGCCCTTCATAGAGCGCGTCGATCAGGGTGACGAAGCGTTTGGCCTCGTTGTAGTTTGACGAGGAAAGTTGTGGGATGTCCTCGAGGATCAGCACGCGCACCGCCGCCGCGATGGCGAGGTAATCGGCCGGGCCAAGCGGGCGGGCGCACAATTCCCAAAAGCTTGCGCGGGCGACGCCGTTGGCGTAGCGCGGCAACTCGACCTGACGGCCGTTGACGGCCAGATGCAGCGGGCCGACGGCGGCACCAAGGGTCATGTCGCGCCAGATGGCGTCAATCGCTGGGCCGGATTTGCCCGCCGGCTGAAAGTAAACTTGAGCCCCGGCAAGCCGATGCTGGCGGTAATCTTCCGGGCTTTCCAGTTCGACCACGTCAAGTCGATCATGGATCAGGTGAATAAAGGGCATGAACAAGGCCCGGTTCAGCCCGTTCTTGTACAGGTCCTCGGGGGGGCGGTTGGAGGTGGTGACGATCACCACGCCCCCCGCCAGCAATTTTTCGAACAGGCGCCCGACGATCATGGCATCGGTGATGTCGGTGATCTGCATTTCATCAAAGGCCAGCAGGCGCAGATCGGCCACGATCGAGTCGGCGAAGGGCGCAAGCGCATCCTCGACACCTTTCTGACGGGCGGCGTGCATGGCGCGGTGGGCCTCTTGCATGAAGGCGTGAAAATGCACGCGGCGCTTGCGGGGAATATCCGTCGCTTCGATGAAAAGATCCATCAGCATGGATTTTCCGCGCCCGACACCGCCCCAAAGGTACAGGCCCTTCGGTCCGACCAATGGCTTGGCGAAGAGTCCGGCCAGCAGGCCGGGTCGACGATGCACCTGCGCTTCCAGCCAAGCGCGCAAAGGTTCCAACAGGTCAGCCACCGCGGCTTGTTGCGGATCAGGGCGTAGCACGCCATCGGCCACGCGCCGGGCCAGAATATCAGACAGGGTTTCTCGCATACCGTTGCATACCAAAGCCGTTGGGGCAAAGAAAGCCCGCCACCCTGCGGGTTAAAGCCGCATCGGGGGCTTTTGGGCAAGGGACTACCGCGCAGGTGCGCAAACTGGTGTCGGAACCCCTGCCGAACCTTCGATGCCGTAGCCCTAGCGCCACGATTTGTCCGCCGCAAAGGTCCGTTCAAGTCCTTCGTCAAAGCCCACCTTGGGCTGCCAACCCAACACGGTTTTGGCTTGCGACAAATCCAGCGTCTGCCGATAGGCAAAGAACCCCAAGCCGAAACGGGTAATGCGCGGCTCTTTACCGGTCCACGCCGCAGAAAGCTCCATCGCGTGGGCGGCGGCCATGGCCAAAGGCAGCGGCAACCGTTGCCAGCGTGCCCGGCTGCCGCAGCGTTGGGCGATGGCCTCCACCACGTCCCGGATCGGCAGCGCCGTACCGCCCGAGATGTTGATGACACGGCCCTGAGCCTTCGCTACCGCAAGCCCGGCCCAGATACTTGCCACGACGTCATCGATATGGGTCAGATCCGTGGCCGCCACCCCGTTGCGCAACAAGGGCAGGGGGCCTGCGCGCAGGGCTTGCAGAAGCCGCGGGATCAACGCCCGATCGCGTGCCCCATAGACCCCCCGCGGGCGCAGCACGACGCAGCCTGCAATGAGCGCCATATCCTCGGCCAGGCGCTTGCTGGCGGCATAGGGATTTATCGGTGGCGGCAAGGCCGCCATTTCGGTGACACCCTCCTGATCCGCAAAGCGGAAATGGACGGCCGGGGTCGATATGTGAACCACTCTCGAAACGCCGATCGCCTCGGCGACCCGAAGGATGGTCTGGGTACCCATCACATTGGCCCGGTGAAACGCCACCGGCTTGCCCCAAGGCGCCGAAAACGCAGCCGCATGTACGATGCGCTGAACCCCGGCGGCCTTCGCCAAGCGGATCAAGACCTCAGTCGCATCGGGTCCTGCAAGGTCCAACGACGTGACTGGGATGCCCAACCGTTCCGCCGTCGCGGCGCAGCGCTGCGGGTCGCGGCCCAAGGCCAGCACCCGCCCCTGAGCAGAGGCCGCCACCGCGCTTCCCACAAACCCGCTCGCCCCGGTGATCAGCGTCGTCACGGCACCTTGTCCTTCACTGCTTTGGTCTCATTCCGCATCATCACATCCGACCGCAGCGATTCGTCGGGCAAACCATTTTCCCACAGCGTGCCTAACATCAACCTTACACCCGAAGCTTGCATGACGCGGCATCCGGTCACAATGGGATAGCGCCGAGAACTGCGGTCCTGAAGAGCAGCCTGCGAGCCTTTGGGCAACACCATGCGCGACGATGGCAGCGTGCGGGAAGGGCAACCGGCGCGCAGCCCATCGTTGAATTTTACCTGATGCCCTTGGTCACAGGTTCCGCTTTTCTTCTGGCCTTGAGGGTGCAATGACCGACAGAAGTCCCTAGGTTACCCGTTGAACATGATGACGTAACCTTTCGAGAGACCCCTTGCCCCCACCGATTGACAAGACCCAACCGCCGACCCAATCCTCGTTCGCGGCACGCTGGGCGGCGCTGCGGAATATCTGGCCCTTCCTGCAACTGGTATGGCAGGCGAGTGCCTTGCTGACGGTAGCCTCGATGATCCTGCGGCTGGCGCGGGCCGTGTTGCCCGTGGCGGCGTTGTGGGTCGGCAAACTGATTATCGATCAGGTGGTGCACCTGTCTGGGCTGACCCCCCGGCCTACAACCGTGCTGGATTGGTGGCAAAGCGGGCATGTGACCCTGTTGTCACTCTATGTGGCCGCTGAATTCGCGCTGGCGATCCTGTCGGATGTGCTGGGCCGCGTGACGGGGCTGGTGGATTCACTGCTGTCTGACAAGCTGACGATGAGGTCGTCCATCCGGCTGATGGAACATGCGGCGACACTGGACCTTGAGGATTTCGAGGATGCGGATTTTCAGGACAAGCTGGAACGCGCGAGACGGCAGTCCTCGGGCCGGATGACGCTGATGGGGCAGTTGTTTGGCCAGATGCAGGACTCGCTGACCGTGGTGACTTTCGCCACGGGCCTTCTGGTCTATAACCCCTGGCTGATCTTGTTGCTGATCGTGGCCCTGGTGCCGGCCTTTCTGGGCGAGGCGCATTTCAACGCGCAGAACTACATGCTCGACTTCAGCCGCACGCCAGAGCGGCGGGAGCTGGACTATGTCCGCATGACGGCGGCGAGTGTCGAGACAGCGAAGGAGGTCAAGATATTCGGCCTGAATGACTTCCTGACGAAGCGGTACAAGACCTTGTCTGAGAGTTTCTACGCCGCCAACCGGCAGATTGCGCTGAACCGCGCCTACTGGGGCGGCATATTCACGACGGTGGGCACGCTGGGCTATTACGCGGCCTATGTCTGGATCATCGCGCGCACCTTGACGGGCACGCTGTCGCTGGGGGACCTGACCTTCCTATCGGGGTCTTTTCTGCGCTTGCGCACGCTGCTGCAGGGCTTGCTGACCAGTTTCTCCTCCACCGCCGCGCAGGCGCTTTACCTTGATGACCTGTTCGGCTTCTTCAAGGTGATGCCTAACATTCTGTCCCCCGCCGACCCGCGCGCCTTCCCCAAGCCGATCCAAAAGGGGTTCGTCTTCGAGGACGTCGGTTTCCGCTATCCTGGCGCCGAAACATGGGCGGTTAGACATTTGAGTTTCGAACTGCGGGCCGGGGAAACGCTGGCATTGGTCGGCGAAAACGGCGCGGGCAAGACCACGCTGGTCAAGCTGCTGGCACGGCTTTACGATCCGGTAGAGGGGCGGATCACGCTGGATGGCCATGACCTCAAGGATTACGACCTTGAGGAATTGCGTGGCGCCACGGGTGTGATCTTTCAGGACTTCATGCGCTACTCCCTGTCCGCAGCCGACAACATTGCCGTGGGCCGGATCGAGGACCGCGAAAACCGCGCGCGGATCATAGACGCGGCGCAGCGCAGTCTGGCGGACCGGGTGATTGACGGCTTGCCCGGCCAATACGACCAGATGATCGGCAAACGCTTCAAGAACGGCGTCGAACTGTCCGGCGGGGAGTGGCAGAAGCTGGCCATCGCCCGCGCCTACATGCGCGGGGCCGAGGTGCTGATTCTTGACGAACCGACGGCTGCGCTGGACGCAAGGTCGGAGTTCGAGGTGTTCCAGCGATTCAAGGAACTCAGCGCCGGCAAGACGGCCATCCTGATTTCGCACCGGTTTTCCTCGGTGCGGATGGCGGACAGAATCCTGGTGCTGTCGGGCGGCAAGGTGGAAGCATCTGGCAGTCATGAAGAGCTTCTCGCCCAGTCCGGCCGCTACGCCGAACTCTTCGAACTGCAGGCGGCGGGCTATCGCTGACCCGAAAATCCTGATCCCGGTCAGCGGCGAAAGCCCCTTAAACTTGTACCCTGCATTTGTTAGACACGTTCTAAGTTGGCGGCCTTGGAGCAGATTTTCACGACCTTTGGCTGTGGACATCCGCCCCTGCGCGCTTAGATCAAGATGAAGACAAAATCGGAGAGAGCTATGGATGGAAATAACGCCGGCAAATGCCCCGTGATGCACGGCGCGGGCAGCCAAACGACGTCCGCTGTACGGTCCAACCGGGACTGGTGGCCCAACCAGTTGAACCTGAGGATCCTGCACCAGCACTCGGACAGGTCAAACCCGCTGGGGGCGGATTTCAACTATGCCGAGGCGTTCCAGAAGCTTGACCTTGAAGCGGTGCGGCAGGACCTTTACGCCCTGATGACCGACAGTCAGGACTGGTGGCCGGCGGATTGGGGTCACTATGGCCCGCTGTTCATCCGCATGGCGTGGCATTCGGCCGGCACCTACCGCACGGGCGATGGCCGTGGCGGCGCAGGTACCGGCACGCAGCGCTTTGCGCCGCTGAATTCCTGGCCGGATAACGTGAACCTCGACAAGGCGCGTCGCCTTCTGTGGCCGATCAAGCAGAAATATGGCAACAGCCTGTCCTGGGCTGACCTGATGATCCTCGCCGGCAATGCCGCGATGGAATCGATGGGCTTCAAGACCTTCGGCTTCGGCGGGGGCCGGGCGGATGTCTGGGAACCGGAAGAAGATATCTACTGGGGCAACGAGACCTCATGGCTGGACAATGCCCGCTATGAGGGCGACCGCCAGTTGGAGAACCCCCTCGCCGCCGTGCAGATGGGTCTGATCTACGTGAACCCCGAGGGTCCCGATGGCGTGGCCGACCCGGTCGCCTCGGGCCGTGACATCCGCGAGACTTTTGCCCGGATGGCGATGAACGACGAAGAGACCGTGGCCCTAGCCGCTGGTGGCCATACCTTTGGCAAGGCGCATGGCGCGGGCGATCCGGCCTTGGTTGGGCGCGAGCCGGAGGGTGCGGGACTGGAAGAGCAGGGACTTGGCTGGAAGAACGCGTTCGGCACCGGCGTTGGTATCCATGCCACGGGTTCGGGCATCGAAGGCGCGTGGAAGCCCAATCCGACGACCTGGGACATGGGCTACTTCAAGGTTCTGTTCAAATACGACTGGGCCTTAGGCAAAAGCCCGGCAGGTGCGCAGCAATGGCATCCGGTGGATTGCGAACCTGAGGACATGGTGGTTGACGCCCATGATCCGAAGGTTATGCATTTGCCGATGATGACGACGGCGGATATGGCGATGAAGATGGACCCGATCTACGGGCCGATCTCCAAACGCTATGCCGAGGATCCGGCGCTGTTCGCCGATGCCTTCGCCCGCGCCTGGTTCAAGCTGACCCATCGCGATATGGGCCCGAAGGCGTTGTACCTTGGCCCTCTGGTGCCGGCAGAGGATCTTATCTGGCAAGATCCGATCCCGGCGTCCACCGCCTCGAACATCGACGCTTCCGACGTGGCGGCGCTGAAGGCACAGATTTTGGCCTCTGGCCTGTCGGTTTCGGAACTTGTGTCCGCTGCTTGGGCCTCGGCCTCGACCTTCCGTGGATCTGACAAGCGCGGCGGGGCCAATGGCGCCCGCGTGCGTCTGGCACCGCAGAAGGATTGGGAGGTGAACCAGCCCGCCCAACTCGCCAAGGTCCTGTCCGTGCTGGAAGGCATCAAGGCGGGCTTTGATGCGGCGGACAAACGGGTGTCGATCGCCGACCTGATTGTGCTGGCCGGTTCTGCTGCGGTGGAACAGGCCTCTGGTGTTGCAGTGCCTTTCACTCCGGGCCGCGCCGATGCAACGCAGGAGCAGACGGACATCGAGTCCTTCTCGGTCATGGAACCGGCTGCCGATGGCTTCCGCAACTATCTGCGGGCCAAATACACCGTCTCGGCCGAGGAACTGCTGGTCGACAAGGCGCAACTGTTGACCCTGTCAGCACCGGAAATGACCGTTCTGGTTGGCGGTCTGCGGGTTCTGGGCGCCAATGTTGACGGTGCGGCACATGGCGTCTTCACCGCGCGTCCGGGCACGCTCAGCAATGACTTCTTCGTCAACCTGCTGGATATGGGCACGGCGTGGAAAGCGACCTCCGAGGCACAGGACCTCTTCGAGGGCCGTGACCGCAAGACTGGCGAAATCAAGGGAACCGGGACGCGGGTTGATCTCGTCTTCGGCTCCAATTCGCAACTGCGGGCGCTGTCTGAGGTTTACGCGCAAGCCGACAACGAGGCCAAGTTCAAGGCTGACTTCGTGGCGGCCTGGGTGAAGGTGATGAACCTCGACCGTTTCGACCTCTGATCTGACGGAAATGCAGGAACGCCCCGGCTTCGGCTGGGGCGTTTTCGTTTAGTCGAACAGGTCAATCTCTTCGTTGATCTCGTCAATGACGGACAGGCGCTGCCCCGCCACCTCGCCCGATTGGCCGATGAAGGCGATGGCCATCAGGCGCAATACGGACAGAAGCGTGGTGTGGCTCGGAACGCTGCCAAAGCTCGCGACATGGCAGCCGATCACCAGCTTGGAGAACCGCTGCGCCCGGGCAAAATACTGGTGATCGGTCAGCGTGATCACATTCATCCGCGTGGTGCGCGCATAGGCCATCAGCGTCGCGAGTTGCTTCGGCCTCGGCTCCAGCGTCAGCAACAGCAGCACGTCCCGAGGCCCGGTCATCGCCAAGTCTTCGGCCCAAGACCCCTGATGCGTGCCCAAGACCTGCACATCAGCACGCAGCCTTGCGAAGGTCAGCCGGGCATAGCGCGCCAACCCCTCCTCTGCGCCATAGCCCAGCACCCAGACGCGGGGGGCCGCGACGATCAGGCGCGCCGCCTCGGTCAGTGTATCGGACTGCATTTCCTCGAAGGTGCGGGTCAGGTTGAGGAGTTCCAGGTCCAGATGGTTGCCGATCGACCGCCCCAGCACGGCGCGTTCGGGCGCGGCAGAGTAGGCATAGGGCTGCGTGCGGTTCCGTTCCTCACGCGCCTGAGTCTTCGCCTCGTCAAAATCGGCATAGCCCAAAGACTGGAAGAACCGCGCGGCGGTGGCCTTTGAAACACCGGAGAGGGCCGCCATCTCGGTCGCCGAGTGGGTTTCTATAAGTGCATGATTCTCAAGCAGCAGCGCCGCGATTTTATGCTCGGCCTTGGTCAGGCGGGAAATCCTTTCCTGAATCCGGAGGGTTAGCCGCGTTGCCATTTCCTGCCCGTGTCGCTTGCAATGATGAAACCTTTGTTTCAGTATTATGAAACACCGAAACGGTTCAGGTCGATCATGTCCAAATCCAAGATCATACGCCAGCAAATTTGGTCCAAGCTGCACGGCGTGGCCAAGCCCGACACGCGCTTTCACCTGAACTTCGCCGAGGTGATCCCGGATTTCCAAGGCTCGGAGCTTGCCACCGACCATCTGGTGACGATGCCCGCCTATGAGGCAACCGAGTTCGCCTTCATCACACCGGACAACTGCCTCGTCGACTTGCGCCGCCGGATGATCGCGGCGGGCAAGCCCTTCGTCATGTCGACCTACGGCATCTATCGCGGCTTTCTTCTGATCGAGCCGGGCATGGTCCCCGCCGGAGCCGAGCTTTACGCCGCATGGCTCGACGGCATGGAACACTTCGGCCGCCCGATCACGCTGGAGGAAATCGCCAAGCGCGGGCGGTTCGATTTCATGGTGACCGGAGCCTCTGCGGTTTCGGTAGATGGCGTGCGCTTTGGCAAGGGGCATGGGTTTTTTGATTTGGAATGGGGCATGTTCACCGATCTTGGGCTGGTCGATGAAACCACGCCGGTCGTGGCCGTCGTCCATGATTGCCAGGTCGTGCAGGAAAACCTGACCCCCTCCGAGACGGATATCCTCGTTGATTATATCGCCACCCCCAGCCAGCTTTACACGGTGGGCAGCCGCGCCAAGCGACCGTTTGGCGTGAAGTGGAATCTGCTGGACCCGAGCCAGATCGAAAACACCCCGCCGTTGCAGGAGTTGCAGCGGATTCAGGGACTAGCTTAACAATCAAACAGGGAACGCTGACATGAGACTGACGCTGAACCGCCGCTCCTTCCTGACTGCCGCTGCCGCCTTGCCGCTGATGCCGCGCATGGCTGCCGCCGGGACACCGCTGAACTTCCAGGCCTCGTGGCTGAACGATGCCGAGTTTTCGGGTTACTATGTCGCCATGGATCAGGGCTACTATAAAGCCGAGGGGCTTGATGTGGCCTATGCCGCCGGAGGCCCCGACGTCATTCCGGAATCGACATTGATTGCCGGGAAAGCCGATCTGACCCTGACCACGCCGGATACCACCATTCAGGCGATCACCATCCAGGGTGCCAAGTTCAAGATCATCGGCACGCAGTACCAGAAGAACCCCGTGGGGATCGTCTCGCTGGCCAAGAACCCGCTGAAGACGCCCGCCGATCTGGTCGGCAAGACCATTGCCGTACCGCCGGTCAACACGATCTCGGTGCAGGCGATGCTGAAGATGAACAACATCGACGTGACCAAGGTCAACATCGTGCCCTATGAGTACGACCCGACGCCGCTGATCAAGGGCGAAGTTGATGGCACGCTCGATTTCGTCACCAACGTGCCCTACTCGATCAAGCTGGCCGGGGAAGAGGCGACGTCCTTCCTGCTGTATGACTTCGGTTATACGCTGTTCAACGACACTGTGGTCGTGACCGAGGACACGCTGAAGGCCAAGCGCAAGGAACTGGTGGCTTGGCTGCGCGCTTCCCGCAAAGGCTGGACTGAAAACCTCGCCGACCCGACCATTTGGCCGCCGAAGTGGAAAGACACTTATTTCGCCGGCAATGGCCGCGAGATCGACAACGAGGTGTTTTACAATACCGCGCAAAAGCCGCTGATCGACAGCGACAAGGGCATCTTCTCGATGTCCGAAGAGGCGATTGCCGCCAATATCGCGGCCCTCTCGGCAGTGGGCATCGCGGCAACGCGGGACATGTTCGACACCACTTTGCTTGAGGAAATCTGATGAATGTCCCCGCAGGGATTTCACTGACCGGCCTCAGAAAGACCTACCAAGGTCGCGGGCAGGTTGTGGAAGCCCTGCGGGATGTCAGCCTCACCTGCAAGCCCGGCAGCTTTACTGCGTTGATCGGGCCTTCAGGCTGCGGCAAGTCTACCGTGTTGCGGGTGGCGTTGGGGCTGGAGCCCTTGAACGCCGGTTCCGTGCTGATCGCCGGAAAACCGCCTGAAGTCGCGCGCCGTGAAGGGATCACCGGGGTGGCGTTTCAGGATGCCGCCCTGCTGCCATGGCGCACCGTCGAACGGAACATCGCCCTGCCGCTGGAGGCTTTGGGGCGTGACTTAAGGCCATATCAGAGCCGCATTCGCGACCTGATCGCCTTGGTCGGGCTGAAGGGCCATGAGGCGTCCTTGCCCGGTGAATTGTCAGGGGGGATGCGGCAACGCGTGGCGATTGCGCGGGCCTTGGTGACCGAACCGCAGGTCCTGTTCATGGACGAACCCTTTGGCGCGCTGGATCAGATCCTGCGGCGCCAGATGAACATCGAACTGCAGCGCATCTGGACGGAAACTGGCGCTACCGCCTTGTTGGTGACACATGGCATCGACGAAGCGGTGTTTCTGGCCGACCGTGTCGTGGTGATGCAAGCCGGACCGGGGCGGATTGTCGAGGAAATTGCCATTCCCTTCCCGCGCCCGCGCCTGCCCTCGCTGTTCGCCGACCCGGATTTTCACCACATGGAGGACCATATCGCCGGGGTTCTGCATGGAGGCTAAGCCGCACACCTTACGCAACCTTGCGATCCTGCTGGCGCTGTGGGAGGTTGGGGGTCGTTTGCGCCTGATTGCCGGTGGTGCTTTGCCCTCGCTTTCCGCGATATTTGTCAAGCTTTGGGCCGATCGGGCCGATTATCCGAACCATGTCTGGGCAACGCTGGAAGCCTCGGGTTTGGGTTTCGTGATCGGTAATGTCGTGGCGATCCTTGCGGGCATTCTCTTCGTCCTGTCACCGCGCGCGTTGCGGCTGGCGCGGGGGTTCAACATCGCGATCTTTGCCCTGCCGCCGATCGTGATCGCCCCGATCCTGGCCCTGGTGCTGCAAGGCATGACACCCCGCGTGACCCTTGCCGCCATCGGCGTCTATTTCGTGACGATGAGCGCGACCGTGGTGGGCCTGTCGCAATACGACAGGCGGGCCGCGGATGTGGTTCTGGCCTACGGCGGCGGCCCGGGTAAGGTCTTGCGGCTTGTGCAGATGAGGGGGGCTGTCCCGGCAATCCTTTCAGGCTTCCGCGTTGCGGCCCCCAACGCGGTGCTGGGCGCGATCCTCGCCGAATTTGGCGGCGGAGGCCGGTGGGGGCTTGGGGCCTATCTGCTGGGCTCGCTCGGCCGGGCCGATCCGCCGCGGCTGTGGGGGATCGGGCTGGTCGCAACCGCGATTGCCGGGCTGAGCTATGCGGTCTTTGCCACGCTTTCGGTGCGGATGCTGGGGGCAAGCCGGGCCATCACGCTCAACCCCGCGCCGCCTGCAGGGCCGCCCGTGGCGGAGCCCTTGGCCCTGCGTCTGGCGACGGCCGCGGCGTCGGTGGCCTTGCCCTTCGTGATCTGGTGGGGCGTCTTGAAACTGCTGTCCGCACCCGAGATGATCGCCAAGACGCCTTGGGCGGTGGTGACCTATCTCTTTTTGTCAGACGCCTCTCCGCTGGCCAGGGAAAAGCTGTTTTCCGCCTTGTCAGAGACGCTTCCGATCACCGGCATAGGCTTGATCTCCGGGCTGGCCTTCGCCTTCGTTCTGGCCGTGTCGGGCCGTTTGTTTCCCAACTTAACCCGCGCCTTCCTGCCGGTGGCTTTGGTGACGCAGACCATGCCGCTGGTGGCGCTGACCCCGCTTTTGGTGCTGATGCTGGGGCGCGGCACGGGTTTGACCTTGTGGGTCACCATCTCTGTCACTTTCTTTCCGGCCTATGTCATGCTGGCCCAAGGCTTGGCCCAGGTCCCGCAAAGTGCAATGGACCTGCCCCGCGCCTATGGCGCCTCGGCCTGGCGCGAGTTGCGGCTGGTTTCGATCCCCGCCTCGATGCCCTGGCTATTCGCTGCCACAAGACTGACTGTGCCCCGCGCGCTGCTGGGGGTGATGATCGCCGAATGGCTGGCAACCGGAAAAGGCCTTGGCAACCTGCTCAACCAATCGCGCGGCTACCTCGACTTCGGCATGATCTGGAGCGTTGCGGCCACGACCGTCATCCTGTCGGTCATATTCTACCAAGTGGTGCTGATGTTCGAGCGTCGGGTGCTGGTCCGGATGGGAATGACCCCGTCGGAATAGAGCCCCGAAGATTTATTCTGTCGCCCTGTAACGCGCGGCCCGCTGCCTGCGAACCGTAGAAGGCAAGCTCGTGAGAGCTGCCTTGAAGGCGACCACCCCGGTCGTCCCGCAACAGGAGAGGAAATCCCATGACCACCACCCTGACCAAAGCCGTCTTCGCCTCGGCCCTCGTTACCGCATTCGGGGGCGTTTCGGCCTATGCAGAGACGATGAAGATGTCCGACGCCGACATGATGAAGGCGCAAGAGATGACCAAGACCCAGTTGAAGACCGGCAAGTTCGAACAGTGCTTCGGCGTGGCGCTGAAGGGCCAGAACGATTGCTTCGCGGGCGCGGGCACCAGCTGTGCGGGCTCCTCGACGGAGGATTATGCCACCAACGCCTTCAAGCTGGTTCCGACCGGCACCTGCGTCGGCATGATGACGCCCAAGGGCCATGGCTCGTTGACCTCGATGTAAGTTCAAGCGGGCGGCTTTCGGGCCGCCCCGTTCTCAAAGGCCGCCCTTTCTCCAAGGATTTCATCATGGATGGCACCCCCTGCCTTGACCACTTTGACATTCCGCCCCGGGCAGGTCTTGGCCTGAAGGCGCAACATTATGCGACGATCCTCGCCACAAGCCCCGATGTAGGGTTCTTCGAGGTTCATGCCGAGAATTACATGGGCGCAGGCGGTCCGCCACACCGCTATTTGTCCGCCATCAGGCAGGACTATCCCCTGTCGCTGCATGGCGTGGGCCTCTCGATTGGGGCGGACCGGGCGCTGGACAAGGACCATCTCGAGCGCCTGCGCGGGTTGATCGGGCGCTATCAGCCGGGGCTGTTCAGTGAGCATCTGGCGTGGTCGACCCATGATAGCGGGTTCCTGAACGATCTGCTTCCAGTGCCTTATACCGCCGAAACGCTGTCTCGGGTCTGCGATCATGTCGATCAGGTGCAGGAGTCGCTGGGTCGCCGGATGCTGCTGGAGAACCCGACGACTTATCTGGCTTTCGCCGAAAGCAGCTATGCCGAGGTCGATTTCATTGCCGAAGTCGTGCGGCGGACGGGATGCCATCTGCTGTTGGACGTCAACAACGTGCATATCTCGGCCACCAATCAGGACTATGATCCGTTCGACTACATCTCCCGCTATCCCGACGCTGCCGTGCGCGAGATCCATCTGGCGGGTTTCACCCCCCGCACGGACGAGGCCGGACGCCCGCTGCTGATCGACACACATGATCGCCCGGTGGATGCCTTGGTCTGGCAGCTTTACGGCCATGCGGTCGGTTTGATCGGGCCGGTTCCGACTTTGGTCGAATGGGATGCCGATGTGCCGGAGTGGGACGTTCTGCACGCGGAAGCCACAAGGGCCGAAGTCCTCATGCGCCAAGTGATCAAGGTGCCGCATGACGCTCGCTGACCGGCAGCACGATTTTGGCGCAGCGCTGCTGGACAATCGCCTGCCGGTGCCTCCCGGCCTTGTCGGGCCGGATGGTTTGCCCTCGCCCGGGCGTTTTGCGGTCTATCGCAACAACGTCATGGTCGGGCTGATTGACGCCTTGTCGGACGCCTTTCCGACGGTGCGCCGTCTGGTCGGGGATGACTTCTTTCGCGCCATGGCCGGCGTTTATGCAAGGTTGGAGCCGCCTTCCTCGCCCATTCTGCTGAACTATGGCGCCGGGTTTCCGGACTTCCTCACGAGCTTTCCGCCCTTGCAGGAGTTGCCGTTCCTGCCCGACGTCGCCCGCATCGAACGGGCCTGGGTCGAGGCCTATCATTCCGCCGACGCCGATCCCGCCGATGTGGAGCCGCTCTTGCACCTGTCGCCTGCCGAGATCGGGGCGCAGCATCTTCACTTTCATCCCTCCGTCCGGTTACAGCGGTCCGCCTTCCCGGCGGTTTCCATCTGGCAGTCGAATCAACCCGGTCAGGCAGCAAACCCGCCGGATATGTCGGTGGCGGAGGATTGCCTGATCCTGCGCCCGACGGCGGAGGTTTCGCTTCAGCGGCTGTCGCCCGGTGTCGCGGTCTTTCTGCAAAAGCTGATGGCGGGCGCCAGCCTGTCAGATGCCGCCACTGCAGGCTTTCTGACCACGCCGCATTTTGATTTTCCCAAGACGCTCTCCGGTCTGCTGCTGTCGGGTGCGCTGGTCGGCTGGAGCCGCAATCCAAACCCCTTCACAGGACCCAGACCATGACAACCGCTTCGTCCTCCACCACCTTCTCAGGCCTTGCAGAGACGTTTCGGCAGGGCCTGAGGCTTTTGTCGACGCTGGCCTTGGCTGCAGCGCAGCCGACCTTGCGCGTGGCTTTGGCGCTGCCGTTCCTGCGATCTGGCATGACGCGGTGGGACGGGTTCCTGAACCTTGCCCCCACCACGTCCTTCCTGTTTGAAGAGCAGTTTAAGCTGCATCTATTTGGCGGCGAATATCCGATTCCTTTCCCGGATCAGGTCGCCTTTCTGACCGCCTGCGCCGAGATCACCCTGCCGATCCTGCTGCTGGCGGGACTTGCCACGCGTCTGTCCGCCTTGGGGCTGCTGGCGATGACCGGGGTTATTCAACTGGTGATGCCGGATGGCTGGCAGAACTTTCACCTTTATTGGGCGGCAATGGCCTTGGCGATCGTCGCGGTAGGGCCGGGGCCCCTGGCGTTGGACCGTGCCTTCGGGCGCAGTGTCACCAACTGAGGCTGCGGCGCCCGAAGCGCAGGGCGATCAGGGTCACGATCCCGATCGCCACGCTGTACCATGTGACGAAGAACAAGGGGTTGTCGCGGGTGCAGAACAGGGAATATCCCGTCGCCGCCCCCGACGCCGCCGAGAGCCCCGCCAGAAAAGCCGACAGAGATGGAGAGGTGCTGGCCCCTTGCCGGAGGATGCGGAGCGCCACCACGGTCGGGATGATCGACAGCAGCGGAATAATCCCAAGGCATTCCGCCAAGGCCACGGGGCTGACCTCGGCGAAGCGGGCCTCTGGCGCGCGCAAGACGAAACTGCCGATCCAAAGCGTCAGGGCGACGCCACCGGGTACGGCATAAAGCCACGGCAACCATCCGGATGCAGCCTCGGGTCGCGCCAATCGCAAGACAAGCGCAACAGAGACAATGCAAACCACCAGCGGCAGGAAGGTCTTGAACGGCACCGCCGGGTTGGTCCATGCTAAGGCCAGATCCGGCCGCAGGCCACAGACCGCGAGGAAGATCACCAGCGGAATTACAACGGCGGCAGCCATCATCGTGGCCATGCGTGCAAGGTTGATTTGCATCACGGCGGGGGATGCAGACAGTCGCGCAATCAGGTCATCGGTGTCCATCACTCCCCCTTTCCGGCAATCGATGCCAGCCGCTTCATGGCGCGATGCAGGGTCACGCGCAAGTTCGCCGGCGTCATCTGCAAGCGTTCGCCCACCGCCGCCTGCGGTTCTTCGTTCAACTCCACCGCGCGGACGATTTCGGCAGAGCGCGGATCAAGCTGGCCGATCAGACGCTCGACCTCGCGTTTGTCGTCGCGTGCGGTGAGCGGGTCGGCTTCGGCCAAGGCTTCCAAGACGTCGGTGAATTCTTCGATGGGCAGATGAATCGACGTCCCACGCTTGCGGAAGGCGTCGATCACCTTGTAGCGCGCAATGGCATAGACCCAAGGCCGCACCGGATGATCGGGCCGCCACGTGTGGCGTTTCAGGTGCAGGCCAAGCAGGACGTCTTGCACAATATCCTCATGCTGATCGGGCGGAAAGCTGCGCCCGCGTGCGCGAACGATGCCCCGGATGACGGGTGTGACGGTATGCAGAAACCGGGCATAGGCCTGCCCGTCCCCGGCATTTGCCGCCAGAAGAAGCGCGGCCCAAGGGTCTTCGGTCTGCTGCACTCTTCCATCCATTTCGGTTCGATCCGGCAAAGTGTTACAGGCTGCGCGCGATTTCGTGAAATCAATCTTTCGGCGGAAGTCTAACCCGCCAATGCGGCGTTGATGCTACGGGTCTGATGGATCAGGTCCTGCCAAAGCCGGAACCGGGCCTCTGCCAGCGCGACCTGGGTCGGATCCGGCAGGAAGGTCCGGTCCGTCCGAACCAACCGCTCGGCAGCGGAAGGCAGGTCGGCCATCGCGCCGCAGCCTACCCCCGCTATGACCGCCGCCCCCATCGCGCCCGGATCCATGCCGCGCACCCGGACCAAGGGCTTGCCCAGCACATTCGCCCGGATCTGGCACCAGCGGTCCGAGGCGGCACCGCCACCGCCGACCCGCACCTGATCTGGCACGGTTGCGGCGGAACGCTGCAAGGCCTCCAGCGCCAATCGGGCCGAAAAAGCCACGCCTTCCAGCACCGCGGCCGCCAGCTCTTGCGGGCCGGTGGCCGAGGTCAGACCCGCGAAGGTTCCCCGGAGCGCCATATCCCACAAGGGCGCCCGCTCGCCCTGCAGATGGGGCAGGAACAGGGGCGACTGCGCGGTAATCCCGGCAGCGCTCTCGGCCAGTTCCACCGCCTGCCGCCCCAGCAACCGCGCCAGCCAGTCGAGCGAGGCACCTCCCGCCTGCGTCGGTCCGGCGTGGAGGGTGATGCCTGACCACGGCGGGAAGGTGATCACGCCCGGCTCTGGCCGCACCTGAGCCGAGATCAGTCCGGTCACCTCCGAGGTGCCGGAAACATACATTGCCTGCCCCTCGCGCACGACGCCAAGGCCCAGCAGGCTGGCCCAAGCGTCCATCATGCCCAAGATGACCGGAGTGCCGGCAAAAGGCATCCCATCGCGAACCCTTCCAACCATCGACAAGGGGTCCGCCAACGGTGCCAACCGGGCGAAGGCTCCCGGCATCAGGTCGATCAGCCGCGTGGCATAGGACAGATCGGTCCCCACCAGCCCGACGGACGACATCGGATCGCTCGCCACCCGCCCGGTCAAGCGTGCGACCAAATAATCCCTTGGCAGCAGCACATGCGCTGTCTTGGCCCACAGATCCGGATGCGTCCCGGCCATCCAGTTCATGCGGGCCAGGGCATGGCTGGCATCCACCGGGATCGGTGCGCCGAGGGCCTTGATCTTGTCCTCAACCGAGATCCGCACATCGACCTCGGCCCCGGCCGACGACGCCCGGCCATCCTGCCAGACAATCGCCGGATAGAGTGGCGTCAGACAGGCATCGACGAAAACATGGGTGTTGACCTGTGACGTCAAGCAGATCGCCCGCACCACGCCCTTGCCCTGAAACTGCGCCAAAGCCTGCAGCACCAGCGCCCACCAATCACCCGGATCCTGTTCCACCCCCTCGCCCCGCTGCGTGGGATAGCGTGCCGAGGTTTCATCGACCCTCTGCCCCTCCAGCGTGATCATCACCGCCTTGACCGAGGTGGTGCCCACGTCGATCCCAATCAGACATTCCATAGCGCGCCACCCCGTCAAACCACTGGACGTCCTCAGACTGGCCTGACAATCTGGCGCCTGCAAGGGCATGGCCCGCAAGACATTCCGGGGGGAGACGACAATGGTACTTCACATCACACGGCGCGGTTTCGGCACAACGCTGCTGGCTGCAGGTCTGGCACTGACCGCAGGTGCGGCACTGGCCAAGGGCGAGAAGATTGCGGTGATCACGCCCTATCTGTCGCAGCCCGGCACGCAGTTCTATGTAGAGGCGTTTCAGGCCCGCGCCAAGGAACTTGGCTGGGAGGTGAACGTCATCGACACGCAGGGCGACGTGGCGGCGGTGATTTCGCGGATCGAGGATGTCGTGGCGCAGGGCGTCAATGGCATCGTCATCAACGTCGACCCGGCGCAGATTGGGGCTGGTCTGGATGCGGCGGCTGCGGCGAAGATCCCGGTGATCGGGATGGATGCCGGGGCTGATCCGCGCGTGGCGGCCAACGTCACTTCGAACGGCTATGCGATGGCGGCGGAGACTTCGGTCTACATCGCCAACCGCATTGGTGGTTCGGGTGGCGTGGTTATGTTCACCTTCGACGCCTTCCCGCCGGTGCAGGTGCGCGGTGTGATCGCGGATGCGGTGTTCAAGAACTATCCGGACATCAAGGTGCTGGACCGGATCACCCCCGACGTCTCGGACGGCGGCATCGCTGACAGCCGGGCCAAGATGGAGGCGCTGCTGGCCGCCAACCCGACTCCCGGCAGCATCAAGGCCGTCTGGGCCGCATGGGACCAACCCGCCTTGGGCGCGCTGCAGGCCATCGAGGCGGCAGGTCGTCAGAACGAAGGCATCGTGATCACCGGCATCGACGCCAACCCGCAGGCGCGGGACGCCATCGCGGCGGGCGGCAACTTCGAAGCTTCGGTCGCACAGGACTTCAAGGGCATCGGCTCGACCGCTGCCGATACGCTGGCCCGTGTGCTGGGCGGCGAGACGCTGAAGGCCAATGTCATCTATGTGCCGACCAAGCTGGTGACCTCGGCCAACGCCAAGGAATAAGGCGCGCGAAGCAGACCTGTGGCGGCGCGATCCAAAGCGCCGCCCCCTCACCCGGAACCCCTATGCCTGAGCTTGTCCTCAACGGTCTGGTGAAAACCTTCGGCCAGACCCGCGCCCTTTCGGGTGCTGATTTGTCGTTGCGGGGCGGCGAGGTGCTGGCCCTCATGGGCGAAAATGGTGCCGGAAAAAGCACTCTGATCCGGATACTCGCTGGGCTTGAGGTGCCGGATGCCGGTTTGATTCAGCTTGACGGTATCCCACTGCGCCTGACCTCCCCGGCGGATGCCGAGGCTGCGGGCCTGCGCTTCCTGCATCAGGAACTCCACATCGTCCCCGGCCTTTCGGTGGCAGAGAACATGCACCTCGCCCGACCCTATCCGTCACGTTTCGGTCTGGTGCGCTGGCAGGCGCTGGTTGCCTCGGCCAAGACGGCGTTGGACCGGCTCGGCGTTACCCACATTGACCCGCGCCGTGACATGGGCGCGCTTGGCCCCGGAGATCAGATGCTGGCCCGCATTGCAGCGACGCTGGTGGAGGCGAAAGGGCCTGAGCCTTGGGCCTATGTCATGGACGAGCCGACTGCCGCCCTGACCGGTGCAGAGTCCGAACGCCTGTTCAGCGCCATTCGGACGCTGAAGGCGTCCGGCAAGGCGATCCTTTATGTCTCGCACCGGATGGACGAGGTTTTGCGGCTGTCTGACCGGGTGACGGTGCTGCGCGATGGGGCGCATGTCTCGACCCTGCCGATCGCGCAGACGTCTCGGGATCAGATCATCCGCGACATGACGGGGCGGGAACTTTCCAATCTGTTCCCGCCAGGCACCGTGCCCGCCACCGACCGGCCCTTGCTGCAGGTTCAGGATTTGTCGGCTGGGCCCTTGCAGGACATTGGCTTCACGGTGGCGGCGGGTGAGGTTCTGGGCATCGCGGGGCTTTCGGGGTCAGGGCGCAACATGCTGCTGCGGGCTTTGATCGGGGCTGTGCCGCGGACCGGAAGGGTTGTTCTGAACGGGTCGGAACTGGGCACCTCTCCGGCGGAATGTTGGGCGCAGGGTCTGGCCTATGTGCCGCGCGAACGCCGGGCCGAGGGATTGATGCTGCAACGCCCGCTGGCCGAGACAATTGCCTTGCCGCATCTGGCTGCGCTGTCGCAGACAGGCTTCGTCAAGGTGCGCGAGATCGGCGGGATGGTTCGCCGATTTGCCGCCGAGGTGCGGCTGAAGGCCGAGGGTGGGCATCAGCCTGCGGCGGAATTGTCGGGCGGAAATCAGCAGAAGGTCCTGTTTGCCCGCGCTTTGGCGGGAAGCCCTAAGGTCCTGCTGCTGGATGAACCCACAAGAGGCGTCGATGTGGGTGCCAAGTTCGACATCTACGCCACGATCCGCGCTTTGGCTGCCAAGGGGGCGGGGGTGGTCATGGTCTCTTCTGACCTGCCGGAACTGATCGGCCTGTGTGACCGCATTGCCATCCTGCATCAGGGTCGTCTGACAAGGATCATCCCTGCGGCAGGGCTGACCGAAGCCGCGCTGCTGGAACACTGCTA
>CANGHD010000047.1 GCA_947453525.1 Paracoccaceae bacterium | reverse complement strand
CATGTCCGGCGCCCTGCCACGCCGCACGCGGGTCTATGACAACGCGGCCGAGTTCGCCTCGGATATCCCGACCTTCGCCCACCACCTGCGCCGCGCCGGATACCAGACGACCCTGTCCGGCAAGATGCATTTCGTAGGCCCCGACCAACTTCACGGCTTCGAACAGCGCCTGACAACCGACATCTACCCTGCCGACTTCGGCTGGACCCCCGATTACCGTAAACCCGGTGAACGCATCGACTGGTGGTATCACAACCTCGGCTCCGTCACCGGGGCTGGCGTGGCCGAAATCACCAACCAACTGGAATACGACGACGATGTCGCCCACCAAGCCATCCAGAAGATCTACGACCTGTCCCGAGCCCTTGACCCCCGCCCGTGGAGCCTGACGGTCTCCTTCACCCACCCGCACGACCCCTTCGTCGCCCGCCGCAAATACTGGGACCTCTACGAAGGGGCGCCCGAACTGGAGCCGCCCAGCCAACTGTCCTACGACGCGATGGACCCGCATTCCCAACGCCTGATGGACGCCTGCGATTGGCGCAACCTGACCGTCACGGCAGACCACATCCGTCGCGCCCGCCAAGGCTATTTCGCCAATATCTCCTACGTCGACGACAAGATTGGCGAGGTTCTGGCCGCCTTGGAGGCCTCGCGGCAAGAGGCGATCATCGTCTTCGTTTCCGACCATGGCGAGATGCTGGGCCGCAAGGGCCTGTGGTTCAAGATGAATTTCTTCGAAGGCGCCGCCCGCGTCCCCCTGATGATCAGCGCCCCCGGACTGGAGCCGCACCTCGAGCAGACCCCCGTCTCCACGATCGACGTCACCCCGACCCTCTGCGATCTGGCCGGAATTTCGATGGAAGAGGTGATGCCGTGGACGGATGGCGAAAGCCTCGTCCCCCTTGCCCGAGGCATCCCCCGGACGTCTCCGGTTGCCATGGAATATGCTGCCGAGGGTTCCATCACCCCCATGGTCGCCCTGCGCCAAGGCGCGTGGAAATACATCCGCTGTGCTGCCGACCCGGACATGCTTTTCGACCTCGTCAACGACCCCGAGGAAGACCAGAATCTTGCCGCCGATCCCCGCGCTGCGGAAATTCTCGCCCATTTCCAGGTGATCGCCGAAGAGCGCTGGAACCTCGCCGCCTATGACGCCGAGGTGCGCCAAAGTCAGGCGCGCCGCTGGGTGGTCTATCAGGCATTGCGCAATGGCAGCTATTATCCGTGGGACTATCAGCCGCTCCGCGCCGCGTCAGAGCGGTACATGCGCAACCACATGGACCTCAACATCCTTGAGGACACGAAACGCTTCCCGCGCGGCGAATAGCCAAAATTCTTCGGCAAAAGATTTTGGCGTCAGGCGTCGGGAAAATGTCCTAACAAGACGTTAATGGGATCTGCATAAGTACAGCATTTTCAATAGCTTGAACTGGATTGCACGCGTGCAATCATGCCCCGCGCGCCGCCGCGTTCTGGTCGATCAAATACCTTTGGCTCAGCGGAATGGCCGCCGCCCCCAAAGACCGCGCCTGCGCCCCCACGGTGCCTTCGCGGACCTGAGGCATCGTGATGCCGGACAGATCCATCCTCAACAGCGCCTCCTGGGTCCGCAGCGTCACCATCGCCCGGACCGAGGTCGGCATCCAGCCGTCAATCAGAACCGCCTCCAGTTCCAAGAGGGCCGAGGCGGCAAGGATCGCCCCCGCCAGCCCCTCGGCCGCCATGTCCACCCAATGCCGCAACAGCCGTTCCGAGACATGCCACTGATCCGGCCGCTCCCACAGATGGTCCGAGCTTTCGCCCGCCTCCTCCATCATTCCCGCCAGCACCGCCATCGAGGCTGAATCGAACAGCCGCCGCATCTTGCCTTCTGGCCCCGGCACCAGCAGCGGCCCGACCCCCGCCGCATTGCCGGTGCGGCCGAGGAACAGCTGGCCGTTCAACACCAACCCGCCGCCGATGAAGGTGCCGAAGTAGAAGTACAGGAAGTCCTTCGGCCGCTCGCCTGTGCCAAAGACCAGCTCCGCGCCACAGGCAGAGGTGGCATCGTTCTGGACGAAGACCGGCACGCCGGTGGTCGTGGCCAGTTCGGCTTGAATGTCGCGGTCGCGCCAGGAATCCATCTCTGCCTGCGGCGCGCCCAAAGCCTGCACCCAGTTCCACAGCTGGAACGGCATCGCGACGCCCAAGCCGCCGATCCGCTCGCGCTGGTCGGGGGTCAAGGTCCGATACAGGCCCGGCAAAGCCTCCGCCACGAACCCAACTACGGCGTCAGGCGTGGGGTAGCGGTACACGCGACGGTGTGTCGACAGGACCCGTCCCAGAAAATCCACCAGCACCAGATCCGCCGAGCGGCGCCCGATCTTCAGCCCCAGAAAATACGCCCCATCCGCCGCCAGCGACATCGGCACCGAAGGTTGTCCGATCTTGCCCCGGATCGGCTCGCCGCGCAGCAAAAGCCCGTCCTGTTCCAGCGCACGCATGATCACAGACACGGTCTGCGCCGAAAGTCCGGTCATCCGGGCGATGTCCGACTTTGCGAGAGCCCCGTGCTGACGGACCAAAGATAGAACCAGGCGCTCGTTATAGTCGCGCATACCGGCCTGATTGGTGCCGCGCGGCGCCACGGCCTCGGTCACATGCCTTTCGCCGGGGATATCCTGCTGAAGTTGCATCATTCCGCCGTCAATGTCCCGCAGCCCGGATCATACCGGACGGCCATCCGCCCCGATCACGCCCTTGCGCAAAATCACATTCGCGAAGAACGCGGTTTCAGAGGTTGCCACAATCGTATGCGCCGCGCGGATGCGGGGGTACAGATCGGCCCCCTGAAGGGGCGTGATCTTGTAGCCAGGTGCCAGACGCCCGAAGGCCTGATCGACCGCCACGTGAAACGGGCCGGACTGCGCAGGGTCGTTGTTCAAGGCGGCGCGGAAGATCGCCTCTGGAACGGCACGGTCCAGCGGCATCACGGCCAAGATTGCCTCTAGCAGCAGCATCATGCCATGGCCATCGGCACGTACCAGACGACGCGCATGCTCCTGAGCGGGGTAGTTGGCATCCACCAGAGCGATCTCGTCACCATGACCCATTGACCGCAGCGTGAACAGCAACTCAGGGCCAAGAATAGCAGGAATACCGATCAGCATCATCGTCACCAGTGCATAATGGAGGGGCCCGCGATCCCGCGATACTCTGGGACTTTCGGCGGGAATGGTGGCCCTGTCAATAATAAATCACACTGATTTATTTATCTTGACGTAGCTTTGGGAATCGGCTTATCTCCCCGGCATCGTCAGGATCGAGGGCCAACCTCAAGACGGGCGACACAGTTTACATCGGGGGAAACATCCCCCTATCCTTGGGAGGACTACCAATGAAGTTCAAAGCTGCTGCCCTCATCGGCGCCGCTGCGCTGGCTCTTGTCGCTGGCTCGGCTTCGGCCGGCGATCTGGCTTGCCTGATCACCAAGAACAACACCAACCCCTTCTTCGTGAAGATGAAAGACGGCGCCGAGGCTGCTGCCAAGGCCGCTGGCCTCGACTTCCAAGCCTATGCCGGCGTCAAGGACGGTGACGCTTCGCCGCAAATCACCGCCATCGAAAACTGCGTCGCTGCTGGCGCCAAGGGTATCCTGATCACCCCGTCGAACGACTCGGTCGGCCCGGCCCTCAAGGACGCCCGCGCTGCCGGCATCCTCGTGATCGCCCTCGACACCCCCCTTGCTGACAAAGACGCGCAGGACATCACCTTCGCGACGGACAACTTCGAAGCCGGCACCCTGATCGGCGCTTGGGCCAAAGGGACGCTGGGCGATGGCGCTGCCACCGCCAAGATCGCCATGCTCGACATCAACCACGACAACATCTCGGTTGACGTGGCGCGTGACACCGGGTTCCTCAAGGGCTTCGGCATTGAAGTTCCGGATCTGACCGTTCTGGGTTCCGAAAAAGACGCTCGCGTCATCGGCCACGAACAGTCGGACGCCAACCCCGAAGGCGGCCAGAAGGCCATGGAAACCCTGCTCGCCAAGGACCCGGACATCAACGTCGTTTACACGATCAACGAACCGGCTGCTGAAGGCGCCTTCCAAGCCCTCAAGGCTGCTGGCAAGACCGCACTGATCGTTTCGGTTGACGGCGGCTGCCCCGGCGTCGCCAACGTGAAGGCCGGCGTCATCGGCGCCACCTCGCAGCAATACCCGCTGCTGATGGCGTCCAAAGGCATCGAGGCCATCGTGGCCTTCGCCAAGGACGGCACCAAGCCGACCGTTTCGGAAGGCCTGTCCTTCTTCAACACCGGCGTGAACCTGGTGACCGACAAGCCGGTTGATGGCGTGAAGTCCATCGACTCGACCAAGGGCACCGAACTCTGCTGGGGCTGATACGGCCTCACGATTGACTTGATTAACTGAAGGGCGAGGTTACTCTCGCCCTTCTTCATACCGGGGGCGAAGTTCCCGGGCGGCTCTGATGGGGGGCATCCGCGGCGATGAGCAATCCAGATACACCGACCAAGACGATTTCCGATTTCGAAGCCAAACTGGATGCGGCAGACAAGACCGTTGCCCAGTTCGACCGGGACGACAAGACACTCGTCTCCAAGCTGCGCGGCTTCCTGCGCGACAATCCGACGATGATCCCGGCGCTGGTGCTGATCATTTCGGTATTGGGCTTCGGTATCGCGAATTCCCGCTTCCTTGGACTTGGCGCGCTGACCACCGTGTTGCAGCAGGTGACCGTCACCGGATTTGTCGCTCTGGCGCAGACCGTGGTGATCCTGACCGCCGGCATCGACCTGTCTGTCGGTGAGATTCTGATCCTGTCTTCGCTGATCATGGGCAATCTTGCCGTCATGGACGGTCTGCCCGTACCGCTTGCCATTGTGATCGGCATCGCCGTCGGCACGGTGATGGGGCTGTTCAACGGCTTCCTTGTCGCCAAGATGAAGCTGCCGCCCTTCATCGTGACGCTGGGCACGCTGTCGATCTTCCGCGCGCTGAAGCTGGCCTATTCCCACTCGGAATCGATCCGCAATGTGGATATCGAACAGAAGGCCAATGCGCTTTTGTTCTTCGGCAACAAATTCAAATTCCTTGGCGCGACAGTGACTTACGGCATGATCATGCTGCTGATCCTTGCCGCCATCATGTGGTATGTGCTGAACCGCACCGCCTGGGGCCGCCATGTTCATGCCTTGGGCGATGATCCTGATGCGGCCATGCTGTCGGGGATCGCGGTCGACAAGACAATCATCTCGGTCTACGGCGTGGCGGGCTTCATCTGCGGCTTCGCCTCCTGGGTGGCGGTGGGCCGGGTGGGGACGATTTCTCCCATCGGGTTCGAGACGATCAATCTGGACTCGATCACCGCCGTGGTGATCGGCGGCACCTCACTGTTCGGCGGGCGCGGTTCGATTGTCGGTTCGGTGCTGGGGGCCATCATCGTGGGCGTGTTCATCACCGGGCTTTCGCTCGCAGGGGTCGACAGTTACTGGCAGACCTTCGCCACCGGCTGCCTTGTCATCATCGCCGTTGCCTTGGATCAATATCTGCGGAGGGCTTCGAAGTGACGCATCCTGAAATGAAACCCGTCATCAAGGCGCGTGGCCTGATGAAGCGCTATGGCACCGTGGTCGCCATGAACGGCTGCGATTTCGACCTGTACCCGGGTGAGATCCTTGGCGTGATCGGCGACAACGGTGCGGGAAAATCTACCATGATCAAGGCCTTGTCGGGGGCAGTCACCCCCGACCACGGCTTGATCGAGTTGGAAGGCAAGGAAGTTCACTTCCGCCGCCCCGACGATGCCCGTGCGGTGGGGATCGAAACGGTGTACCAGAACCTCGCCATGTCGCCGGCCTTGTCGATTGCCGACAACATGTTTCTGGGGCGCGAGTGGCGCAAGCCTGGCATTCTGGGGTCGGTCTTCCGGATGACCGACCGGGCGCGGATGAACGAGTTCGCGCGGAAAAAGCTGTCGGAACTGGGGCTGATGACGATCCAGAACATCGATCAGGCGGTTGAGACCCTTTCGGGTGGTCAGCGGCAAGGTGTCGCCGTGGCGCGGGCTGCTGCGTTCGGCTCCAAGGTCGTGATCCTTGACGAACCGACGGCCGCCCTGGGGGTCAAGGAAAGCCGCCGCGTGCTGGACCTGATCAAGGACGTGCGGTCGCGTGGGATTCCTATCATATTGATTTCGCACAATATGCCCCATGTGTTCGAGGTCTGCGACCGCGTGCACGTCCACCGTCTGGGCCGCCGTCTGTGCGTGATTGATCCCAAGCTGCACTCCATGTCGGACGCCGTGGCCTATATGACCGGGGCCAAGCTGCCCGACGATTTGAACGAGGCAGCATGACCCCGGCCATGCTTGCCGAGGACATCCGCCGCAAGGCGGAGGATCTGGAGGGGCGGTTCATCGCCGCCCTTGCAGGCCCCCCTGGCGCGGGTAAATCCACCTTGGCCGAGGCCGTAGTGGAGGCTTTGGGCCCTGATGCCCGCGTGGTGCCGATGGACGGCTTTCATTTCGACGACGCCATTCTGACCGCCCGTGGTCTGCGCAGCCGCAAGGGCGCGCCGGAGACGTTTGATGTTGCCGGCTACCGCCACCTGCTGTCGCGCCTGCAGGATGAGGACGAGGTGGCCATCCCGGTGTTTGACCGGTCGCTGGAGCTGTCGCGCGGGTCTGCCGATCTGGTCACCAAGGACCATCGCATTCTGGTGACAGAAGGTAACTATCTGTTATTGAATGAAAATCCTTGGATCGACCTCGCCGATTTCTTCGACTTGACCGTGTTTATTGACGTTCCGGAAGCCGAACTTGACCGCCGGTTGCTGGACCGCTGGGCGTTTTACGGCAAGACGCCGGAAGCGGCGCGCGCCTGGATTGACGGCAATGACATGCCCAACATCCGCCGCGTCATCCTTGGCTCGCGCCAAGCCGATATCACGGTCCGCTGGAACTAGGGGCGCGGGACTTAAGCGTCTGGCGTCAAGGCATTGGCGGATCGGGCGCGTTCCTGCCCCAGTTGGCGTTCGCGCCAGATGATCAGGATGCCGGCTGTGACCACCAAAGCGGCCCCGGTCAGCATGGTCAGCGTTGGCACCTCGCCAAAGATGAAAAAACCGATCCCCAGCGAGAAGATCATCGAAGCATAGTCGAAGGGCGCGACCAACGAGGCATCCGCCTCGCGGTAGCTTGAGGTCAGCAGGATTTGACCGACACCGCCGAGAAGACCTGCGCCGACCAGACAGGCCGCCTCGAACGCCGAAGGCCAGACCCAGCCGAAGGGAATGGTCAGCAAGGATAACGCGGTGGCGGTTAAGGAAAAGTAAAACACGATCGCGGTGGTCGATTCGATCAGCACCAACTTACGGACGAAGACTTGGGCGAGGGCTGCAAACACGGCACCGCCCAGCACGACCATGGCTCCGAACGCTTCCCTTGAACCGGCGGCCACGCCAATCGACAGGCGGGGGCTGAGCACGATGAGCACACCGACGAGGCCAAGGGCGACGGAGACTAGGCGGAACACCCGGACCTCTTCGCCCAGAAACATGGCCGCCAGAATGACCACCATGAGGGGCGAGGCATAGCTGATCGCGGTGACCTCCGGCAGGGGCAGGTAAGACAGGCCGGCAAAGCCCAGACCCATCGCCGTGGTGCCCATCAACCCGCGCCAGAAGTGGCCAAGGGGTTGTTTTGCATGGAAACCCGTCGCAAGCTGGCCCTGCATGGCAAGCCAGACCACGATGACGGGAACCGCGCAGGCCGAACGGAAGAAGACCGCCTCTCCGGCCGGCACCTTGGCGGCCTTGATCAGCGACTGCATGACGATGAAGACCAGCACCGAGGCCAGTTTCAACAGGATGCCGCGCAGGGGGCGGGAGAAGGGTTTATCCTCGATATTGGGCATTCCGCAACCTGACCATCCTTGCCGGGCGGCGGCAAGGCCAAATCTGCCTTGCCGCCGCCGGGTATTTCGCGCTTTCTTGCCGAAAAAGGAGAATGCCATGACCGAATTGCGCCCTACGGCACTGCTGTCTGCCCGCATCGAACAGGGGCGGGGTCTGGTGCCCGCCGATCTGGTGCTGAAGGGGGCGCGCGTACTGGACCTGATGACAGGGGAGTTGGTCGGGACGGACGTGGCGATCTGCGGGGATACGATCGTGGGGGTCTTCGGGGAGTATGCTGGCCGCGAGGAGATGGATTTCACTGGAAAAATTCTGGTTCCAGGGTTCATTGACACCCATCTGCACATTGAGTCGTCTCTGGTCACGCCTTTCGAGTTCGACCGCTGTGTCACGCCGCATGGCGTGACGACGGCGATTTGCGACCCGCATGAGATTGCCAATGTCTGCGGGCTGGTGGGGATCAACTATTTCCTCGATGCAGCCCCCAAACTGCTGATGGATTTGCGGGTCAATCTGTCGAGCTGCGTGCCCTCGACCCATATGGAAACCACGGGCGCGCGGCTGGAGGCGGCGGATATTGCGCCGCTGATGGATCATCCGAGGGTGATCGGTCTGGCGGAATTCATGAATTATCCCGGGGTGTTGGGGCAGGACCCCGGCGCCATGGCCAAGCTGGAGGCCTTCAGCGGGCGGCATATCGATGGCCATGCGCCGTTGCTGTCGGGGAAGGATCTGAACGGGTATATCTCGGCGGGGATACGGACCGAGCATGAGGCGACCTCTTATGCGGAGGGGCTGGAGAAGCTGCGCAAGGGGATGCGGGTGCTGATCCGCGAAGGCTCGGTGTCCAAGGACCTGAAGGCGATGGTCGGGCTTTTGACCGAGCGCCAAGCGCCGTACCTGTGCTTTTGCACCGATGACCGCAACCCACTGGATATTGGGGAGCATGGCCATCTGGACTACATCATACGGACGGCAATCGCGCTTGGGGCGCCTCCGCTGGCGGTGTACCGGGCGGCGAGCCTGTCGGCGGCGGAGGCGTTTGGGCTGAAGGATCGCGGGTTGATTGCTCCGGGCAAGCGGGCGGATATTGCGGTGATTGACGGGTTGGAAAGCTGCAATGTGGCGGCGGTGTTTGCGCGGGGAGTCCGGGTCTCGGACGCGGCGTTTGCGGCGCGGGAGACGGTGGAGCCTGTGGCAAGGCATTCGGTCAAGGCGCCGAAAGTTCAAGGAAATCAATTCCGTACCGGAGGGAACCGGGTGGAGACTCCGGTGATTGGGGTCATTCCGGGGAAGATCATCACCGAGCATCTGACCTATCAGATCCCGCCGGTGGATGGCGACAAGAGGCCGGATATCGGCCGCGATCTGGTGAAGATTGCCGTGCTGGAGCGGCATGGGGTGAATGGGAACCTTGCAACCGGTTTCGTGAAGGGGTTCGGGTTGGCTCGCGGCGCGATTGGGTCGACGATTTGCCATGACCATCACAACATCGCGGTGGTGGGGGCGGACTATGACGATATGGCCTTGGCGGCCAACAGGTTAGGCGAGATCGAGGGCGGGTTTGTGGTGGTGGAAGCCGGGCGGATTCTGGCCGAAATTCCTTTGCCGGTGGCCGGGCTGATGAGTCTGGGGAGCTTTGAGGAGGTGCGCGCCGATCTGGTGAAACTTCGGGCGGCGGCGGCCTCGCTGGGGGTGGTGCTGGAGGAGCCGTTTTTGCAACTGGCGTTCTTGTGCCTGCCCGTGATCCCGCATCTGAAGATTACGGATCATGGGATGGTGGATGTGGATAGGTTCGAGGTCATGCCGTGAGGCGCGAATCGGGGTGGATTTGACAGGTTAACGGCTGAAAAGACGGGGATTTTTGCTGTATGGCCTCTGTCGGGTTTGCGTATGGCAAGCGTATGGCATCTGTACCGACACGGCGCGCGCTCGGTCTTGGGTTAACGCAACGTCCGGTGGAGGGCGCTAGGCAGGATCACGGCGCAACGGCGTGGTCGAGCAATGGATGCCGCCGCCGTTCTTGAGCATCTGGTCGTAGGCGATCGTTGTCCAGGTGATGCCGCGCGCGGCCAGTTGGTCCAGCGTGCGGTTTCCAGCGCCCTCGGGCATCAGCAGTTTGCCGGGCGCGATGGCCAGTGAGTTGATGATGATCGGATCATCGCCGCCGTCGATCTCGATCAGGGTCACGCCACGGGATTTCAGATCCTGCATGAACAGATAGGGCAGGCCCATCGGGTTCACGAGGGCGACATCGCGGTCGATCATCAGGAGGGAAAAATCGAGGTGCAGGTCGTATCCGGGCAGTTCTGCGACCAAAAGCTCTACCCCTTGCCGCCGCAGCACCTCGGCGACCTGTTAGACTCCTTCGCGGTTCACGCGGACGCCAGCCCCGATGACGCAGGTCTTGTCGTTGATCCTTGCGAAGGAGCCGCCCTCCATCAGGCCGCTGCCGCTGATGGTGCGCAGGATCGGGATGCCGAGATTGATTAGGGTGCGGGCAATCGCCAGCTCTTCTCCGCGCCGCACCAGTGCGCCCATGCGGCAGATGATGGCGCCGCCCTTGACCATGATGAGCGGGTCGCGCGTGTAGGCCCGTTTCAGCCGATGCGCGCCGGGGGTGTCAACGTAATGCACAGTGACCCCCGCGTTTTGCAGGGCCGCAACCATCGCGTCGTGCTGGCGCTGCATCGCCGTGACATCGGGCAGGGTATCGCTTTGATAATACCAGTGCGCCTCGCGGTCGCCGTAGGCTGCGATTTCGGGGATGCGTTTGGCGGGGTCAACCAAGGCCATTTCGGCACCGGGCCGATGCACAAGCACGTCGCGGATTTGACCCACATCGTTGTCGATGCCCCAGACACCGCCCCAATATTTGGTCAACTGATCCTCATCCTCGAACCGAGCGGCGGGATCGGCCGTGAACATCTTGATGGCCTGATTATAAGTGCAATGGGAATTCGAGTCCTGAGCCATGGGTGCAGCCTCAAATAGGATGGTCAAGCGGTGGTGCAAAGGGACGTCATTTTCAAGCAAAGGGTGGACTGTCGCCGGTTGCGAATTCTGCTATGGCTGCGCGGAAATGGGTTCGGAGTGAACGATGAAGCATCTTTGGGTCAGGGCCGAGCAGCGGCCGCATGAGGAGCGGGTCGGGCTGACGCCGGAAGGTGCGGCGGCGCTGGTGGCGGCGGGCATTCGGGTCTCGGTCGAGGAAAGCCATGTGCGGGCCATTCCGATTGATGGCTATCTGCGGGCGGGTTGCGAGATTGTGGCGGAGAATTCCTGGCCCTTCGCGCCGGAAGACGCGATCATTTTCGGGCTGAAGGAACTGCCGGAGGATGGCACGCCGCTGACGCATCGGCACATCATGTTTGGCCATGCTTACAAGGGGCAGCCTGCGGGGCGGGTGTTGTTGCAGCGCTTCAGGGCGGGCGGCGGGGTGCTGTATGATCTGGAGTATCTGGTCAATGACGCCGGTCGCCGGGTTGCGGCGTTTGGGTATTGGGCGGGGTATGCCGGGGCTGCGGTTTCTTTGAAGTGCTGGGCGGCTCAAGCGAGGGGCGGGATTGCCGGGCCGGTGGCGGTTTATGCGGGCAAGGCAGAGTTGTTGGCCAATCTGGGGCGGGAACTGGCCGGGCTGTCGCGGCCCAATGCGCTGATCATCGGGGCTTTGGGGCGGGTGGGCACCGGGGCTGCGGATTTGCTGGCGGCACTCGGCTGTGGCGTGACCAAGTGGGATATGGCGGAGACGGCGAGCGGAGGGCCCTTCCCGGAGGTGTTGCAGCACGAGATCTTCCTGAACTGCATTCTGGCGCGACCGGGGTGTCCGGTGTTTGTGCCAGCCAGTGCCAAGACGGATGCGCGGAAGTTGACGGTGATCGGGGATATTGCCTGCGATCCGACATCGGACTTCTCGCCGATCAAGGTTTATGACCGGGCGACGGATTGGGATGCGCCAGCGCTGCGCGTTGCCGAGAATCCGCCGCTGGATGTGACGGCGATTGACAACCTGCCGTCGCTGATGCCGGTGGAATCGTCGCAGGACTACGCGGCGCAATTGTTGCCCTCGCTTCTGACGCTGCCCGATCTGGATGCGGGCGTCTGGGGTCGGGCCAAGGCGGAGTTTGACCGCCATATCATTTACGTTTGAGGAGGACGCGATGACGATACATTGGTGCGGAACGGGGCTGTCGTCAGCTCCGGGGTTGCGGCGCTTGATCGAGGCGGGCTTGCCCGTGGTGGTGTGGAACCGCACGGTCGAGAAGGCTGTCGAGGCGGTTGGTGATCTGACGCAGGACATCCGGGCCTATGCGCTGGAGGCTTTGACCGAGGCCTTGCAGCCCGGCGATGTGGCGATTTCAATGCTGACGGTGGAGCATCACGTGCCGATCGCCAAGGCCTGTCTGGCAAAGGGGGCGCATTTCGTGTCCTCGTCCTATATCTCGCCCGAGATGCGGGCGCTGGGTTCCGAGTTCAGGGCCAAGGGACTGGTATCGGTCAACGAATGCGGGCTGGATCCGGGGATCGACCATCTGATGGCGCATGATCTGGTGGCGCGGTATCGGGCCTCCAAGGGGTTTGATGCCAAGAACGTGCTGTCCTTCGTGTCCTACTGTGGCGGCGTGCCGAAGATTCCGAACCCGTTTCGTTACAAGTTCTCTTGGGCGCCGCTGGGCGTGCTGAAGGCGCTGCGCTCGCCCTCGCGCAGCCTGAAGAACTTCGAGGAGTTCAAAGTATCGCGCCCTTGGGATGCGATCACGTCCTATGATGCGCCGCTGCCGCATCCGGAAAGCTTCGAGGTCTATCCGAACCGTGATTCTTATCCGTTCATGGCCGATTACCACTTTGATCCGGCCTGGCCCGTGAAGGATTTCGTCCGTGGCACGATCCGGTTGAACGGCTGGGAAGCCGCCTGGACGCCGGTGTTCCGCGAGATCGAAACGCTGAGCGGGCCGGAAGGCGATGCACGGTTGGCCGAGATGGCGGCGGAGTTCGTGCGCGAGAACTCCTATGCGCCCGGAGAGCCGGACCGGGTCATCCTGTTCGTGTCCTTGAAGGCAGAGCAGGACGGCAAGATCATGTTCCACGAGACCTGGGCGATGGATGCCTGGGGCGATGCCAAGGGGACGGCGATGGCGCGGTTGGTCTCGACCCCGGTATCCTTCGCGGTGGAATCGCTTCTGGCCGGAGAGATTGAACCGGGCGTGCATCCGGCGCCGGATGAGCCGAAGCTGGTGACCAAATGGTTGGGTCAGGTAAAGACCTTGGCCCAGTATATGGAGCGGATCGACCATACCGCATATTGATGCTGACGCCCCCCGGCCCGGGTGACAGGTCGGGGGGCATTCGCTATGGTTCGCTTGGAAGGCCCCGCGAGCGGGCATGTGGCAGGGCGGAGCGGGATGGCCGAAGGCGACCCAGAGCAGCGCACGTCGGGGGGCTGGCGCGATAGGCTGGCCTATTGGCGGGTCCTGCGCAAGGCGCAGAAGGCGCGGGTGACGACGGGCTTCGTCAGTCAACCCGAGCCTCGGACCATCGGGCTTTATGCCCGGGGCAAGCAGTTGGTGGTGGGGAATTTCATCTCGGGCGCTGCCGTGCTGGAAAGCCCCGGCGTGGCGATCTGGGATGTGCCGTTTCCGGACTGGGGCCAGCGCGCTGAGGTGCATGGCTTTGTCTGGCTGGACGATCTGGCGGCCTTCGGCGATGCGCGGGCGCAGGAGCGGGCACAGGGCTGGACGTTTGACTGGATTGCGCGGTTTGGCCGGGGCAAGGGGCCAGGCTGGCAGGCGGAGCTGATCGGGCGGCGTATGATTCGCTGGATCAACCATGCGCCCATGCTGCTGGAGGGCGCTGATGCCGGGCGGCAGGCGGCGCTGTTGGGCAGTCTGTCGATGCAGTTGCATTTTCTGGCACAGCGCTGGCAGATGGCGGCGCCGGGTCTGGCGCGGATCGAGGCGCTGACCGGGATTATCGTGGCCGCCCTAGTGTTGCAGGGCATGTCGGGCCATGTCGAGGCGGCGGTCAAGGCCCTGGCCGTCGAACTGGAGGCCGAGATCGACATGGGCGGCGGGATTCCCAGCCGCAACCCCGAGGAATTGCTGGATATATTCATGCAGTTGACCTGGGGCGCGCAGGCCTTGGCGGAGGCGGGGCGCACCGCCGCGCCGGCGCATTTCGTGGCGATGGAACGGGTGGCGCCGGTGCTGCGGGCGCTGCGCCATGCCGATGGCGGGCTGGCGCGGTTTCATGGTGGCGGACGCGGGGCGGAGGGGCGGCTTGATGCGGCGCTGGCCAATGCGGGGATCAAGGCGACCCCGGTGTCTGGCATGGCGATGGGGTTTGCCCGGCTGACGGGCGGGCGCACGACGGTTGTGCTGGATGCGGCCTCGCCGCCCTCGGGGGGGATGGCGCATGCCTCGACCAATGCATTCGAGATGACCTCGGGGCGGCGTCCGGTGGTGGTATCTTGCGGATCGGGCGTAGCCTTCGGGGCGGAGTGGCGGCAGGCGGGGCGGGCGACGGGCTCGCATTCTACGCTGGCGATCGAGGGGTTTTCATCCTCGCGGCTGGGGCCGGGCGGCGACGGGGCTTTTGTCGAGCGCGCCGAGGTGACGACGCTGCGCATGCTGCCGGGTGAGAATGGCGCGGGCGTGCATCTGGTGCAGAATGGCTGGGCGGCGACGCATGGGCTGAGCCACGTGCGCGACCTGATGCTGACGCAGGATGGCCGCCACCTGACCGGCATCGACAGGATCGCGGCGCTCACGACCACCGAGAAGCGGCGGTTCGAGAAGGTGCTGGTGGCGAGCCGTTTGCAGGGGGTGCGGTTCGCGGTGCGCTTTCACATTCACCCCGATGTCGACACACGGCTGGATCCGGGCGGGGCATCGGTGTCGCTGGCGTTGAAGAGCGGTGAGACCTGGCTGTTGCGCCATGACGGCACGGCAAAGTTGACGCTGGAACCGTCGATCTATCTGGAAAAGACCAAGGTGCGCCCGCGCGAAAGCCTGCAAATCGTGCTTTCCGGCCACGCGCAGGATTTCGACACCCAGCTGGGCTGGACCTTGGCCAAGGCGCAGGATACTCCCCTTGCCATCCGCGATCTGGAGCGTGAGGATTCCGCGAGCCAGATCTGACATGTTGCGAGGTGCTTGCCATGCCAAATCTCGTCCCGATCGGGCGCGCACTGATCTCGGTTTCCGACAAATTCGGGTTGATTGAACTGACACGGGCCTTGGCGGGGTTTGGGGTGGAGTTGATCTCGACCGGAGGCACGTCGAACATGCTGCGGGCGGCCGGACTGAAGGTGCGCGATGTGGCGGACGTGACGGGATTTCCCGAAATGATGGACGGGCGGGTGAAGACGCTGCATCCGAACATTCACGGGGCCTTGCTGGCCTTGCGCGATGATGACGAGCATCTGCTGGCGATGGCAGCACATGGGATCGAGCCGATCGATCTGTTGATCGTCAACCTGTACCCCTTCGAGGAAACGGTGGCGAAGGGTGCCGATCACGCCACCTGCATTGAGAACATCGACATCGGCGGGCCGGCGATGATCCGGGCGGCGTCGAAGAACCACAGGTTTGTCACGGTGATCACCGACCCTGCGGATTATGCCGCGCTGGTCGAGCAGTTGAAGGCGAATGACGGGGCAACCACTTTGGCCTTCCGGCAGAAGATGGCGCTTACCGCTTTTTCCAAGACGGCGGCCTATGATGCCTCGGTCGCGGGTTGGTTGGCCGGCGAGTTCAAGGACCCCTTCCCGCGCAATCGCAGCTTTGCCGGCAAGTTCGCGCAAGGCATGCGCTACGGCGAGAACCCGCACCAGAAGGCGGCGTTTTACACGGATGGCTCGAACCGACCGGGCGTGGCCACGGCGCGGCAGTGGCAAGGCAAGGAACTGTCCTACAACAACATCAACGACACCGATGCGGCCTTTGAACTGGTGGCGGAGTTTGCCGGGGAAGCGCCCTCGGTCGCCATCATCAAGCACGCCAATCCGTGCGGTGTGGGCACGGGGGCGACGCTGAAAGAGGCTTACCTCAGGGCCTATCATTGTGACCAGACCTCGGCCTTTGGCGGGATTGTGGCGTTGAACATGGCTCTGGATGCCGAGACAGCGGAGGAGATCGTGAAGATCTTCACCGAAGTGGTGATTGCACCCGGCGCCTCTGACGCGGCGAAGGCGATCTTTGCGGGCAAGAAGAATCTGCGGCTGCTGACAACGGCGGGGCTGCCGGATGCGAGGGCGCCGGGGCTGGCGTTCCGCCAGGTGGCGGGGGGGATTCTGGTGCAGGACCGCGATTTTGCCTCGCTGGCGCCGGTGGATCTGAAGGTGGTGAGCAAGCGCGCGCCCACGGCGGCAGAGATGGCGGATATGCTGTTTGCCTGGAAGGTGGCCAAGCATGTGAAATCAAACGCCATCGTCTATGTGAAGGATGCGGCGACGGTGGGGATTGGCGCTGGGCAGATGAGCCGGGTGGACTCGACACGGATCGCGGCGCGGAAAGCGGGCGATATGGCGGAGGCTTTGGGGCTTTCGGCTTCGCCGACCGTGGGGTCGGTGGTGGCGTCGGATGCGTTCTTTCCGTTTCCGGATGGGCTGCTGACGGCGGCGGAGGCCGGGGCCACGGCGGTCATTCAGCCGGGCGGGTCGATGAATGACGCCTCGGTCATCGCGGCGGCAGACGAAGCTGGGCTGGCGATGGTCTTCACCGGCCAGCGGCATTTCCGGCACTAGGATGGGACTTTGGCGGATCCCTGTGGTGGCTTTGGCGGTGCTGGTCCTGGACCAGTTGACTAAGGTTGCGGTGGTCTTCGGGCTTGATCTGGCCAATAGGGGTGAGATTGACGTCTGGCCGCCTTTCCTTGTCTTCCGGATGGCGTGGAATTACGGGATGAACTTCGGCCTGCTGTCGCAGGATTCCGCGATGGCGCGGGTCTTGTTGATTGGCGTGGCGCTGGTGATTTCGGCTTGGGTCTGGATCTGGGTCCGGCGCGAGAAGTCGGGCGTCTGGGCCGAGGTTGCGGCTGGGCTGTTGATTGGCGGCGCGGTGGGGAATGTGGTCGATCGGCTGATCTATGGCGCAGTGGCGGATTTCCTGAACATGTCGTGCTGCGGCATCGACAATCCCTTTGCCTTCAACGTGGCGGATGTGGCGATCTTTCTGGGTGCGGTCGGGCTGGTTCTGTTTACGAACTTCGCGGGCGGCAAGTCGGCAGATAAGCCAGTGAAACGGCGTCAATAGCAAAGACCCCGTGACGTGACGGCTTCGATGCGGTAAGACGGGCAAAATACGGCGCAAGAGTTGGGGCAAGGGTCGGTCGGAATGCGGAAGGCACGGATGGTTCTCGCGGGGGCGGGCGTAGCGCTGATGGCGCTTTCGGCCTGCGGTGGGGGCAAAGGAACGCCGCATTTGATGAACCTGCGCTCGGGCACGGATGGCCCGGACGAATTCTCGATTCTACCGCCGAAGGCGCTGGAGATTCCGCCGGATCTGAAGGCCCTGCCAGACCCGACACCAGGGGGCGAAAACCTGACCGATCAACACCCGATGGATGACGCCGTGGTGGCGCTGGGCGGCAAGGTTCATGGGGCGGGCGGGGTTCCGGCGGGCGATGCCGGGCTGGTGGCCTATGCCAGCCGCAACGGGCTTGCGTCGGGAATCCGGGCTTCGCTGGCGGCGGAGGATCTGGCCTTCCGCAGGAAACATCCGGGCAAGCTGCTGGAGCGGGCCTTTGGCCTGACGACCTATTTCAGCGCCTACAAGTCGATGTGGCTGGATGAATATGCCGAGCTTGCCAGATGGCGGGCAGCGGGCGCACGCACGCCGTCGGCCCCGCCGAAGGGCACCAAGTAACCGCCAAAGCCGCTCTCGGACTGTCACAACCGCGTGGCGGGCCTTGCGTGTGGCGGACTTGCCGCTAGCTTGGCGGCAAGGCAGGAGGACTCCATGCGCCCAGATTTCGGTTTCAAGATGTGGTGCCGTACGGCACTGGCTTTGGTTGTGATGGCAGGGACGGCGGTGGCCGATACGGTCAGCACGTTCAAGCTGGACAATGGCATGGATGTGGTGGTGATCGAAGATCATCGCGCGCCTGTGGTGGTGCATATGGTCTGGTACAAGATCGGCGCTGCGGACGAATCTCCCGGTCATTCCGGCATCGCGCATTTTCTGGAGCATTTGATGTTTCAGGGCACCAAAGAGGTGGCGCCCGGCGATCTGTCAAAGATTGTGGCCGCGCAGGGCGGGTCGGACAATGCCTTCACCACGCAGGATTACACGGCTTATTTTCAGCGCGTGGCGGCCGATCGGCTGGATCTGGTGATGAAGCTGGAATCCGACCGGATGCACAACCTGAACCTGACCGAGAAGGATGTGGATACCGAACGGCAGGTCATCCTCGACGAACGCAATGAACGCACCGACAGCGACCCCGGCGCTTTGCTGACCGAGCAGATGTCGGCGGCGCAGTATCTGAACCATCCTTACGGCATTCCGGTCATCGGCTGGCGGCACGAGATGGAAAAGCTGTCGCGGCAGGATGCGCTGGACTTCTATCAGGCCAATTACGCGCCCAACAATGCCATCCTGATTGTGGCGGGCGATGTGAAGCCGGATGACGTGCTGGCTTTGGCGAAGAAGTATTACGGGCCGATCCCGCCGTCGGACAAGATCCACCCGCGCGTCCGCCCGACAGAGCCGCCGCAACTGGCGGAGCGTCGGCTGGTGCTGTCTGACCCGCGGGTGCCGCAGCCCTATGTCGTGCGCAGCTATCTTGCCCCCGAGCGCAATCCGGGCGACCAGAAGGAAGCCGCCGCCCTGACCATGCTGGCGCAATTGCTGGGCGGCAGTCGGGCGACGTCAGTTCTGGCGCGGGCGCTGGAGTTTGACCAGAAGCTGGCGACCTATACTTCGGTGTCCTATGACGGGGTCTCGATGGACCCGACGACCTTTGCGCTGGTGGCAGTGCCTGCCGATGGGGTCAGCTTGGGCGATCTTGAGACGGCGATGGACGCGGTCGTTGCCAAGTTCCTGAAAGACGGAGTGGACGCCGACGAATTCGCCCGCATCAAGGCGCAGGTCAGGGCCGATCAGGTCTATGGCCGCGACAACACGCAAGGCTTGGCCCATCGCTATGGGATGGCGCTGGCCTCGGGCCTGACGGTCCAGGATGTGCAGGATTGGCCGGATGCCCTGCAGGCGGTGACGCCCGACGAAGTGATGGCCGAGGCCAAGAAGGTGCTGGACCGCCACCACGCCGTGACCGGCTGGCTGACGGCTGAGGAGGCCGCGCAATGATGATGTTCGTGAAAACCAAGGTTTTGGCGGTTCTGGCTTTCATGCTGCTGGCGATGCCTGCAGTGGCTGAGATCAAGATCCAGGAAGTCACCTCGCCCGGCGGGATCAAGGCCTGGCTGGTGGAGAACCACGACATCCCCTTCGCAGCGCTGAGCATCCGCTTCACCGGCGGCACCTCGCTGGACGCGCCCGGCAAGCGTGGGGCGGTCAATCTGATGACGGCCCTGATCGAGGAGGGTGCCGGCGATCTGGACAGTCAGGGTTTTGCTGCCGCCCGCGATGCGTTGGCGGCGGAGTTCAACTTTGACAGCGACGAGGACGGGGTTGGCGTGTCGGCCAAGTTCCTGACGGAAAACCGCGACAAGGCGATGGATTTGCTGCATCAGGCCCTGGTCAAACCGCGCTTTGACGCTGCGGCCGTGGAGCGGGTGCGGGGACAGGTGTTGCAGAACATCGTGTCGAACGCCAAGGACCCGGCGGCGATCGGCGGCGATATCCTGCGCAAGGCGGCCTTTGGCGACCATCCCTATGGTACGGTGGGCGACGGTACCGAGGTGAGCGTCAAGGCGTTGACCCGTGCGGATATTCTGGACGCCTATCACGGCGCGTTGGCACGCGACCGGATCTATGTGGCGGCGGCGGGCGATATCTCGGCCACGGACTTGGGTGTCTTGCTGGACAAACTGCTGGGCGATCTTCCAGCCAAGGGGGCGGCGCAGCCCGCCGATGTGGCCTTGACGGTCAAGGGTGGTGTCATCCAGCAGGATTTCCCCGGCCCGCAAACCGCGATCAGCTTCTATCAGGCCGGGATCAAGTTCGCCGACAAGGACTATTTCGCCGCCACGATCCTGAACGAGATCCTCGGCGGCAACGGCTTTTCCTCGCGCTTGATGGATCAAGTGCGTGAACAGCGCGGGCTGACCTATGGTATCGACACCGGGCTGGCCGCATATGACCATGCCGAGATTCTGCAAGGCAGCCTTGATACCGCCAATGAGAAGGCGGGTGAGGCGATCAAGGTGATCAAGGACGTCTGGGCCGATGTCGCCAAGAATGGCGTGACGCAGAAGGAATTGGATGACACCAAGACCTATCTGACCGGCGCATATCCCTTGCGGTTCGATGGCAATGGGCGGATCGCCTCGATTCTGGTGGGGATGCAGACCTTGGGGCTGCCGTCCGACTATCCGGCGGTGCGCAATGCCAAGGTCGAGGCCGTGACGCTGGAGGATGTGAACCGGGTGGCGAAGTCTTTGCTGACGCCTGACAAGCTGACCTTCATCGTGGTGGGCGATGCCGTTGGGGTGAAGTCTGAGTGACGGAATCTGTGGCCCGGGGGCCCCGGACCTGCTAAAGCTGGTGGGATGAACCTGATGGCCCCCCATATGGCGCGTCCGATCCGGATGCTGGACGAAGCCGCGATCAACCGGATCGCGGCGGGTGAGGTGGTGGAGCGCCCTGCCTCTGCCGTGAAGGAACTGGTGGAAAACGCGCTGGATGCCGGGGCGCGGCGGGTTTCGGTGGACTATGCCGCCGGGGGCAAGCTGCTGATCCGCGTGATGGATGACGGCTGCGGCATGACGGCGGAGGATCTGCCGATGTCGGTGGCGCGCCATGCGACCTCGAAGATCGACGGGTCGGATTTGCTGAACATCCGGTCGTTCGGCTTTCGGGGCGAGGCTTTGGCGAGTTTGGGATCGGTCGGGCGGCTGGTGCTGACCTCCCGCGCGCTGGGGGCCGAGGGGGCGTCTTTGGCGGTGACTGGCGGGCGGATCGGTGCGGTGCGCCCGGTTGGGGCGGCGCAAGGCACGGTGGTGGAATTGCGCGACCTGTTCTATGCAACCCCCGCGCGGCTGAAGTTCCTGCGGACCGATCGGGCGGAAGCCGGGGCGATTGCCGATGTGGTGCGGCGTCTGGCGATGGCGGAGCCGCATGTGGGGTTTTCCTTGAACGAGGTGGCCGAAGGCGAGCCTGCGCGGTCAATTCTGCGGTTGGACCCTGAAAATGGCGATTTCTTTGACGCCTTGCAGCGGCGGCTGACCCGATTGCTGGGGGCCGACTTTACCGCCAACGCCCTGCGGATTGATGTGGAGCGCGAGGGTCTGCGGCTGTCAGGCTACGCGGCGCTGCCAACCTACTCGCGCGGCTCTTCGGTGCAGCAATTCCTGTTCGTGAACGGCCGCCCGGTTCTGGACCGCGTGCTGATTGGTGCGCTTCGGGTGGCCTATCTGGACGTGCTGTCGCGCGACCGCCATCCGGCGGCGGTGCTGAACCTGATCTGCGATCCCGAACGGGTGGACGTTAACGTTCATCCCGCAAAATCCGAGGTCCGTTTCCGCGAACCGGAAGCGGCACGAAGCCTGATCATCACCGGTTTGCGGACGGCTTTGACGGGGGCCGGGCATCGGGCGTCGTCCACCGTCGCGGATGCGACCTTGGCGGCGCTGCGGCCGGAAGGCGTATCCATGATGCCGCAGGTACGGGTCTATCAAATGGACCGGCCCTCAGGCGCCAGCCTGTCGCGCGCCTTCAGCTTTCAGGCGCCGACCGGGTTCGCCGAGGCGCCCACGGCGCGGATTGACGCCACGGAGTGCAGCGGGGATTTCCCATTGGGGGCAGCACGCGCGCAGGTGCATGAGAATTATATCATAGCGCAGACCGCAACCGGAATGGTGATCGTTGACCAGCATGCCGCGCATGAGCGGCTGGTCTATGAGCGCCTGAAGCGGCAGATGGACGGGACCGGAATTGCAGCTCAGGCCCTGCTGATTCCTGAAATCGTTGAGCTTTCCGCTTCAGATGCCGGCCGCTTGCTGCAGGCCGCTGTGGAACTTGCGTCTTTGGGGCTGACCATCGAACCTTTCGGCGGCACTGCTGTGGCGGTCCGGGAAACGCCCGCAATCCTGGGCAATGTGTCGGCCAAGGCTCTGCTGACGGATGTGCTGGATGAGTTGGCGGATCAAGGGGACAGCCCCTCTCTGCGGTCGCGGATGGATGCCATTCTCAGCCGGATGGCGTGTCATGGCTCGGTAAGGTCCGGGCGGCAGATGCGGGCGGAAGAGATGAATGCGCTCTTGCGCGAGATGGAGGCGACGCCCTTGTCGGGTCAGTGCAACCACGGGCGGCCGACCTACGTAGAACTGAAGCTGGCCGATATTGAACGATTGTTCGGACGGCGATGATGTCCCTGTTCGGACAGGTCTATCCTTGGAACGCACCCGAGATTCTGCTGCCCGGCGGAGCGGTTTTGTTTATCTTTGGACTGCTGCTGATGGTGCTGCGCGCCTCTGGCCGGGTGTCTCCGCTGTTGATGCAGGAAATGTCCTGGCTGTCGCAACGGGTGCAGGGCCTGTCGGAGGGTCAGGAGCGTTTGGCGGGCGGTTTGCACCATGTCTCAGAGGCGCAAAGCCTGTCGCAAACGGCCATGATTCAACTGATGGAGACCCGTCTGGCCGAGGTGCAAAGATTCATGGGAGAAACGCTGCAAGGCTCCTCGATGCGGACAGCGCGGAGCCTTGGCGATTTGCAGCAACGGCTGGAGACGATCGACAAGGCGCAGGCGAACATCGAAAAGCTTTCGGGCAATGTGCTGAGTTTGCAGGATATTCTGTCCAACAAGCAGGCGCGCGGGGCGTTTGGCGAGATCCAGTTGCATGACATCGTGGCCAAGGCGCTTCCCGCCGACGCCTATACGATGCAGGCGACGCTGTCGAATGGGCGGCGGGTGGACTGCCTGATCCATCTGCCAAATCCGCCGGGGCCTTTGGCGATTGACGCGAAGTTTCCTCTGGAAGCCTATGAGGCGCTGCGGCGGGCCGAGACGCCTCGGCAGGTGCAGGACGCAAATACCCTTCTGCGCGCCGCGGTTCGGGCGCATATCCGGGCGATTTCGGACAAGTACATCATCGAGGGCGAAACGGCGGATGGGGCGATCCTGTTCCTGCCCTCGGAAGCGGTTTATGCGGAGTTGCATGCGAATTTCCCCGAGGTGGTGCGCGAGGGGTTTTCTGCGAAGGTATGGATCGTCTCGCCAACGACTTGCATGGCGACGCTGCACACGATGCGGGCGATTTTGAAGGATGCGCGACTGCGTGAGCAGACGGGCGCGATCCGCAAGGAATT
>CANGHD010000046.1 GCA_947453525.1 Paracoccaceae bacterium | reverse complement strand
TCGTGAAAGTGGCCCTCCTGAACGGCCGCGCCCGCGCCTTCCAACGCAGCTTCGACCTCACCTCCAACGAACGCATCTGGATCCCCCTGACCGAAGGCCCCGAGCCCGAAGTCGACGCCCTCCTGACCCGCCAGAAAAGCCGCGACCGCGACCTCTGGGTCATCGAACTCGAAGACCGCCACGGCCGCACCCGTCTGGACGAGGACGGCCTATCGACCTAACCGCGCCACCCCGACCACTCCAGCGCCCAAGGCCGCAAACCCGGCAAGCAGCCCAAGGATATTTACGACCAACCGCACAGCCCCCAAACTGTCCCCATCCAGAAACGGATAGGGCCAGAACCCGGTCAGATATCCGCGAACCAGCGCATAGCCGCAGTAAACTGCGGGCCAGATCAGCCACAGCGGGAGATCGCGCCACCCCACCCTTTTGTCAGCAAACCCCCACCACCAAATGCACACCGCCACCGGCACCACCGAATGCAGCCCCTGATCCGCCCACCACGCCGCGCCGACAGGGTTCCACAGCCGCGCCAGAAGCAGGTGGTAGACGACCCCGACCATCACGACAGACACGACCATCCCTGCCGCCACCAAACCCGGCATCCGCCAGCCCCGCGCCACGGCAAACATCAGCCCCGCGACGCCCAGATTGGTCAGGATCGTGAAGAACCCTGCCAGAAACCACAGCCTCTGCTCCAACGGCCAGAATGCCATCGGGTCCGGCAAGGCATCAAACTGCCCGCGCAGCGAGGCCAGCGCCAAGGTTCCGATCAGCAGGGCAATCATGCGGGACAGCATGGCGTGACCCTGCCAGATTGCCCCCCCACCGCAAGCCCCTTCTTGCCCCGCAGCTCCGCAGCGGCAATACTCCCCCGATGGAATGGCGAGACGAAGGCGCGCTTCTGTCCGTGCGGCTGCACGGCGAAAGCTCTGCGATCATCGAGGTCTTTACGGCGCAGCATGGCCGGCACCTTGGCGTGGTGCGGGGCGGTGGCTCACGTCGCATGGCCGGGGTCCTGCAACCGGGCGCGCAACTCTCCGTCCAGTGGCAGGCAAGGCTGGAGGAGCATATGGGCGCCTTCAAGGCCGAGCCCGTGCATGCCCGCGCTGCCCTTCTGAACGACCGGGGCGCGCTGGCCGCGTTGAACTCCATCTGCGCGCTTCTTCATCAGGCCTTGCCAGAACGCGATCCGCACCCGGCGCTTTACGCCCAAACGGTGGCACTTCTTGATCTTCTCGAACAAGGCGGCGAATGGCACGTGCCCTACCTTCTTTGGGAGGTCAGCTTGCTGGACGAAATGGGCTATGCGCTTGACCTCACCTCTTGCGCCATCACCGGTGTGACCCAAGACCTCGCTTATATCTCACCCCGCACCGGCAAAGCGGTCTCTCGCCAAGCCGCAGGCGACTGGGCGCCTCGCCTCTTGCCCCTGCCCCGCGTGCTGACCCTGCAGGACGGCAGCCAGGCCGAAGTGGCCGAGGCGCTGACCCTGACCACCCATTTCCTGACCCGCGCCCTGCCCGCGCCCCCCTATCAGGACAGCCCCCTGCCCGAGGCGCGGACCCGCCTGCTTGACCAGCTTTCGCGTGCAGCGCCCGATCCTTCTGGCAATTCCGTCGCAGACTGACTCAGCCCGTCGCAACAGGGCCAGACTTGCGCTGCGGCCCGTGTGACCCACACCTATGCCGATCGACAGTATCCCATTCCCCCGCACCCCCGCCCTGTGGCATTTCGCAGCCCTCTCGGGGCTCGAAGCCTGTGTGCGCGGCTCGCTGATCTCTGTGATGCCCTTGGTGGTCCGCGATGCGATGGGGTCGACCGTTGGCTCATCCAAGGCCTATTTCATCGTCGGCCTGATCTCGATGGTCTGGGGCCTTCTGGTGCCATGGTTCACAAGGGCAGTGCCCCGGCGCTGGATGTATACCGGCGGCGCGGTGCTCTACCTTCTGGGCATGAGCCTCGCCTTCCTTGGCACGCCCCTGACGGTGACCCTGTCGCTGATGGCCAACGCCATGGCCACGGCCACGATCTTCGTCTGCTTCAACGCCTATGTGCTGGACTATGTGGAACGCGAGAACCTTGGCCGCAGCCAAAGCCTGCAGATGGTCTTCTCGGCCACGCCTTGGGCGGTCGGTCCCATTCTTGGCGTCTGGCTGCACTCCCTGTGGCGGCCGGCCCCGTTCCTGATGGCTGGCACCTTTGCGGTCGCTCTGGTCGGCCTGTTTTGGTACCTGCGGCTTGGCAATGGCAAAGAGATCACCCGCGCGCAAAGTCAAAGCATCAATCCGCTGGCTTATCTTGGCCGCTTCTTCGCCCAGCCGCGCCTGATCGCGGGGTGGAGCTTTGCCGTCATCCGCTCCACCGGATGGTGGGTCTATGTCGTGTACTTGCCCTATTTCTGCATCGAACAGGGCTTGGGCAAGAATGTCGGCGGCACGGCCTTGTCCATTTCCAACGGGGTGCTGTTTCTGGCCCCGGCGCTCCTCAAGTTCGCTCGCCGCTCCTCGGTCCGCATCTCGGTCCGCCGCGCCTTCGCGCTCTGTGGCAGCCTGTTCCTGCTGGCAAGCCTTGTCGCGCCCTGGCCATGGCTGACCGTACTGGCGCTGATGTTCGCATCGACCATGCTAGTGACGCTGGACGTAATCGGCGGGCTGCCGTTCCTGATGTCGGTGAAACCCTCGGAACGCACCGAGATGTCGGCGATCTATTCCAGCTTCCGCGACGTCTCGTCCGTCGTCACCCCCGGCATGGCCTGGGCGGTGCTGGCCGTGGCCCCGACCGCTGCTATCTTCACCGCCACGGCGGGTCTGATGGGCCTTGCCTTCACCGTGGCGGGCAAGCTCCACCCACGTCTCGGCACACCACGCCCCTCCCGCGGCGGCGCCTGACCTTTTCACATTGGTGCAAGTATCCCGCGAGGGTTCCCCAAGGGGGGTGCGCAGCCCCCCTTGGGCGAGGGGGGTTTGGGGGGGCGAGTAGCCCACCCAACGCCGGGTCCGCAGAGCGTTACGGCCTGAAGAACTTGCCACCAGGCGACAGGGTGAAAATTTCACACCCCGTCGCGGTGACCCCGACGGAGTGTTCGAACTGTGCGGAATCGCGGTCATCACGGGTGACGGCCGTCCAGTCATCGGCCAGAACCTTGGTTTCCGGCCGGCCCAAGTTCACCATCGGCTCGATCGTGAAGAACATGCCCTCTTCCAGAACAGCCCCCGTGCCCGGACGGCCGTAATGCAGCACGTTGGGCGGGGCGTGGAACACGCGGCCAAGGCCATGGCCGCAGAAGTCGCGCACCACGGACATGCGGTTGGCCTCGACGAAGGTCTGGATCGCATGGCCGATGTCACCAAAGGTGTTGCCCGGCTTCACGGCCGCGATGCCGCGCATCAGAGCCTCATGCGTCACGTCGATCAGGCGCTGACGGAAGGGCTTCACGTTGCCCGCCGCGTACATTCGGCTGGTGTCGCCGAACCAGCCCTCCACGATCACCGTCACGTCGATGTTCAGGATATCTGCGTCCAGAATGACATCCGACCCGCGCTTGGGGATCTTGGCCCCCGGAATCCCGTGGCACACCACCTGATTGACCGAGATGCAGGAGGCATGCTGATAGCCCTTGTACCCGATCGTGGCCGAAGTGACCCCGTGCCGCTCAACTTCAGAGCGGATGAAATCATCCAGTTCGCCAGTCCGCACGCCGGGCACCACAAGTTTGCCGATGTCGTCAAGGATCGTGGCAGCGATCCGCCCGGCCTCGCGCATGCCTGCAAAATCCGCATCTTCATAGATGCGAATGCCATCCTTGGTGATGCGACCGCGCATATCGTCCAATGTTTCGACCCTTTTCGCTTTCCCCATTAGATAAGAGAAAGCCGCGCCCTTGGCCAGAGGGGGCAAGACCCCTATACCAGTGCCGAAATGCACGAAGGAGCAGCCCATGCCGAACCAAACCGCCGCCATGCTGGTGATCGGCGACGAAATCCTGTCTGGCCGCACCCGCGACAGCAACATGCACCATCTGGCCATGGCCCTGACCGAACATGGCCTCGCCCTGACCGAGGCCCGGGTGGTGGCTGACGACCATGACTCCATCGTGGCGGGCGTGAATGCAATGCGAGCCAAGTATGACCATGTCTTCACCTCCGGCGGCATCGGGCCGACGCATGACGACATCACCGCCGACTCCATCGCCGCCGCCTTTGGCGTGGCCATCACCCACCGCGCCGACGCCATGGCCTTGCTGGGCGCGCACTATGCCGCGCGGGGAATGGAGTTCAACGAGGCCCGCCAGCGCATGGCCCGCATCCCCGACACTGCCACGCTGATTGATAACCCTGTCTCCATCGCCCCCGGCTTCACGGTTGGCAACGTGCATGTCATGGCCGGCGTGCCCCGCATCTTCGAGGCCATGCTGGCGGGCGTTCTGTCTGGCATCGCCCACGGCAAGCCCCTTTTGTCGCGCACCCTGCGGCTGCAACGCGGCGAGGGTGAGATTGCCACGCCCTTCGGGGCCTTCGCCGCTGAGTATCCCGATCTTCAGATGGGCTCATATCCGTTCAACAACGACGGCATCTATGGCACCAACCTCGTAATCCGCGGCACCGATGCCGCCCGGCTCGATGCCGCCCTCGCCGCGCTGGAGGAAAGCTTGTCAGCATGACACCGCTTCTCAGTCCTGCCGCGTTCGCCCAAGCGATGGAGGCAACATGGCCGCCCTTCGCCACTTTCCGCCAAGGACCATGGCTCATCCGCGAAGGCGCTGGCGGCGGCAAGCGCGTCAGTGCTGCAAGTGCCGAGGGGGATTGGGATGAAACCGATCTGCCCTTGGCCGAGGCGGCAATGCAGGCGCTGGATCAAGACCCCTTGTTCGTGATCTGGCCCTGGGACGAAACACTCGATTCCACACTTGCCGCCAAGGGCTATGAAAAGATTGACCCGGTTCTAGGCTATGCCGCACCCGTTGCGGCCTTTGCGGCACCAAAGATTATGACCACTTTCCCGCATTGGCCGCCGATGCAGATCGCCAAGGATATCTGGGAGGAAGGCCACATCGGCCCCGGCCGCCTTGCCGTGATGCACCGCGCGACGGGTGCCAAGACAGCTATTCTTGGCCGCACTTCAGACAAACCGTCCGGCACGGCCTTCGTCGCCTTGCACGAAGACACTGCGCTGATCCATGCGCTGGAGGTGCGCCCCGCCCTGCGCCGGCAAGGGGCGGCGCGCCAGATCCTGTGCGCTGCGGCGCATTGGGCGGCAGGAAACGGCGCGGATCGGCTGGCTTTGGCCGTGACCGAGGCCAATGCATCGGCCCGCGCCCTCTATGCTTCCCTTGGAATGCAGGTTGTGGGAAACTATCACTACCGGGCGAAGTAAGCCGCAAAGGCACAGAGTTGAGCAGAAGTTTCCTATCCACCGCCCTTTCGGCGCTGTTTCTGGCCATGCCCGCGCAGGCGACCCCGCTGCTGGACATGCCCGCCCCCGCATCGCAGATTGGCGGATGGGCGGACAGCCCTTCGACCCTGCGCCTGCCGATCGGGCCGTACAGCGCAGGCACTCTTCCCCTGCGCGACGTGGCAGGTGCCATCGACCAGCGCGCCTACCGGATGGATGGCCAGCGGCTGACAACGCTGCAACTGATCACGCCTCTGCTGGCCCAACTGGCGCAGGAAGGCTACAAGACCCTGTATCAATGCGAGACTTCGGCCTGTGGCGGCTTTGACTTCCGCTATGGCATGAATGTCTTGCCAGAGCCGCAGATGCATGTCGACCTTGGCGACTTCCGCTATGTCGCGGCCGAACGTCCCTCGGCAGATGGTCCCGATCTGGTGGCGCTGCTGGTCAGCCGCTCCTCTGACACCGGATTCGTGCAGGTGACGTCGGTCACCAGCGTGTCAAACGCAGCGGCAAGCAAACCTGCGGCCGTGGCCCCCATCGCCTTGCTGCCCATCGCTGCCACGCCTGCGGCGCATCCGGAAAGTTTCGGCCTTGGCCTGCTGACCGAAGGCTCCGTGGCGCTGGACGACCTGATCTTCGCCTCGGGCAGTGCCGCTTTGGAGGACAAGGACTATGCTTCCCTCAAAGCTTTGGCCGAATGGCTGGCGGCCAATCCGACGCGCGATGTAACGCTGGTGGGCCACACCGACGCCTCGGGAGCGCTAATGCCAAACGTTGCCTTGTCACGACTGCGGGCTCAAAGCGTGCGTGCGGCTCTGGTGGTCAAGTTCGGTGCCGATCAGGGCCGGATCGACGCGCAGGGGGCGGGCTATCTGGCCCCGCGTGCCAGCAACGAAACCCCCGAGGGCCGCACCAAAAACCGAAGGGTCGAGGTCATGCTGACCCCAACCCCTTAGTGACGCACTTGCAGGCGGTCACCAGTTATCAGGGCCCTTTTCCATGAACTGCCTTGCAAGAAAGTCGATAAAGGCCCGCACCTTCGGCTGGGTGAAGCGCCCTGGCGGATAGACGGCATAGATGCCCTGCACCTCGACCGGAAGGCCAGGGATGGCCTCCTCGACAAGGCCCTGCTTCAGCGCATCAGCGTAAAGGAACGAGGGCAGGTAGGCGATGCCCAACCCTGAAATCGCAGCATTGAGCAGGCTTTGCCCGTCATTCACCGTCAGCCAGCCTGCGGTGCGGACCTGACGCTTTTCGCCGGACGGGGCGATCACTTTCCAGACATTGCCATTGGCCTGATTGGAATAGTGCAGCAACTTATGCTCGTTCAGGTCGTCAATCTTCATCGGGCGACCGAATTTCTGGAAATAGGAGGGCGAGCCGATCATCTTCTTGGCGGTGTCGGTCAGACGACGGGCCCGTAAGGAACTGTCCTCCAAATCGCCGACGCGGATGGCCATGTCGAAGCCCTCAGAGATCAGTTCGACATAGCGGTTGTTCAGCACCATGTTGACGGTGATGTCAGGATATTCCAGCAGGAAATCGCCCAAGATCGGTGACAGCAGGTTCACCCCGAAGTCGGTGGCCACGCTGATCCGCAACAGGCCCGACGGCGCGGACTGCATCGAAGTGACCAGCGCATCCGCCTCTCCGGCGTCATTCAGGACCCGCCGGGCGCGGTCGTAATAGGCCAGCCCGATCTCGGTTGGCGAGACGCGCCGGGTGGTGCGGTTCAAGAGCCGTGCGCCCAACCGAGCCTCAAGGGCCGAGACGTGCTTGGACACGGCCGATTTGGATATGCCCATCTTCTTGGCAGCATCCGTAAAGCCTCCTTGATCCACCACGGTGGCGAAGGCTTCCATTTCTGTCAGTCGGTCCATTGTGTTCCCCGGGAAGGAAGTAGGGTTGATGGACCAAGGATTGATCGCGAATTCTGGCAGGATCGCGGCGCTTCAGCGACACTTCCGCGGTATTACCGGGGATCGTTCAAGGCAAGGAAACGATGAGACGGCCCGGTTCGCGGGAATCCGGGCCTGTATCCACGGCTTCCGGCCCGGTGCCGGCGACCTTTCTCGGATTTTCGCCGGGAGACATCGTGGCAAGAAGAAGGCATCATGAGGCCGTCTCGACACAATGGCGGCGAAAGCTGCTCTTGAGCAGATCGAGTTCGGCGCGCAGCAGGTCAATCTCGGCGCGCAGGTCGTCTTCCAAGGCGACACCGGTGATGATGGTGAAATGGGCCAGGCTGTCGCCGCCCTTCTGACGGATCAGGAACGTCTGGACCCCGTCATTCAAAACTTCGGCCGGGATTGGAACACGCACGACAAAGTCACCGCCAGACCCTTGGGTCGGGGCAATGGTGACGCCTTTGAGGATCTCGCCGCGCAGGTCCACCTCGATTTCGGGGGCGGCTTCGACGCCGGTCAAGACGCCCTCCCACCAGCCGGCGCGGATGCGGGTCTTGCTGAGCGTCAGGTTCATCGCATCATACTCCGTCTCGACAGGTGTGGCTTGAAGGCGCTTACGCATCAGAATTCAGCGCGCGGGCGACGCGACAGAGTCACATCGCGTAGGGTGACCGCGTTCATCCGGGGGCTTTCGAAGATCAGATCAAGCCAAAGCTTTTCGACCCGTTTTTCGTTCATCTTGGAATAGGCGAGGTCGAATTCCACCATGGCCTCGGCGCCGTTCTGCGGCAGTTCCCGTACGATCTGTTCCAGATTCGGACCGTGCCTGATGTTCAGCCGGACGAAGATGCCAAGCGGCCGTTCCATCTCAACGTTAGCCTCAAGCCGGATCACATGGCGCAGCTTCAGACCGCGCGCGGCCTCGTCCGGCAAATCAAGCACAAGCGACAGGAAGGACCCTTCAAAGCGAAACACTTCCACGCGGAACCCAAAGGGGGCGATGTCGGATTCGCGGGTGTTTCGGATCTGGCGCAGGGTCAGTTCCGAGGTGCGGCAATCGTGGAAGAGCGTGGCCCCTTCGCCAATCCGTGCTTTGCCCGGGACCGAGGCCATGCCAGGCTTGGGCAGCGCGTTTGTCCAGAGATCCGGCCGCCAGACCCAATCGGTTCCCAAGGGCTTAGGCAGGGCGGCTGAGCCGACCAAGGGCAGCGCAAGTCGATGATCCGCCTCGTTAATCAGCTGGTCCAGCAGGCGCCTTAAGGCCTTTGCCCGCCCACGCCAGCCACGCAGGGTTTCGAGGTCGACAGTCTGGGCGGTTGATCCTGCCACCGCCCACCGTTTCAGGCTGCGCCGATACAGGAGGGTTTCAAGAACACTTGAGATGCGGCGCGCCATTCGCAATAGAGCCCTGCTGTTCCGGTTTCACCCGGTATCGTGACAATATGTTCCTTATCGCGCCAATTTCTTAAAGGTTCCACCCCTCAGGCCTATCTGGCCGGGATAACCTTGTCGGGATTGCGCTTGTCCAACAGGTTCAGTTCATCGCGGACAAGGACCAGGCCTTGGTCAGGCGTCAGAGGGGCACCCTCAACCCCAGAGGCGGAAATCGTCACCAGCCGCCCCTTGACCGCGGTGATCGCCCGCCAGTATTCGCCAGCCTTCTGGTCATTCACATGCAAGAACAACGATCCGGCTTCGGCCTGCGCCTGCAGGACGATCACATGCCCTGCTACGCCGTCGCGCGCCAGAACCCTGCGGCCGGGCACCGAGGTGAAGAACTTCGCCAACATATCCGGCCCAGCCAGCAGGACCCCAGCCGAAGCTGGCGGCCCGATGGTGATTGAGACGACGGCGGCGGCCAAGCCGCCTTTGGCCGTGCAGCGGCCCATCAGCACTGTGATCGCATCGCCATGGGCCACGGAGGCCTTGGGGTTGATGCAATAGCCCTGTGGCGCGGCGACCACGAGCGCGCCGTGCAACACCTGCGTCTCATGCAGCCCCGACCCGGGGCCTGACCCCGGCACCTCGTCGCCACACGCCGCAAGTGCCAGCAAGGCCACAGGAAGAGTTCGGCGCAGCATTGCGGCAATCGGCATCGTTTGTTCCTGATCGGGATAGCACGGTCCAAGGGTTAACGGCGGTCACGACAGCAAGCAAGCACCGGCTTGCGCCCCGCACCGGATGCCTCGGCGGAGCGCGAGGCAGCGATTGCATTTCGGGCCGCCGCGCACTATCTCGGACCGGCAATGAGCGACCGAAAGGCCAGCCGATGAACTGGATCTCCAACTACGTCCGTCCCAAGATCAACTCGCTGTTTTCGCGGCGCGAGACCCCGGACAATCTGTGGACCAAGTGCCCAGAATGCGGCACCATGTTGTTTCACCGCGAACTGGCGGACAATCTGAACGTCTGCACCAACTGCGATCACCATATGGCGATCACTCCGCGCGACCGCTTCAAGGCGCTATTCGATGGCGGCATCTTCACCGAAGTGAAGGTACCCGAACCTCTGGTTGATCCTCTGCATTTCCGCGACCAGAAGAAATACCCGGAACGCCTGAAGGCCGCTCAGAAAGCGACCGGAGAGCGCGATGCCATGGTTGTGGCCGAAGGTGAGATCAATCGCACGCCCGTCGTCGCCGTGGCGCAGGATTTCGCCTTCATGGCCGGCTCGATGGGGATGGCTGTCGGCAATGCGATGATCATCGGGGCGCAGACGGCTGTGAAGCACAAGCGCCCGATGGTGGTGTTCTGCGCCGCAGGCGGGGCGCGGATGCAGGAAGGGATCCTGTCCCTGATGCAAATGCCGCGCACCACGGTCGCCGTGCAGATGCTGCGCGAGGCACGGCTGCCCTATATCGTCGTCCTGACCCATCCGACGACCGGCGGCGTGACCGCATCCTATGCGATGCTTGGCGATGTGCAGATTGCCGAACCGAACGCCTTGATCTGCTTTGCGGGCCCCCGGGTCATTGAACAGACCATCCGTGAAAAGCTGCCCGAGGGGTTTCAGCGCGCCGAATACCTTCTTGACCACGGCATGCTGGACCGGGTCACTCACCGCAGAGCGATGCGGGAAGAATTGGTGACCATCCTGCGGATGTTGCAGGGCCTGCCTCCGGCGATCAAAGGCGACCTGCCCCCCCCGGAACCGGCCAAACCAGCGTCTGAATCAACGGAACTTGTCGCATCTGCGCAAGGTGGATCTGGCAAGTCCGGGCCGGGCAAGGCAGAAGCCTCCAAGGCCGAGACTACCAAGCCGGAGCCTGCAAAATCCGCGCCGGCCAAGACCGAACCGGCGAAAACCGTGGCGAAATGACATCTTCTGATCTGATCCTTGACAGGATGATGACTTTTCACCCCAAGGTCATCGACCTGACGCTTGACCGTGTTCACCGTCTGCTGGCCGCGCTTGGCAACCCCGAGCGCAGTCTGCCTCCGGTGATCCATGTGGCGGGGACCAACGGCAAGGGCTCCACTCAGGCGATGATTCGGGCCGGACTGGAGGCAGCGGGCTTTGCGGCTCATGCCTATACCTCGCCGCATCTGGCCTATTTCCATGAACGGATCCGGCTGGCCGGCGCGTTGATCACCGAAGCGGCGCTGGCGGCGCTTTTGGATGAATGCGTGCAGAAGAATGGGGCTGGTGAAATCACTTTTTTCGAGATCACCACCTGCGCGGCCTTTCTGGCCTTCGCGCGGACAAAGGCGGATTACACGTTGCTGGAGGTCGGCCTTGGCGGGCGGCTGGATGCCACCAATGTCGTCGACCAACCCTTGCTGACGATCATCACCCCGGTGTCGATCGATCATCAGCAATATCTGGGCGAGACCCTACCCGAAATAGCCTTCGAAAAAGCCGGGATCATCAAGCGTGGTGTGCCGGTGGTCGTGGGCCCGCAGGACGAGGCGGGCCTTGCCGTGATCGAGGCGCGGGCCTTGCGGATGGCCGCGCCGGTTCTGGCTTACGGCCAGCACTGGCATGTGCATGAAGAGCATGGCCGCATGGTCTATCAGGACGAGCGCGGCCTTCTGGATTTGCCGATGCCCAATCTGCCCGGTCCCCACCAGATGATGAACGCCGGTGCGGCCCTGACGGCGCTGCGCTATCTGGGCCGTTCGACGGCAGAGTGCGAAGCGGCGGTGACCCAGGCCTTCTGGCCCGCCCGCATGCAGCGGTTGCGCAGGGGCCCACTTGTGGATTTGGCGCCGAAGGTCGAGCTTTGGCTGGACGGAGGCCATAATCCGGCCGGTGGCGTGGCCGTGGCCTCGACTCTGGCCCGGATGCCGGAGCGTGAGACGTATCTGATCTGCGGCATGCTGAACACCAAGGACGTACGCGGGTATATGGTGCCCTTGGCACCGCAGACAACGGCGTTGCATGCTGTGTCGATCCCGGGTGAAAAGAACACGCTGCCCGCCGAAACCACGCGCGACGCGGCCTTGGCGGCGGGCATCAAGGCCAGGGTTTCAGCTTCGGTTGCCGAGGCTTTGGCCGAGATCGCCGCCATGTCGCCCGAGGCACGCGTGCTGATCTGCGGCTCGCTTTATCTGGCCGGATGGGTGTTGCGCGAAAACGGCTGAGGGCGCGCGGCGGCCACGGTTGGGGGATTTCACACTCCCCAGACCCCCCGTGGGATATTTGGCGAGAGCGAGAGTGAAGGGCGCGATGGCTTGGGTTGAACAGCAGGTGGCGAAGGGACGCGGCGTCTGGGCGGCGCTTTTGGTCATGCTGATGCTGGCGCTGCCCGGGTTCTTCACCCTGCCGCCGGTGGACCGGGACGAGGTGCTTTTCAGTCAGGCCTCGCGCCAGATGCTGGTCTCGGGCAACTTTGTCGACATCCATTTCGGCGACGCCGTGCGGTACAAGAAGCCTGTCGGGATCTATTGGGCGCAAAGTGCTGTGGCGGCGGTCGCCGGGACCGTGGTGGCGGGGGCCTCTGATCAAATCTGGACCTATCGGCTGGTGAGTTTGTTGGCGGCATTGGCGGCGGTCGGGTTAACCCACGCGACGGCCCGGCTGTTTCTGGACCCGGAGGCGGCGCTGCTGGCCGCCGTGGCCCTTGCCGCCAGCCTGATGCTGGGGGCCGAAGCGCATCTGGCCAAGACCGATGCGACGCTTTTGGCGACCGTGACAGCCTGTCAGTACGTGCTGGCGCGGGCCTTGGTTTGGGGACGCCTGCCCTTGCCGCTTGCCTTGGGGTTTTGGGCGGCGCTTGCGGCCTCGGTTCTCGTCAAGGGACCAATCGGGCCGATGGTGGTGGCCTTCACGCTGGCGGGGCTTTGCGTGATCCGCCGCGATTTGTCGCTTTGGCGGGACTTGCGCCCTGTGCCCGGGCTGACCTTGCTGGTTCTGCTGGCCGCCCCTTGGTTCATCGCGATTTCCTACATCAGCCATGGCGCATTCTGGAGCGCCTCGCTGGGCCGCGACATGTTCGAAAAGCTGGCGACCGGTAAAGAGAACCACGGCTGGCCGCCGGGGTCGTATCTGGCGATGGTCTGGCTGACCTTCTGGCCGGCGGCGATGCCCTTGGCGGCGGCATTGCCGGCGATCTGGCGCGGGCGCAAGGTCGAGGGGATGCGGTTTGCCCTGCTGTGGCTGGTGCCAACTTGGCTGGTGTTCGAGGCGACGGCGACCAAACTGGTGCATTATACCTTGCCGACTTATCCGGCGCTTGCCCTGTTGCTGGGCTTTTCCTGGCCGAACAAAACGGTCCGCGCCCTTTGGCCCGCGGTCTTGCCGGGTCTGCTGCCCTTGGCGTTGCTGGCGGCCCTGGTCTGGCAGGCGCAGCGGATGGGGGTCAGCCTGCCCTTCGGATTCTGGATCGCCGCCGCGGGTGTGCTTGCCTCGGTGGGGCTGATCCTGTGGACGGCGCGCGGAACGGATGCGCTGCGCTTGGCCATGGCTTTGGCCGCAGGCGGACTTGCACTCAACTTTTCCCTCTATCCGACCTTGGCCGGGATCACACAGCTTTGGCCTGCCCGTCCACTGGCCGCTTTGGAGGCGGCGCATCCGGAGTGCGATTTCACGGTGGCGGGCTATGCCGAGCCTTCGCTGGTCTTCCTGACCAACAATCGCGTCAGGTTTCAAGCGGCGTCGGACCTGCCCACCAGTTTGGCCGCTGCGGGATGCCATGTCGTGGCCCTGCCCGCAGGGGCGGCTTTGCCCGGAGTGCAGGCCTTGGGTGAGGTCACGGGACTGGACCTTGGTACCGGCCGCAAGGTTGATCTGGACATCTGGCTGAAGCCCTAGCGCCCGGTCAACTCTGCCGTGATGTTTATCGGGCCCGCCGTCCCACGCAGCTTGGCGCGATAGATCACCACGCCCTCTGCAACGCGCATCACATAGGTGCGCGTCTCGGTGAAGGGGATGCTTTCCACCCAGTCCACCGCATCTGTCCCGGCCAGACGCGGGTCGCCGAAAGCCGCGATCCAGTCACGCGGGCGACGCGGGCCCGCGTTGTAACCCGAGGCGACCAAGGCGACGGCGGGGCCGAATTCATCCACCATTTCCTTGAGATAGGCCGCCCCCAGCGTCGCATTGTAGACCGGATCGGAAGCGAGTCTGACAGCGGAATAGGTCAGCCCCTGATCCTTGGCCACCTTGGCCGCCGTGCTGGGCAAAAGCTGCATCAGGCCCAGGGCCCCGGCAGAACTGCGCGCCTCGGGGTCGAATTCCGACTCGCGCCTTGCGATCGACAGGGCCAGCGCGCGACTGACCGCCAGCTTGTCCGGCACCATGTCGGGCACCGGGAAATAGGCGCCGGGCAGGATCATGCCGCGCTCGGCCGCCGCTTTGGCGATCAGCACCGCAGAGCGGTACTGTTGCATCTTCAGCGAAAGAGCGGCAAGCGTGCCAAGGTCCTGATCCGACAGGCCTTCGCCAAGGTGCAGCAGAAAGCGCGCCGAAAGCTGTTCGTTCCCGGCAGCCGCCAGCCGGACGGCCGCGTCCAGCACCGAGGATTTGGCGAAGCCGGCGGTTTTCCAGTTGCCGGGCGGCGGCGCATTCGACAACAGGCTGGCGTCCAGCGTCAGACCCAGCCGCTCGGCCGCCAGCATGCCGTAGTACGAGGTCTGGAACAGCGCGGCCTGCTTGTAGCTGGACTGCGCCTTGGCCTTGTCGCCCACCGCCTCATGCGCGCGGCCCATCCAGTACAGCGCACGCGCCTGGCTGATCGGCGTCGTGGCCCCCATCAGCCGCCCGAAATGCTGCAGCGCGCGCGCAGGGTCGGATAATTTGCGCAAGGCGATGTAACCGCTGAGAAACTCCAGATCGCCATAGGCGCTGGCATCCTTGAGTTGATGGGAAGAGGCGACCTTGTATGCCGTCTTGAAATCACCGCTGCGCATCAGGTAGCGCGCAAGGCTGGCGCGTTTGTCGGCCCAGGCCGCCGGGTCGCCCAGCCTCGTGGCAGAGGTCGAACGGTCCAGGATCAGAGTTGCGGCATCGGCATAGTTGTCATGTCGCATCCGAAACAAAAAGCGTTCAAAGGCAAGCCCGGGCTCGTCTTTCAGTCCTGCCGGCACGGCGGCCAGCAAGGCTGTCACACCATCCTTGTCACCACGCAGCGCCATCCGCACCGCCGCCAGCGCGGCCCAGCCCTTCGGGACCAGAGGCAACATCCGCCGCGCCTCGTCCGCGCGGTCACCCTCCCACAGGATCTTGTCCAGCCGCACCTCATGCGCCACCGCCAGATCGGAGGCATAGAGGCCGAGGATCTGACTTTGCTCCTCGGGCGAGAAGGTTAGGGCAACCCAGGCCCGCGTCGCCTCGTTCACCGCATCGGCGTGGTGACCCGTGGCCTCATGCGCGCGCATCAGGGCCAGGGCACCGGCGGCCGTCCTGGGCAGGTCTGGGCCGAAATAGGCCAGGACCCGCGCTGGATCCTGACTTCGCGCCACCGCCGCCTCGCCCGCCGTCTTCAGATAGGGCAGACCGGGCCAGTCGGGGCGGCGGGCCAGAAAGGCCTCGTAATCGCCCAGAAGTCCATCGCCTGCGCGCAAGCGTTGCCATTCGATCACATCAGCCCCAACCGCGCCGGCGGCCATGGCGCTGGCTTTGGCATTCTCCCAATCCTGATGGTCGGCGAGGGTCTGGGCCGCCCGCAAGGCGTTGATTTCCTTGGAATCAGATGCTGCGGCCGGAAGGGCAACCAGCCCGGCCACAAGGGCAAGGGCGCGAAGAATTTGTGTAAATCGGGTCATGGCGCAAGTTTGCCGCAAGCGCCCCCGCGCCACAACACGAAATGGCGTGATCGGTGGACCCTTGCCCATGTGAGGCAATGGCCCCGTCATTGCAAAAGCCCCATCGCGACAAAAGCCCAGTCTTGGCAAAAGACCTGCACCCGTATACCACAAGCGCCGCACATTCGGGCAATCAAGCCCCCAAACCGAGGAGACGTTGCCATGTTCAAAGGGTCATTCCCTGCTCTGGTCACGCCGTTCAAGAACGGCGCGCTGGATCTGGTCGCGCTCAAGAAACTCGTGGAATGGCACATCGAACAGGGCTCGCATGGGCTGGTTCCGGTGGGCACGACCGGCGAAAGCCCGACCGTCAGCCATGCAGAGCATCGTCAGGTCGTCGAAGAGGTGATCAAAGCGGCGGCGGGACGGATTCCGGTGATTGCGGGCGCGGGGTCGAACAACACGGCCGAAGGGATCGAATTGATCCGCCATGCCGAGAAGGTCGGCGCCAATGCGGCCTTGGTGGTGACGCCTTATTACAACAAGCCGACGCAGGCGGGCCTGATCGCCCACTTCACGGCCTTGCATGACTGCTGCACGCTGCCGATCATCATTTACAACATCCCGGGCCGCTCGGTGGTCGACATGTCGCCCGAGACGATGGGCAAACTGGCAGAGTTGCCGCGCATCATCGGCGTCAAGGACGCCACCGGCAAGATCGAGCGTGTGAGCCAGCAGCGCGCCTCCTGCGGTGCCGATTTCATCCAGCTGTCGGGGGAGGACGCGACGGCGCTTGGCTTCAACGCGCATGGCGGGGTAGGCTGCATCTCGGTGACGGCCAACGTGGCGCCGAAGCTTTGTGCCGAGTTTCAGGAGGCTACGTTGGTCGGCGACTATGCTCGCGCGCTGGAATTTCAGGACCGCCTGATGCCGCTGCACGAGGCGATCTTCATCGAGCCGGGTCTGGTTGGGGCCAAATACGGCCTGTCCTTGCTGGGTCTGTGCGATCAAGAGGTGCGCCTGCCCTTGGTCGGGCTGACCGATGGCACCAAGGCCCGCATCAAGGCCGCCATGGAATTCGCCGGGATCATCTGAGCCTGGTTGACTTGGTCTCGTAGGGTGGGGTTACAACCCCACCCTACGAGACCAAGTCAACCATCGTCAGAATATGAAATCAGCCTCGGTCAGAAGGGCGTGATTGGCGAACTTGATGGTGAAATCCACAACACCGTCGCCGTCCACATCACCGCTCAACTGGCCGCTGGCTCTGACATAGCGCAGGCTCGGCCCTTCATCCGCGACGAACGAGGCGGACCCGATGAAATGTCCGCCCGCCATGAAGGCATGCAGGTCAAGGTGATCGGTGCCGGCCTTGAAATCCCGGATGATGTCGTGCTTGGCCGCGCTGCCCGCATCCGCCGCCGAAAGGTACACGAACATATCTGCACCACTGCCGCCATACAGCACATCCTGACCACTGCCGCCCGTCAGCGTGTCCTTGCCGCTGCCGCCATAAAGCCAGTCGCTGCCTTGGCCGCCGTTTATTGAATCCGAGCCCTGACCGCCGAAATACATGTCGGCCTTGTCGGTTCCAAGGAAGGTGTCTTTCTTGTCCGTGCCCAAGACCGGCGCGGGCGCTTTGCTTAAAACATGATGCTTCATCCAATACCCCTGTTCCTCGTCACACCCGCCTCATCCAGCGGTCCAGGCCCCCCAAGACCTGTGATCATTTTGGCCACAGACCGACTTTTCTCGCAAGACCGCCAAAGGCGATTGCGGCCTTTCGAAGGCAAAGCCGGGGAAACAGACTGTTTCCACTTCGATGATCGCATCGTCACGCCGCCTAGGCCTCTCAAGCCCTTGCGCAGGGTCTCGCCCCGCTTCAATAGGCGTCGGGGACGGGGGTGGGCACATGGCATCGGACAATATGCGCGGCAGCCTGTGGATGATGGGCTCGATGGCGGGCTTTGCGCTGGAGGACGGCTTTCTGAAGGCCGCCGCTGGCGCTGTACCCTTGGGCGAGGTTCTGCTCGTCGAAGGCATCCTAGGTGTCCTGTGGTTCTCGGCTATGGCCCTGCGCGCCGGGGCGCTGCCCCTGCCGCGCGCTGTGCTATCGCGGACCATGGCGATCCGCTCCGGCTTCGAACTGGTCGGGCGGCTGTTTTACGCAATTGCCATCGCGCTGACGCCGATCTCGGTCGCCTCCGCCATCCTGCAGGCCACGCCGCTTGTGGTCGTGCCAGGGGCCGCCATCCTGTTTCGGGAACAGGTGGGCCCGTTCCGCTGGGCGCTGATCCTCGCGGGCTTCCTTGCCGTTCTGCTGATCTTGCGACCGGGGCTTGACGGGTTCTCGGCGCTCAGCCTTCTGGCGCTGACCGGGATGCTGGGTTTTGCCGGGCGCGACCTTGCCACCCGCGCGGCCCCGCCCGCCCTGTCGAACGCGCAACTTGGCGTTGCGGGCTTCACCGTACTGGGCATCAGCGGCCTGGTGATCCTGTCGGTGACCGGCGGCATCGCGCTGCCGTCCATTTACGCGACAACGCTTCTGGCCGGGGCCAGCGGATTTGGCATCGCGGGCTACACAGCCCTGACCCGGGCCATGCGCACCGGAGAGGTCTCTGCCGTCACGCCCTTCCGCTATTCCCGGTTGGTCTTTGCGCTGGCCGTCGGCGTTCTGGCCTTTGGCGAGCGGCCGGACGCACAGACTCTCCTTGGTTCAGCCATGATTGTGACCTGCGGCCTTGCCCTACTGACCCGGCGGCGAATCGGCTGAGAGCCTGCCCAAGACGCGGCTATTGTTGCTTAACGGAACACTAATCTACGCCGAAAACGGCGAAGCGGCCGGATTTTCCGCCCGGACTGTTTCCCCAAGCGCATCAATGACATGGGCGTGACGCAGGCGCGTCGAAAAAATGGCAAAATTCGGGTGCTGATTGGGCACATGGACGCGGGGGCTGCCACAGAGCTTAACCAATGAACCCTTGACCCACCAACACGCAACCGGAGGAACGACCATGTTCATGCAAGACATCGCCAAGCTGACCACCGCCTTCACCAAAGTTGCCGCCCGTCCGCGCGCCAAACAGGCCCTGCCCGTCACCACCGGCATCGTCGCCGGCACGCTGGTGGAGACCGCCGGCGGTTGGGCCGACGTGGCCACCTTGCGCATCGGCGACGCCGTGCAAACCCTCGACGGCGGCCTCAGCCGCATCCTCGGCCTTGACCGGCGCACCCTGCGACCCGAACCGGAAACCTCGCTGATCCATATCCCCGGCGGCTGCCATGACGCCTGCAGCGACATCCTGCTGATGCCCGGCCAGCACGTCCTGAAAGACACGCTCGACGACGCCACCTGCCACGGCGCGCCCTTCGTTCTGGTGCCTGCCTTCGCCATGACCACCGACCTTATGATCACCCGCCATTTCCCGGAAGGCCCGGTCGAGGTCATCGTCCCGCTCTTCGCCGATGAAGAGATCGTTTTCGCCAACTCGGGCGTCCTGCTGCACTGCCCCGGTGTGATCGACGGCGCGGGCCGCCCTCCGGTGAACAGCTTCTTCCCCCGGATGGACTCGATCGAAGCCCGAGCCTTCCTGACCCGCCGCGCTGCCCGTCTAGGTCTGTAACCTCAATGACCGAACCGATCCCGGCTGGCGTCTCACCCAAAGATGCCAGCCGCAAAATAATCTGACCGCTTCTGTCGAAACCGCAGCACCTCGCGTGTCATTGGATCAGGATGGGCCTTCTGCCCCTCCCTCAACCGCGAGGACACAATGACCCTGACTGGAACCTTCCGCCCCAAGCCGCCGCTGTGGGACACCGCCACCAGCGCCGCGGGGCTGGCCTGGAACATCTTCGGCCTCTATCAATTCGCGCTCGCACTGACTTCCACGGTGGCAAGTCTGATGGACAAAGGCATGACCGTGGCGCAAGCGACCGTGATGACCACATGTCCTGTCTGGGTGACGATCGCCTTCGCATTGGGCGTGGGCCTTGGCACCCTCGGCTCCGGCCTTTTGCTCCTGCTGCGCAAGCTGGCGCTTCCGGTTCTTGCCGTCTCGTTGGTGGCCTATGTCACCCTTTGGGCGGGCGACGCGATGAAGGGCGTCTTTGCAGCCCTCGGTGCGCCGCAGGTGATTGTCCTGGCATTTGCGGTGGCGATCGCCGTCGGACTGCTGGTGCTGGCGCGCCGTGCCGACCGGAGTGGGCAACTGGCCTGACCGCCTCGCCCGCCTTCAAAACCCCCCTGTATTGATCCGACAATGGAGAGCCCCATGCAATACATGCTCATTCTGAACGAAACGGCCGAGGATTTTACCAAGCGCCTCGACCCCGTCCAGGCCGGCCCCTATTGGGGCGGCTGGAACGCCTTCATCGGGGCCATGGCGCAGGCCGGCATCATCGTGAAGGGCGACGGCTTGCAAGGCCCGCAGCTGGCCACCACCCTGCGCATCCGCGACGGGCAGAGATTGGTCGAGGACGGCCCCTTCGCCGACACCAAGGAACAGCTCGGCGGCTATTTCGTGATCGACGTTCCCGATCTGGACACGGCATTGGACTGGGCCGCCAAAGCGCCCTCGGCGCTCACCGCCTCGGTCGAAGTCCGCCCGGTGCTGGTGATGCCGCCTCTTGCATGACCGTGGCCGGAGGCCTTTGACCGCGTGACCCTGAACGCGACCCAAGCGGCAGAGGCCGCCGCGCGCACCTCGTACGGACGGCTGGTTGCGATCCTGGCCGCCCGCAACCGCGATGTCGCCGGGGCGGAGGACGCATTGCCCGAGGCCTTGGTCGCGGCCCTGCGGCTCTGGCCCGCTCAAGGCGTGCCCGCCAATCCCGAGGGCTGGCTCTTAACCACCGCTCGCAACCGCATCCGGAACGCGGCGCGTCATGCCCAGGTGGCCGACCGCGCTCTGCCCGACCTTCTGCCTCTTCCGCCCGAGGGGGTTGACCTGCCGGACCAGCGCCTGGCCCTGTTGTTCGTCCGCGCCCACCCGGCCATCGACCCTGCCGCCCGCACACCCCTGATGCTGCAAACGGTACTGGGCCTCGATGCCGCCCGCATCGCCGCCGCCTTCCTCGTGCCCCCGGCCACGATGAGCCAACGCCTTGTCCGCGCCAAGACCCGCATCCGCGACACCGGCCTGCGCTTTGCCTTGCCCGACCGCGAGGATCTGCCCCCCCGCCTGTCCGCCGTTCTGGATGCCATCTACGCCGCCTATGGCCGCGGCTGGGATGACCTGACGACCGAGGCGATCTACCTTGCCCGCCTAATCCTTGTCCTGATGCCCGCCGAACCTGAAGCTGCAGGCCTTCCGGCCCTGATGCTCTACACTCAGGCCCGCCGCCCTGCCCGCCGCGATGCCTTGGGCCGCTTTGTTCCGCTGTCCGCCCAGGACAGTCGCCTCTGGTCACGAGACCTGATCATCGAGGCCGAGGGCCTGCTGACCGCAGCTGCGGTCCAAGCCCGCTTTGGCCGCTATTTGTGCGAGGCCGCGATCCAATCGGTCCACATTCAGCGTCCGATCACAGGACACACCAACCACGCGGCACTCCTGACCCTTTACGACCTTCTGGTCCAGCACAGCCCCGGCATTGGTGCACGGATCAGCCGCGCCGTCGTTCTGGCCGGGTCAGGTCAGCCGGGCAAAGCCCTCGCAGCGCTTGACGACATGCCGGCCGAACGGGTGGCGCGCTATCAACCCTACTGGGCCGCCCGCGCCAAGGTGCTGGACCTGCAGGGGCGCCCTGCCGCGGCGCGCGCCGCACGCAAGACCGCTGTCGAACTGACCGATGACCCCGCCGTGCGGGCCTACCTTGAGTCCCTGTAACCGATGCTCCTGCGCTTCTGTTCAACCTGATTGATCCGGATCTGCCGCAAAGCCTCGATCAGCAGGGCGGTCAGCAGGCCGAAGTTCAGAAAGCCATTCGCCGCCTCCATCCCCGCCAGCAGCCGCCATTCCGTGGCCGGAACGATGTCGCCCAAACCAAGCGTCGTATAGGCCACCAGGCTGAAATAGACCGACTCCTCCAGTGAGGGAAAGACATGCAGCGCGGCATAGGCCATGGCCCAGACCCAGGTGCCCGCCGTGATGACCCCCAGCACCCAAAGCGAGACGCCCATCACCAGCACCACCAGCTTGGGCCGATGCGGTTCACGCAGCAACCAGCCGTGCGAGCGGGCGAAAATCACCTCCAGCACCATCGCCGCAATCGCAGCCATGGTGATATTGACCAGAAGCAACCCGCTTCCCACCGCGATCTGTAAGAACATTTCCCCTCCGCATATGGACTTGGGGCCCCGCCTCGCCTATTTCGAGGCGATCATGGTAGAGAAATCCGACCCCAACTCGAAACTCATCGCAGAAAACCGCCGCGCCCGGTTTGACTACCACATCGAATCCGATCTGGAAGCCGGGATCATGTTATTCGGCTCCGAGGTGAAGTCGCTGCGGCAAGGTGGCTCGAACATCGCAGAGAGCTACGCCTCGGTCGAACAAGGCGAGTTGTGGCTGATCAACGGCTATATCGCGCCCTATCTGCCCGCCAAGACCTTCGGCCACGAAGAACGCCGTCGTCGCAAGCTTCTGGTGTCGCGCAAGGAACTCTCACGGCTCAATCAGGCCGTGGGCCGCGAAGGCATGACGATCGTGCCGCTGAAACTGTATTTCGACGACCGCGGTTTTGTGAAGCTGAAGCTGGGTGTCGCCAAGGGCAAGAAACAGGCCGACAAGCGCGAGACCTCGGCCAAGCGCGACTGGGAACGCCAGAAAGCCCGCATCCTGAAGCATGGCGCGCGCGGATAAGGCGGCTTTGCGGCCATATCGGGCCATCTGCACAAAACTTTAGCAGTAGGCGCAGGGGTTAACCATTCAGACCTAGGATGAAGGTGGACCGCGAATCCCCCTCATCCCTGAATCGGAAGCAAAGATCGTGTCTGAAACCCCTCGCTCTCCGCTGGCGCAACGGCTCAGCTTCTATGGAATAGACCCGAACGACAGCAGTTTCGCTGCCATTGGCAAGGCCCTGGACAAACACGCAGACAAGGCGCTCGACAGCTTTTACAAGAATGTGTCGGCCACTCCCGAAACCTCGAAGTTCTTTTCCAGCAAAGCGGCGATGGACCGCGCCCACGGGGCGCAGGCCAAGCATTGGCAGAAGGTCTTTGCCAATGGGATCACCGAATCCTACTACGCCGCCTCGAAAGTGGTCGGGGATGTGCATGCCCGCATCGGGCTGGAACCCAAATGGTACATCGGCGGCTATGCCAGCATTCTGGAACAGGTCATCACCGGCATCCTGACCTCCGGGGCCTTCGCCCTGCCCGGGCGCCGCAAAGCCGATGCAAGGATGATCAGTACGCTGGTCAAGGTGGCCTTGCTGGACATGGACATCGCCATCACCCGCTATTTCGAGGTCGAGGAGGAAAAGCGCCGCGAGGTGATTGCCGCCATCGGCAAGGCCCTCTCCGACGTGTCTGCGGGTGATCTCACCACTGCCCTGCCGCCTCTACCGAAAGACTATGCCCAGATCGAGAATGACTTCCGGCACGCTTTAGCCCACCTGTCCGAAACCTTTGCCAACATCCTGCAAGGCTCCGGTCAGATCGCCTCGACCGCAACGGAAATCCGCGCCGCCTCCGATGACCTCGCCCGCCGGTCCGAACAACAGGCCGCCAGTCTGGAGGAGAGCGCTGCGGCGATGGATGAACTGACCGGGGCCATTACGACGACCACAGCGGCAATGAACAACCTCAGCACGTCCGTCACCCGTACCCACAGCGCCGCCAAGGGCGGGGGCGAGGTGGTGCAACAGGCGATCCTCGCCATGGATCAGATCGAAAAGGGGTCGGGAGAGATTGCCAAGATCATTGGCATCATCGACGACATCGCCTTCCAGACCAACCTTCTGGCCCTGAATGCCGGGGTCGAGGCGGCGCGGGTCGGCGAACATGGCCGGGGTTTTGCCGTGGTGGCAAACGAGGTGCGGTCCTTGGCGCAAAGCTCGGCAGAGGCGGCGGAACAGATCAAGGGCCTGATCAAGAACAGCGTCTCGCAGGTGTCGAACGGCGTGCGTATGGTCAATGACGTGGGCAAGGCCTTGTCCGCCATCATGGCGCAGGTGTCCGAAACCAGCGAAGTGACCGTGA
>CANGHD010000045.1 GCA_947453525.1 Paracoccaceae bacterium | reverse complement strand
TTCGTCATGTTCATCCTGATCGGCGCAAGGGTCTTCTCGCTGACCTTCTACGGCGTCAACGGCCACCTCTGGGTCGAGCATCTGCTGACCTCGCTGCCCGGCGGGCAACTGGGCTTCCTGATCGCCGTCTCGGCCCTTGTCTTCGTGCTGGCCTTCTTCCTCGACTTTTTTGAGCTGGCCTTCATCCTCGTCCCCCTTCTGGCCCCTGCGGCCGAGAAGCTTGGCATCGACCTGATCTGGTTCGGCGTGATTCTTGGCGTGAACATGCAGACCAGCTTCATGCATCCACCCTTTGGCTTCTCGCTGTTCTACCTGCGCTCGGTCGCCCCCAAAGTCCCCTACCGCGACCGCGTCACCGGCCGGATGATGGAGCCTGTGACCACGGGGCAGATTTACGTCGGTGCCGTACCCTTCGTGGTGATCCAGGTCGCGATGATCTTCCTCGTCATCGCCTTCCCCGCCATGGTGATGCGCTACAAGGGCCCGGTGGTCGATGCCTCGACCGTGACAATCACCATGCCCAAACTGCAAACCGGCGGCCTTGGCAAACCCGCCTTCGGCCTGAACCCGCCGAAAATCCCCGCGCCGTAAAGAACCCCCGCACGCCCCGTTAACCCATGGCCCCCGCCCGCGCGTGTCGGTACGGATGCCAGACGCAAAACCGACAAATGCCATACGTTTGCCATACGCGGCGATTCAGCGAAAACCCCAGCGTTTACGGGCCTTTTCCGCTGATTCGCGCTTTGCGCCGGGCCTTGCGTTAACCCCTTCTTAACCGCCTGAAAAAGGCCGCCTCCGCAGCACGGAAGCGGCCTCATTTTCGCAATCGAAAAGCTTACAGCTTGCCCGCCTGCTGCTGCATCATCATGAAGGTGTCGTAGTTGTACTCGGCGATCTGATCCCACAGATAGCCGTCCTTCAGGAAGGCAACCTGACTGTCGTGGATCTTTTTGAACGCCGCGTTGGTTGAGGACATCTCGGCATAGATCTTCTGCGCCGAATCAAATGCCGCGCTCATGATCTCGGCGCTGAAGGGCCGCAACTGCGCCCCGGCCGCCACCAGACGCTTCAGCGCCGCCGGGTTCTTGAAGTCATAGGCCGCCAGCATATCGACATTCGCCGCCGCCGAGGCCGTGGCAAGGATCGACTGGTAAGCCTTTGGCAAACCATCAAAAGCCGCCTTGTTGAACATGGCCGAGACGGTCGGACCGCCCTCCCAGAAGCCGGGGTAATAGTAGTAGGGCGCCACTTTCACGAAACCCAGCTTCTCGTCGTCATAGGGGCCGACAAATTCCGCCGCGTCGATCGTGCCCTTTTCCAGCGAAGGATAAATGTCGCCCGCCGCCAGTTGCTGCGGTACCAGACCCAAGGGCTCCAGCACCTTGCCGGCAAAGCCGCCGATGCGCATCTTCAGACCCTTGAGGTCATCTACCGTGTTGATTTCCTTGCGATACCAGCCGCCCATCTGCGCCCCGGTGTTGCCCGCCGGGAAGGCGTGCAAACCTTGGGCATTGAAGAACTCGTTGGTCAGGGCGATGCCGTCGCCGTAGTAGTACCACGCGTTCATCTGCCGGGCGTTCAGGCTGAAGGGCACCGCCGTGGCCAAGGCCCAGGCCGGATCCTTGCCCCAATAGTAATAGGCGGTGGTGTGGCACGCCTCCACGGTCCCCGCCGCCGTCGCATCCGCCGCCTGCAGGCCGGGGACGATCTCACCGGCCGCAAAGACCTGAATGCTGAACGCGCCATCGGTCGCCGCCGCCACCGCATTGGCCAAAGTCACCGCACCCCCAAATATGGTATCCAGCGACTTGGGGAACGACGAGGTCATGCGCCACGTCACTTTCGGCGCCGCCTGCGCCACCACCGGAGAGGCGAGCAGTGCCGCCCCCGCCGCCCCTATCCCGCCAACCGCGGCTTTCCCCAGAAACGAACGACGATCCATTCCATCCTCCCATGCGCTGTTGTGATATGTGCGGAGGCTGCCGGAAATCAGACGCCTCTCTTGCCCAAAAGACTACACGCTGGAATTCATCTGTCCAGTTTTACTGACAGTTCAGATCTGCGCCATCTCGGCCACCAGAGCCGCGTGATCCCGTGCGATCAGCGCCGCATAGGCGGCCAGCTTTTCGGGCGTGAAGTGCCCCGCTTCGGCCAAAAGGTTTACCGTGCCATAGACCGGGCCATCCGCTTGAAATATCGGGATATTGATGCAAGACCCCAAGCCCAGCGAGGTGATCAGCGCATGGTCGAAGAAGTACTTGGCAAACTCCGGCACCGTATTGGCCACAAAGACCTGACGTCCGCCGATGCACTGATCATACCAGCCATCCCGCGTCAAAGGCTTGGTGCCTGACACCGGATATTCCACGGCGTGCGAGGTATAGGACCGCCGCGCCAGCCCTGCGGCCTCGTCCTGAACGGTCACTGTGAACAGACGCGTGCCACGTGCAGCGCAGTCGGCATGAAGCTTGGCATAGGTGTCCGACATGGGGCGCTCCGGTCAGATGTGGGACATGGCGTGAACAAGGGCCGCGACAATGTCGGACCGGGTGATGATCCCCAACAGGATGCCATCGGCATCCACCACCGGCAGCGCCGGCTGATGGCCCTGCGCCAAGGGCGGCAGCAAATCGGCCAGCTGCGCTCCGGGCGGCAGAATGTCGGTCACGTCCAGCAGATGGCGCGCCGTCAGGCCCTGCGCCCCGGGCCGCAGAATGTCCTGAACCGTGATCAAACCGACAAACCGACCCAAAGTATCGACGACCGGAATGCTGCGAAACCCGTGTTGTACGAACAGGGCCGACAAGGCACGCCAGTCCGCCTCGGGCCTGACGGTGACAGGATCCGGGGTCATGATGTCGGCGGCGCTAAGGCCCACCGATTGGCTGACTACCGTTTCCTCTGCGGTTTCAATCAGTTGCGCCAGATCCTCGACCCCAAGAATCGTGCCAAGCCGCAACCGGTCCAGCGCAGATGCCAAGGCGAGCGGCGTGGGCGCCAGCCGCCGTTCGGGCGCGGGCGGCGCTGCGGGCGTGGCACGGAAGGGATAGCTGCGCGCCGTGACCCGGTGATAGGCCATCCCGAAGGCCACCAAGAGGGCAGAACCCAGAATGACCGTCACCACCAGATCGGCCAGACCCTGTATATTCCCCGGTTGTGCCGCCAGCACCGTCGCCAAGGCCACCGCCCCGCCGGGCGGATGCAGGGCGCGGGCGAAGGCCATTGCCACCACGGCCAGAAAGGTTGCCGCCGCCAAGGTCACCAGCGGCGGAAGCCCGAGCTGGAGCACAGCCACGGCACAAAGCGCCGCAAGTCCATTGCCCACCATGACCGGCCAAGGCTGGGCCATGGGGCTGGCCGGTGCGGCAAAGATCAGCACGGCCGAGGCGCCAAACGGCGCAATCAGCAAGGGATGGGACAGAATAGCTGCATCCGGCAGAAGGGTCCGATGGCTTGCAAGCCACAGAATCAGATCGACAAACAACAACCCCAGCAGCACACCAACGGCCCATAGAAGCACCTCACGCGCGTGGGGTCGGGGCAAGGCGGGGGGCACGGCGAGTTGGATCATAGGGGGAAATTGCGGCACATCGTCCTCATCCTCTTGTAGCACCTTCCCAGCGGTCGCTGGACAGGATGGACCAACCTTCCGCCGCCATCGGCGCGGGCGGCGGCGTAGCACCCGGCTCCCAGACCATCAGCAGGATGTGATCGGGGGCCGTATCGCCCAACTCTGCCATGGCCTGCCACAAAAGGCCGAAGCCCTCCATCGCCAAACCCTCGACATAAAAGGGAATTTCCTCGGCATCCAGCATCTCTGCGGCATCATCCTGCACCTGCCAGCCGTCTTCGATTTCGGCCGCCCAAAGAACCTGACCCTCGATCCCGGGATGCCGGGCGGCAAGGCGGGCCAAGGGGGCCAGAAAGGCGTCAAGGACGGCGGAGGCGGGGGTATTGTTCATGGCGCATGGCATGGCTGATGGACGTTGATCTGGCAAGAGGGCACTTCACTTCTTGCCCCGCGGCCCCCATATGTTGTGCCGGCCATGGAGGTGTGAGATGGAATTCGTGTTGCTTTTGATCGTGGGAGCGGCGGCTGGCTTTCTGGCAACGCGAATGATGCGCATCCAGACCGATATTCCCACAACCATCGCCATTGGCGTCGGCGGGGCCCTCATGGGCGGGTTGCTGATCCGTCTGCTGATCGAACTGACCGGCTGGATGGCAGGCTTTGTCGGCGCAGTGGTCGGGGCTTTGATCTTGATCTGGCTATGGAAAACCTACATCGCCCGGCGTTAGCGCACTACACCGGCCTGCCCACTACCCAAGGCGCTTCCACGCATCCTTGAGGCGAAACCCGCGCTCGCCCATTTCGTCCCACAGAACCTGCCCCTGCCAGAGCGCGAACAGCATCGCCGCGCGTTCGCCGTCATGGGTGCGCGCCGCAAGCAGTGCCTCGATGCGGGCACGCCACGCCGCCGCCCGCAGGCGCAGGCGGGCATGCCGCAGACTTGCGGCCAGCAGGGCGGCCATCGGCAGGTTACCGGCACGCTCTCCCAAGGCTTTCAAAAGCGCCTGCGGGCCCTTGTCCGCCGCCGCCACCTCGGCCTCGACCGCCGTCACCTGCCCGTCCAGTTCATCCCAGCCCCAAGACAGGGCCGCCTCTACCATGGATGGCAATGCGCCATAGCGCTGCACCAGCGAGGCCCCGGCCAGTCCGGTGGCACGAGCGACCGACGAGAAGGCGACGGCTTTTTCGCCTTCCGCTGCGATCATCCTGAGGATGGCGGAAAAGACGGCAGAATCTGACAGCGTTCTGGGGCGGGCCATGGATCAAGCGTAAACGCCCGTTTGGGAATAGCAAGTCCGACGTCAGCCTGCTGCAACACGGCCGGAGGGTTTCACTCCCTCCGGACCTCCCGTGGGTATTTGTGCCTCGGTGAAATGGCCGGCGCGCCTGACCTTTGCTCTTTGCCCAATTACCCCTGCAAAGCGCATCCCGCGCCGGTTGGCGGCACGCCAGAGGCGAGACAAAGGAAAGTGCCCTCTGGCGCTCCGTTTGATTAGAGCAGTAGGCCCGGGTCCGTGCCGAGGTCCAGGCTGGGGAAGACAGTGGATTGCAGTCCATCCGCTGTAACGCCGAACATCGCCCGCAGCGCCCAGGCCGGGTAGGCGCGGACGTCGCCGGTGGGCATCAGGTCACGTTCCGACAGAAGCTGACCATCGGCAAGGCCCGGCCATTTGCCCAGAATGCGCCCCCCCTTCAGCGCGCCGCCCGCCAGAAGCGCCACGCCACCGGTGCCGTGATCGGTGCCGGCGCTGCCGTTCTCGCGCGCCGTGCGGCCGAATTCGGTCATCGCCACCACCAAGGTCGTGCCCCAGACCCGGCCAAGACCCGCTTTCATCGCCAGCAAGGCCTCTGACAGGCTGGTCAACTGCGCCACCATGGTCTTGGCCTGCTGATGATGCGTGTCCCAGCCGCCGAACGAGAAGCTGGCAATCCGCGCAGCACCCGTAAGCCGCTCGGCCACATAGCCCCCGAGTTGACCATAGGCGAGCTTGCCTTTCGGCGCTTGCTCGCCGTCCATGGCGCGGGCGAGGTGCTGGGCTTGGGCGAAGGGGTCCGCAAACAGCGGATCGGCCGCATTCACCGCAGACATAAGGTCCTGCCCCTGTGCCGACAGCGGGCTTTCGGCCACCGGAAACCAATGGTCCGTATCATGCGCGCCATCCAGAACCAGCAAGCGTTGCTGGCCGACCGAGACGGCCGTGTCGGCCCGCGCGCCGGGCAGCAGGAAGAGGGCGCGGTTCAGCCAACCGTCGTGGCTGGGGGTCTGGTCGCCGTTCTCGCCGCCCGTGCCGTTCTCCAGCGCGTCCTGACCGATGAAGTGACTGCGGCCACCGCGATATGGCGTGGCCACCGCATGGGCGAAGGCCAGTTCCTTGGCGTCCCACAGCGGCATCAGACCGGCAGCGGCGGGGTTCAGCGTGAAGAAATCGTTCAGCGCCGGGCCCGTCGCCGCCGCCAGCGTCGGGCGCAGCGCGGCATAGGCCCGATCGCCGGTCGGGCGGACCACGTCCAGCCCATCCATCGCCCCGCGCAGGATGATCACCACCAGCCGGTTATCTCCGGGTGCGGCGGCGAAGGTCACCGGCGTCAAAAGCGGTGAGGCTGCCACCGAACAGCCGATCAGAAAGGCACGGCGCGACAGAAGCATATCTTGCGGCATCTTGTTATCTCCGGCTGAAATCGGGCGAGGCGATCAGCACGGCCAATCCCTCCCAGCGTTGTTCGGCTCCGGCGACGGCGCGGCGCAGCAGGGGGCTGGCCATATCGCCCAAGGCGAAGTCGATCAAGGCCACCGGATCGACACGGTCCCCGGTCGCCCGCGCCAGATCGGTGGCCCAATCGATGCGCGAGGCGACCATCGGCGGGGTCATCCAGCCCGAAGCCACCTCGGGCCAGCCATCCGGGCGCAGGGGTTTGAACGGTTGCTGACCCATGTTGGCCAGATAGACCGGGACCATCATCGACGTCTTGTTGAAGCCAAGCATCCCCTTCTCCATCCCGTCCAACCCCATCAACCGCAGCGAGGCCACCGCGAATTCTTGCGGAGAGCGGATTTTCCGGCGGTTGGGATCGGCGGCGGAAGGGTGCTGCAACAGAGTGCGGTACAACGGCACCAATGCGGTGTCCTCGGCCAGATAAGTTGCAGTCAGCCCCTGAACCAGATCCGGCGGCGGGCTATCGGCGATGAAATGGCGGGCCAGAAAGAAGGCCACCGCCGCTGCCGTCTCGGGTCGATGCGCCACATCCTCGACCAAGGCGTTGATCTGTCCCTTGCCCTCGCCATAGGTTTGCCCAAGGATGTGCTTTTCGCCCGGTTCCGCCCGGCCCTTTTCCACATGGGGCCCGTTCTGGTCATGGACCATCCCGGCCAGCAGCTTGGCCAGTTCGGTCACATCGGTCTGGGTATAGCCCTTGCCCATGGAATGGAGTTCCAGAAACTCGCGCGCGAGGTTCTCGTTCAGGCCCTTGCCCTTGCGAAGCCCTACCCGCGAGTTCGGCCCGATCGAGTCGGTCTGGGTCAGATAGACCTGCATCGCCGGATGCCAGAGTGTCGCCTTCAGCATGTCGGCATAACGGCCCGCGATGTTGAGCCGGATCGCCTCGTCCCGGAAGGTCTGGATATGATGGCCCACCCCTTGCGAGGTGTTGGAGACGGTGATCCGGTTCGCCCACAGGTTGACCAACCGCTCGACAAAGCCAAGGGTCGCCACGGCGGGCCGGGCAAAGAAGGTCGCCGCGTCGCCCTGCTCGATTTTCTTCAGATCCATGCTGGCGCTGGATTGTCTGGCTTTGGGCTTGACATCCATTCCCGCCATCTTGTCGTCACGCATCTGGACAAGCTCGGTCATCCGATCCGCCATCGACGGCCGGTTCCAGACAGCGGCGGCGGGGTCATCGGCGGTCAGTTGCGCCAGCAGGCGGTCCGGCTCAAGCCCTCCGGGCGAAACTTCATATCCCCGGCGCGGACCATAGCCGAACCGGATTTCCTCAATCAAACTGGGTGCTTCCACGGCAGACTCCCCTCAAGGATCCACAATCAGATGAGCATGATCGTCTTTCAATTCAATTGACGTTCCCGCGATGGGCTGAAATCCCCCCATGGGGCACCCGCGCCCTCCGGATGTGCGGTTGCCGAACAGAATGGCGCTTGCCCGCAGGTTTTCCTCGACAGGACCTTGCCGCAGCTTCGCCCGCAGGCCTAGGGTTGAACCGAGGGCTATCAGCAGAGTGACCATGAGCAACGACACGAGCGACGGCAAGAAACCCGCGCCGAAGGGCAAAGGCCCCGCCCGCGTGCTTGCACCTTTGACCGGACGGCCGCGCGGGGCCAGTCCGCTGTGGGGCACGGTGGACTTTGCGCTGAAGCCGCATCGCAGCCCGCATGGGCAGGTCACCGCCGTATCGATGATGAAGGACGAGGGCCCCTTTGTCGTGGAATGGGTGGCGCATCATCTGGCGGTGGGCTTTACCGACCTTCTGGTCTACACCAACGACTGTTCTGACGGCACCGATGACATGCTGCTCCGGTTGGAGGCCTTGGGTCTGGTCCACCACCGCCGCAATGTCATTCCGGAGGGCCAGCGCCCGCAGCCCTCGGCGCTGAACTATGCGCAGGTCGAACCTGTAGCCTGTCTCTCCGACTGGGTCATGGTGTTTGACGCTGACGAATTTCTGGCGATCCGCCATGGCGATGGCAGGGTCGACAGCCTGCTGGATGCCACCGTGGCGCTGGACGCCAACGGCATCGTGGTGACATGGCGCGTCTTCGGCTCGGCAGGGGTGGTCGGCTGGTCACGCGCCCCGGTAACCGAACAATACCGGATGGCCGCCCCCCCCACATGGAACAAGGGCTGGGGAGTGAAAACCCTGTTCAAGTTCGACCCCGACTATTGGAAATTCGGCATCCACCGCCCCAAGATGAAAACCCGCCACATCCAGACCGATTTCCCCGACCGCGTGAAATGGCTGACGGGATCGGGCCGTGTCATGGAGGACTACTTCAAGTTCCGCGGCTGGCGCTCGATCACCCGCACCGTGGGCTACGACTGGGTACAACTGAACCACTACGCGGTGAAATCGGTCGAAAGCTATGCCCTCCGCAAACTGCGCGGCAATGTCAACAACAAGGCCGACAAGTACAATTCCGACTACTGGTCCCTGCAAGACCGCAACGAGGTGCCCGACGACACCATGCTCCGCTACTCCGCCCGCCGGAACGAAATCATTGCCGCGCTCTTGTCGGACCCTGAGGTCAACCGGCTGCACTTCGCCGCCCTGGCCCGCGCCGAAACCCGTCTGGCCGCGTTGCGCCAGACCGAGGCCTATCGGGAATTGGTGGCCAATCTGGCGAAAGCCTCGGCGGTCCCGATCAGCCAGATCACTGCCAAACCGCCGCAGCCGCGCGACAAGGAGAAGATCGCAGCCTTGATGACCGATGTCGAAAAGCGCCGCAACGCCAAGGCCAAGGCAGACCGCGAGGCCGAACCCAAGGCTATGGGCCAACAGGTGCCGATGGGGCTTTATCTGTCTGGTACGCCCGATCCATCCTGCAACGTCACGGCAGAGTGGGCGGAAAACCATCAGGTGAAACTTCCGCTGGAGGCCCGGATCTTCTCCACAACCGGTTTGGCGCTGATCCGCGCGGGTAAATTCGAGCGCGGTCTGGCGCGGAAGCTCCACTCGGTCCTGCCCAAGGCCGCTACGGTGCTGGAAATAGGCTCCGCCGCAGGCTTCCTTGGCCTGCATCTGGCGCGCGAACGCCCTGATCTTCGGCTGACGCTGCAGGAGGACAATCCCTCGCTCCGCGCCCTGATGGCGCATATCATGGAACGGAACGACCGCCTCTTCGGCCCGAAATTCCACCTTTCGGACGCTGTCCTCGACGACCCGGTGCAGGCCATCGCAGCTTTGGTGCAGCGCATCAAACCCGATGCGCTGCTGCTGGCCGACCCGCGCCTGTCGCTCGAGGTGCTGGAGAACTTGCTGCCCGGCCTCGCGCCGCCGCCAGCGCAAATCATCTTCTATGGACGGATGTTGGACCTCTGGCATCCCGGTCTTGCCGAACTGGACGGCCTTCTGTCCGAACTGGAATACGGACCGACCCAACGCTTCGACCCCCACATTGCCCGGGAGTTCCGTACCGCCTCGGATGAGACCTGAGCCACCGGGCCCGAGCTTTCAGGCCAGACCTTCTCGCGTCCCCTCCGCAGGCACCGCTTCGGCCGACTCATCGGGATAAAAGGCGCTGGCCACAAAGGCACGGGTGATGTTTTCCACGACCGCGCGGCGAATGTGGCGGCCATCCGGCATCCACGCTCCATCGCCTGAGGCCAGAACCGCCTCATAAGACGGGAAATAGATGACATTCGGGCGCGTCTCGGCCACCTCGGCCAGAACGGCGCGCAGGGTGGCCTTGGACCGCGTGTTGGCCACAACGATGTCATCGCCCGAAAACGTCCGGGCCAAGGGCACGGGCGAGACAGTGACGAAAATCTTGGCCTCGGGCTTCTGCGCCGTGATCAGGTCGACGATGCGGGTGATGGTTGAATGGTTGTCAGCAAAAGTCGTGCTCCGGTAGGTCGTCTCCTCCGCCCCGCCGGCCTTGAAATAGCCGGGCTTCTGGTTCGCTGCCCTGCCGGAGGCACGATTGACGAACACTTCTGTCATCCCGAAGGTGAAGACAAAATGATCCGCCGCAGCAAAGCCAGCCCGGAAAGCGGTGTCCAGCTTGGCGGTGATATCGGCGAAAATCTCAGGGGTGTCGGCAAAGACAAGTCGCCGGTAAGGGCATTGCAGTTTGCCGTCGACATGCCAGTAATCATCGGGTGCCGGTGTCCACAGGCCCAAGATTCGCTCAATCTCTTGCAGCACCGAATAGGCATTGTAGGTGTTCATGTGGTTGCGTTCGGGTAACTCGTCGATGCTGGACACCGCTGGGTCAAAGATGACCGAGGCCATGTCAGGCCCGACCTGCGCTGCTCCCAGAACACGGTTCAGCACGATGCGAATCTCTTCGGCAAAACAACTGCCCATCAGGAAGAAGTGGTCGCTGCGGCGCACCACCGGATTCTGCACGAAGGATACCGATCTATCGGCGATGAAACGGTGCCAGGTCGAGGTAGGTTTGCGCGCAACACGAGCCGCCATGATGGACCGCCTTCATCCCCATTCCTGCCAATGCCCGTAGAAAGAGCACAGTCGATCCGGCATTTCCAGCCCATTCTCTGGCGAGACGGATCCAGTTTCACCACCGCACCAACACGTCGAACCGGTTGATTGAGTTGGAAGATACAAAACCGCACTCGCCCGCTTGATCGCCGGTGTAAAAATGACGAAAATCTGCCGGACCCTCTGCTGAGCGCAGCCAAGAGCGAAGGCCCCAACCTTTTACGATCATTGGCTCACCATCGCCCGAGCGGCTTTGGCCCGATCACCGTCTATCCGAGCGACCGCGAAGATGGACCGGACCCGGTGAGGTGGCGATGATGGCTTGGGAAGGCGGCAGCCTCGGGAGTTGGCGATGTGATGCGGTGTCGATGAATTCCTCACGCGCAAGACGCTCGCCGGCCGCCTGCAGGATCTGATCGCCGCCGCCCGTCCAGCCGACGTGGTCGCGCGGAACTGGCGCCAAGATCTGTGTTACAGAGAAGATCAACCTTAAGATCAAGCCGATGACGCCACGCTCTCGACACTGACCGGAAGTTTCGCCACTGTATCGGAAGTAATCTTTTGGCTGAGGTAGATCATGAACAGTCCTCTGCGTCGCCCGGTCGCATCCCTGTGGATCGGCGAGAGACTGCACTACCTCAACCAGCTGTGTCTTCTCAGCCACGTGCAACAGGGCCACCCGACAACGCTGTATTGCACCGACACCGTCTCGAACGTGCCCGATGGCGTCGTCGTCAAACCGGCGTCCGAGATCATGACGATCGACCGTGACATCGTGGCGCAAACTTCGGAAAGCTTCCTGTCCAACGTCTTCCGCTACAAGATGATCCAGGCCACCGATGCCGTCTGGATCGACTGCGACGCCTTCTGCCACCGGCCCTTTCCGGATGAGATGCGCAACATCTATGCCGGTCATGGCTTCCGAGGTGCCCTGAACTGCGGCGTGGTCTATATCCCGAAGGATGGCGACCTGATCCACCAGTTGCTCGACTACTACGTCAACCTGCCCGCCGCCCCGCCCTGGTTCAACAAGCAGCAGCGCAAGAAGATCGAAAAGCAGGACCCGCACCTGCCGCAGGCCGTACGCATCTACAATGCCGAGCGGACCGCTTTCGGCCCGCAGGCCTTCACATGGTTCGCCCAGCAGACCGGCGATTATGAGAAGGCCCTGACGCCCGACTATCTGTACCCCGTACCCTTTCAGTTGAACGATGTCTTTTACGACCCCTATGGACGGGTCGAAGGCCATTTTACCGTGCATACCTTGTCGGTTCACCTCTACACCAACGGCACCAAGCCTTGGTGGCGCAAGAATCCGCCCTTGCCCAATTCCTACGCCGCACGGATGTGCGAGCAGGTGGGCGTCGACCCAACCAAAGCTTTGGAAGAATGATGACCCATCCGCAGACGACACCGTCCGAAGCTGAGGCCAACGACGTCGAGAAGGAAAGATCCCTGCGGCTTGATGCCGAACTCCGCATGGCCGAAATGACCCGCCGCGCCAAACGCAGCGGGCAAGAGGCCTGGGCGCGCGGCTACATGAAAGCCATCTCGTCGCTGTTGCGCCCCGGCGACCTTGCGATTGATCTTGGGGCCAACCGGGGCGATGTGACCAAAGTTCTGGCCGCCACCGGCGCGGATGTCATCGCCTTTGAGCCCGATCCCGTCACCTTCGAAAAGCTGACAGAACGGTTCGCCGGACAGTCCAACGTGTCACTGGTCAACGCCGCTGTTGGCGTCGGCACCGGCACTGTGAGCCTGATGCGCGGCGAGAATTTCGAAGCAAACCCCCGCCTCGCCTCAACCAAAAGCACCATCCTTTCGGGTGCCGCCGGGGTCGATACTGGCAACACGGTCGAAGTGCCCCTGATCGACTTCCCCACATTCCTGCGCGACGAAGTGGCCAGGCGCGGCAGCATCGCCTTCATCAAGATGGATATCGAAGGCTCTGAACTCGACGTGCTGGAGGCGATGGACCGCGAGGACCTGTTCACCAACATCCGCGCGCTCGTGGCTGAGACGCACGAGCACAAGTTCAAGGAACTGCGCCCGCGCTACCGCAAGCTGCGCGAGACGATTGCCCGCAACCATCCCTCGGGCCGCATCAGCCTCGACTGGATCTGATCACTTTGCCGGTTTGAAGGGCGCCATTCCCGCGCGGGCCAGTTCATCGGCCCGCTCATTCTCGGCGTGACCCGCATGACCCTTGATCCAGCGCCAGACCACCGTGTGGCTCGCGCGCGCGGCGTCAAGCCTTTGCCATAGATCGACATTCTTGACCGGCGGCCCGCCCGCCGTCCGCCAGCCCTTGCGCTTCCAGTTGTCCATCCATTCGGTGATACCGTTCTTCACGTAAGCGCTGTCGGTGACGATGGTGATCTCCACCGGCTTGGTCAGCGCCTCCAAAGCCGCGATGGCGGCCATCAGTTCCATCCGGTTGTTGGTGGTATGCGCCTCGCCCCCGCTCAGGGTGCGCTCTTTGACGACCTGCCCGCCTTCGCGTGCGATCATCAAGACGCCCCAGCCGCCGGGGCCGGGGTTGCCGGAACAGGCACCGTCGGTATAGGCGAAAATCTCGCTCATGCCAGCACCGTGGCCAACAGGCTTGCCACCACGCATGTCGTCAGCAGCACCCGCAAACTCATCCACCACGGCGGGGTCAGGCCTTGGCTGCCAAAGTACCAGTCCAGGCCCAGAAGGCCCACAAATCCCACGACAAGCCAGTAGGTCGCCTGAAGCGGTCCGCCGCCCACGAAGGCGAACGCCCAAAGGGCGGGGATGACCGACAGCGCATAGAAAAGCCCGGCCTTGGCCCTGGCCCGCACCGCAAAGCCCCAAAGTACGCCGGACATGAAGGCCAGAATGACCGTGCCGTAAGCCAGCCCGACATAGGGACCGACAAACCTTGGCCCGACCCAATGCAGGCCCAGATCGGCCAGTGCCGGAGAGATTACGGTCGCCACATTCCACAAGAACGGCAACAGACCGGCGAGCCCTAACACAAGGGCGGGTCTGGGGATCATGCCGGCTCCCGCAGCAGGCGCGGCACCTTGAATTCGATGTTTTCCTGCGCGGTTTCGACCAGTTCCACGGTCACGGCGTAGCGCGCCCGGAAGGCGTCAATCACCTCGTTCACCAGTTCCTCCGGGGCCGAGGCCCCCGCCGTCACCCCCACGGCACTGATCCCCTCCAACGCGCGCCAGTCGATCTCTGCGGCCCGCTGAACCAGTTGCGCATAGGCGCAGCCAGCCGCCTTGCCCACCTCAACCAGCCGCTTGGAGTTCGACGAGTTCGGCGCGCCGATCACCAGAAGCGCGTCAATCTTGCCCGCAATCGCCTTGACCGCCGCCTGACGGTTGGTGGTGGCGTAGCAGATGTCTTCCTTGTGCGGCCCGACAATGGCGGGAAACCGTGCCTGCAAGGCCGCCACGATCCCGGCGGTGTCATCCACCGACAGGGTTGTCTGGGTGATATAGGCCAGTTTTCCTTCGTCGCGCACGTCGAGGGCTGCCACGTCTTCCGCCGTCTCCACCAGCAGGACCTCACCCTCGGGCAGTTGTCCCATTGTGCCCACGGTCTCGGGATGGCCCGCGTGGCCGATCATCACCATCTGCAAGCCCGCTTCGGAGTGGCGTGCCGCTTCGTTATGCACCTTGGTGACCAGAGGGCAGGTCGCATCCACCGCGATCATCTGACGCGCCTGCGCCGCCTCGGGCACCGATTTCGGCACGCCATGGGCCGAGAAGATCACCGGACGGTCGGCGGGGCACTCTTCCAATTCCTCGACAAAAACGGCTCCTTTGGCGCGAAGGCCATCAACGACGAATTTGTTGTGCACGATCTCATGCCGGACATAGACCGGCGCGCCCCACTTCTGCAGGGCCAGTTCAACGATCTTTATCGCCCGGTCGACACCGGCGCAAAAGCCGCGCGGGGCGGCGAGGTAAAGGGTCAGTGGGGTCATCTGGGGGGTCATGGCGCGCTCCTTGGGCATGACCTAGCGCACTCTGGCGACAAAGAAAACAACGTCCATATCCGGTCAAACGTCCAGCGCTTCGACCTTCTCCAGGCACTTGACGGCCACGGCGTGCTTGCCCTGCTCGCGCCGGAAGACCGAGGTCGGCAAGATCAGCACGGAACTCCGGGCGGTGAAGAACATATGCGTCGGTGTCTCGGTGATCTGGCCGATCATCTCGGGCAGCAGGTTCAGCGTGCTGCCATCCGGGGCGGTGCTGGACAGGTGGTCGCCCCGGTCCTGAAACCTTGCCGGGCGGCTGGCGGGTAGCAGGCCGTAGGCTTCCCACTGGCGTTTTACCGCCACAAAAGCCCATCAACAGCACAAACTGCACGCCAAAAGTCAGGGCGAATGCGATCCAAGGCTTCTGCTCACTCTGCGCACCCACCCAAGCCTCGGGCATCAGGGGCAGCCCAACGCCCGCCGAGGCGAACCACAGGATCGAGGCCCGCTTGCGCCCGCCCGTCACCTGGCGCCTGAGGCCGACCTAGGCCAAGACATCGCCTCTTGGCAGAGTGAACTCAAGGCGCGGAGCAATGCCAAAGGCCAAACCAGTCACCCGCTCCGGCCTTTTGGGTCTGTTCGAACGCGGGATCAAAGCCTCACTTGGCTTCGATCGATACATCCTGTTGTTCCATCGGGCGCGGTTCGCGCGGCGGGCGGCCGATGACTTCGCGCAGCTCGTCAAGTTCGATGAAGTTGTCGGCCTGGCGGCGCAGTTCGTCGGCGATCATCGGCGGCTGGCTGCGGATGGTCGAGACGACAGAGACGCGAACCCCCTGACGCTGCAGGCTTTCCACCAGCGGGCGGAAGTCACCATCGCCCGAGAATAGCACGACATGGTCGACACGCGGTGCCAGTTCCATGGCATCGACCGTCAGTTCGATGTCCATGTTGCCCTTGACCTTGCGGCGGCCCTGGCTGTCGGTGTATTCTTTCGCGGGCTTGGTCACCATGGTGAAGCCGTTGTAGTTCAGCCAATCGACCAGCGGGCGGATCGGAGAATAATCGTCATTCTCCAAAAGGGCCGTGTAGTAGAAGGCACGCAGCAACCGGCCGCGGCGCATGAACTCTTGACGAAGCAACTTGTAGTCGATGTCAAACCCCAGCGCCTTGGCCGCTGCATAAAGGTTAGACCCGTCGATGAACAGTGCGAGACGCTCGTCCTTGTAAAACATCTATTTTCCCTTCAAACCTCCGCCTGTCTTGTCCGCTGGCGACGACGTGCAATGCCGGCGATAAAAGATCATCTGTGTCGCGTATCAGGCTGAATTATACCAAACAAGTGTCCCTATACGAAAGTGTACCGCCTATGACCGTACGGCATATAGAGGCATTCTTGGCGCTTGGCGGCAATTTGCCATGGAATGGTAAAGAACCACTTAACGTACAGCAGGAAGCGGTTTCTTTACTGCAATCAAAGGGATTGACGGTTCGGAAACTCAGTCGATTTCACGCCACCCCGTGCTTTCCGGCGGGTGCAGGTCCCGATTATGTGAATGCCGCGGCCATCTTGGACACGGTCTTATCACCTCAAGCCCTCCTGGCCGTCCTGCATGAGGTCGAGGCCCATTTTGGCCGCACCCGCGCGCGCCGCTGGGGCGGGCGGACATTGGACCTTGACCTGCTCGCCGTCTCGGATCTGGTTCTGCCCGATCTGGCGGGCTGGACCCACTGGCACGACCTGCCCGCCGAATGCCAGACCACACAAGCGCCGCAGACCCTGATTCTCCCGCATCCGCGCCTGCAGGACCGCGCTTTCGTTCTGGTGCCGCTGATGGACATCGCCCCCGATTGGCGCCATCCCGTCACAGGCAAGACCGTCACCGAAATGCTCCATTCCCTGCCACCGGCGGAAATAGACGCGGTTCGCCCGCTTTAGCCTTGGACTGCGGCGCATTTGCCGCTTGTCAAGAGAATTTGCGAAGCTTATCTAGGCCGTTCCCGAGCCCCCAACTATTGGAGCATCCATGGCCCGCGTGACGGTTGAAGATTGCGTTGACAAGGTTCCGAACCGGTTCGAACTGGTAATGCTGGCCGCCCATAGGGCGCGCGAGATCCAGTCCGGCTCTGCCGTGACGGTGGACCGTGACAACGACAAGAACCCGGTCGTCGCATTGCGCGAGATCGCGGACGAAACTCAGATCGCCTCGGTCCTGCGCGAACGCATGATCGAAAGCTATCAGACCCAGATCGAGGTCGACGAGCCGGAAGACGATCAGATGGCGCTTTTGATGTCGGGCGAGATTGACCGCCCGATGCAGGACGACATGTCAGAAGAAAAGCTGTTGCGTGCGCTGATGGAAGCGCAAGGCGACAACTGACCCTCGGGTCGGAAAGTGCAGGACGAGGATGATCGACGTCGAAGACCTGATCGCCCTCGTCCGCAACTATAATCCGCGCACGAACTCTGCTCTCATCCGTCAGGCCTATGCCTACGGCCTGAAAATGCACGAGGGTCAGTTCCGCAAATCCGGTGAACCCTACTTCACCCATCCGGTTGCCGTGGCGGCCATCCTGACCGAACAGCAGCTAGACGACGCCACCATCGTCACCGCCCTGCTGCACGACACGATCGAAGACACCAAATCCACCTACACCGAGGTAGAGCGCCTGTTTGGCCATGAAGTCGCCGAACTGGTCGATGGCGTCACCAAGCTGACCAACCTGCAATTGTCCCAAGGCCAGTCCGAACAGGCCGAGAACTTCCGCAAGCTGTTCATGGCGATGTCAAAGGACCTGCGGGTCATTCTGGTGAAGCTCGCCGACCGCCTGCACAACATGCGCACAATCAAAAGCATGTCGCCGGAAAAGCAGATCCAGAAGTCGCGTGAGACGATGGACATCTATGCCCCCCTCGCCGGTCGCATGGGGATGCAATGGATGCGCGAAGAGCTGGAAGACCTCGGCTTCCGCGTCCTGAACGCCGAGGCGCGCAATTCCATCATCCGCCGCTTCCTGACCCTGCAGAAGGAATCCGGCGACGTGGTCCACCAGATCACCGCCGACATCCGCACCGAACTGGAACGCGAGAAGATCGACGCCGACGTCTATGGCCGGGCGAAAAAGCCCTATTCGATCTGGCGCAAGATGCAGGAGAAGGACCTCGCCTTCTCCCGCCTTTCGGATATCTACGGCTTTCGCATCATCTGCATGAACGTGGGTGACTGCTACCGCATCCTTGGCGCGATCCACCAACGCTGGCGCGCCGTGCCGGGCCGCTTCAAGGACTACATCAGCCAGCCGAAATCGAACGGCTACCGTTCGATTCACACCTCCGTCTCCGGCCGTGACGGCAAGCGGGTCGAGGTCCAGATCCGCACCCGCGAAATGCACGAAGTGGCCGAAGCCGGTGTGGCCGCCCACTGGTCCTACCGCGAAGGTGTCCGCGCCAAGAACCCCTTCGCCGTCGATCCCGCCAAGTGGATCGCCGGCCTGACCGAACGCTTCGACGCGGGCGACCACGACGAATTTCTGGAAAACGTCAAACTCGAGATGTATTCCGATCAGGTCTTCTGCTTCTCCCCAAAAGGCGACGTTGTGCAACTGCCGCGCGGTGCCACGCCCCTCGACTACGCCTATGCCATCCACACCCGCATCGGCAATTCCTGCGTCTCGGCCAAGATCGACGGCATCCGCGTCCCCCTTTGGACCCGCCTGAAGAACGGCCAGTCGGTCGAGATCATCACCGCCGAGGGCCAGCGTCCGCAATCCTCGTGGATCGACATTGTCACCACCGGCCGCGCCAAAGCCGCCATCCGCCGCTCCTTGCGCGAAGAAGACCGCGGCCGCTTCGTCAAACTGGGCCAGGAACTCGCCCGCGCCGCCTTTGACCATGTGGGCCGCAAAGCCACGGACAAGGCCCTGCGCACCGCCGCCAAGATGCTGGGGCTGGCGGATGAAACCGACCTCCTCGCCCGCTTGGGCTCCGCCGAACTGACCGCGCGCAAGGTCTTGGAAACCCTCTACCCCGAGCTTTCGACCTCGCAAAAGGACGAGGTCGACGCGCAGCGCCCCGTCATCGGCCTCGGGGCCGACCAGACCTTCAAGCGCGCGCAATGCTGCCAGCCGGTTCCCGGCGAACGCATTGTCGGCATCACCTACCCCGGTCGCGGCGTCATCGTCCACGCCATCGACTGCCCGGCCCTCGAGGAACTGGAAGAACAGCCCACACGCTGGGTCGATCTGCACTGGGAATCCGGCCGCCACGCGCCGGCTTATTCCGTGACGCTGGACGTGGCGATCTCCAATGACGCTGGGGTTCTCGGCCGCATCTGCACAGTCATTGGCGAGCAGAAGGCCAATATCTCGGACTTGAAATTCACCGAACGGAAACCAGATTTCTACAGACTGCTGATTGATGTTGACCTGCGCGATGTCGAACACCTGCATATGGTGATGACGGCACTCGAGGCTGAAACCGATGTGGCGCAAGTGGCGCGGGTCAGGAACGTGTCCCGCAAGCCGTAGCCGCCGAAACAAGGGGAGACGATGTTCAAACGCCGCACCCCACAGAACTGGGCCCAATGGTCCAAGGCGCAGGTTTACCCGCAAGGCGGCTTCAAACGCGCCGCAGTTTACCTCTGGCACCGCCTGCGCCGCTTGCCAGACCCGCCGCACCGTGTCGCCCGAGGCGTGTTCGCCGGCACCTTCGTCAATTTTCCGCCGATCTTCGGCTTCCAGATCATCGCCGCCGCTGGCCTCGCCTACCTGATGCGCGGCAACATTCTCGCCGCCGTTCTTGCCACGCTTCTATCCAATCCCATCACCACCCCGCTGATCGCACTGGTGTCGCTGACCCTGGGCCACTGGCTCTTGGGCTCGTCTGAAGGCGTCAGCCTGCAAGGCACCTTCGCCGCCTTCGCCGCCGCAGGCTCTGAACTTTGGTTCAACTTCACCACGCTCTTCACCGGCGAGACCGCCCATTGGGACGGCCTGCGCCTCTTTTGGCACCGGGTCTATTTCCCCTATCTCGTGGGCTCCATCCTGCCCGGTCTTGCAACCTCCGGTCTGCTGGCCTGGCTGACCATACCGACCCTGCGCGCCTATCAGGCCCTCCGCCGCCGCAACCTGCAAAAGCGGGTCGAGGCGCGGAAAGCAAAGGCACCCTGAACCGAGGCCACGCCCTTCACTGGTCCATAAACATCCCAAGGGAAGATGGCCGATCAGAAATCCTCCGGTGGAGGGATCCGCGCAGAACGACCGGACCTTGGCCGGGCAGTGGAGGGCGACCCCCCGGCGGCTGCCCAAGCAAACCGCCCTTTCCATCTGCCCCCAATCCGGTCTAGACAGTCTCAAGTCAAAAGGGGTGAGAGCCATGAATTACCTTGGAAAGCTGCGCCTTGGCGTGAACATCGACCACGTCGCCACCATCCGCAACGCCCGCGGTTCGGCCTGGCCCGACCCGCTGCGCGCCGCCCTCCTGGCCGAGGCCGCCGGGGCCGACGGCATCACCGCCCACCTGCGCGAAGACCGCCGTCACATCCGCGATGCCGATATCGTGGCGCTGAAGGCCGGTCTCGGCATCCCTCTGAATTTCGAATGCGCCGCCACGGATGAGATGCAGGCCATCGTCCTGAAGGCTCGGCCCCATGCCGTCTGCCTCGTCCCCGAAAAGCGCACCGAGCGGACGACGGAAGGCGGCCTTGACGTGGCCGGCGATGAAAACCGGCTGGCGCACTTCATAGCCCCCCTCGCCGCCGCAGGCGCCCGCGTCTCCATGTTCATCGGCCACGACCCGCGCCAGATCGCGGCCTCTGCCCGGATCGGCGCCGCCGTCGTGGAACTGCACACCGGCCACTATTCCGACCTGCACGCCGAAGGCCGGCTGGAGGAGGCGGAAGCCGAACTCCACGCCCTGCAAAGGGGCGCCGCCCTTGCCCATTCCCTCGGACTGGAGGTTCACGCCGGCCACGGTCTGACCTATGACAACGTCGCCCCCATCGCGGCGATCCCGCAGGTGATGGAGCTGAACATCGGCCATTTCCTGATCGGCGAGGCGATCTACCTCGGACTTGACGACGCCATAGCCGAGATGCGCGGCCGCATGGACCTCGCCCGCGGGATCCTCTGAGGCCCTGATTTTTCGCGGAAAAGTCGGTTGAGCCTTCGGTCTCTGCGCATCATTGCCCGGCGTGCTGCCGGGGTAAGTTTCTTGAAATCTCCGCCGGTCTTGACATGGATCAAGCCTGCTTTTTCGGCTGACGCCTAGACTGATCCTGCCCGAAACAGGCTTGCGGGATAGTCTACGCGGCGCAGGTCCGCTTTCAATGATCTGCAACTGATCTTCGCGTTCTACTTTCCGATCAAGTCCCGTTCCGGGCGGACACGGTCTTTCGAAGCCTCGCAAGACAATTTCGGGCAGCAGGCTTGGCCGTCGCTGCCCCAACACCGGGAGAAACACCATGAAGACATACCTTGGCGCTGCCTTTGCTCTGGCAGTCAGCGCCACACCCCTCTTTGCCCAGGACGTTGCGGCAGGCGGGGACCTTTACAACGACAACTGCGCCATCTGCCATGGCAACAAGGCCGAGGGCTATCCCAAGGAAGTCGTCCCGGACGGGGCGGTCCGCATCAAGAAACTCGCCGGCGATTCCGCTTATTGGGATTTTGCCGTCTTCAAGTCCGCCGTGGTGGAGGGTCTTGACGATCACGGCAAGCCAATGCGCGTGATGCCGGTCTTCGGCAAGGTCGGCTTCTATACCCCGGCGGGCGGCATCCCGACCGATGACGACATCAAGAACATTCAGGCCTATATTCAGACCCTCGCCCCGAAGGGCTGATCCGCAAGGCCTGCCCGAAACACAGCACTGCCGCCCGTCAGACCCTGACGGGCGGCATTTGTCTTGGCCCATCGTCCGGATTCAGCGTCCGGTCTGGTCGAAGGGGGTCCGGCCGAACCAAATCTGATACATTGACACGAACCATTCGATCGCGAATGCAATCCCCATGACCCCGCCGCTGACGATGATGATCCAGGCGAAATTGGCGTTCATCTTGGTCAGATACCATGACCCGATATCGGTGATCATCATCAGGAACGGTGTGACGATGACCACCGGTTGCAGCCAGACCGGGCGCATCCGGGCGTGTGCAAAGATAAATCCCATGATGAAGAAGATGAAGGTCATGCCGAACAGGTGGATGTGCGAGACGCGGACCAACGTGGCCAGCGACATGCCGGTGTCAGGCTTGGCCATTTCGGCAAAGTCGGCGAAAGCGACGAAACTCGGCGCGCCGACCGTCTTGCCGTCGTGGCAGCGGATGCAGCGGTTGTCGACAATGGCCTTGATCGTGTCGTCATACTGGGTCTTGTCGGCGCCATCCGCCGCCCAGTCCATGATCGCCCGGCGCTCCTTCGACGGCGCATTGGCCGACATCGGTCCGAGCAGTGCCACCTGCAACCGATTGTTGTGCACATCACCGCCATAGGCAATGGCGATGTCGTTGGCGTTGATCCCGGTCTTGCCATCCAAGCCCGCGTGGGTCTCGTAGACCTGCACCATGGCAAAGCAATAGCCCAGCCCCAGCGTGATCAGCGCCGCCGTGAAGAGGGCGCGCAGGGTCAGCGACAGGTCGCTGTAGTGTAGGCCTCTTCGGTTTTCGAGTGGCAAGGCCGCTCCCTCCTTCATGAGATTGTCGTGGCTCGGCGCGATCGGCCGTCCCGTGCAAGGCTTCGGGACCTCTGCCCCATCGGGAAACCGCAGACCGGTTCCTCATCTCAGCAGATGCCGCGCTTCTCCCCGCCGCCTTGACGCAGATCAATCGGCGCCGGGGAAATCGTTTGGCATATGGGTCTGATGCCTGCCCCGCAGGCGGCAACCCTAATTGACGGTGATTTCCGTCCACATCCCGTTCATGAAATGCATGGGGATATTGCAGAACAGCACGTATTTGCCGGGCTTCAGGTCCAGCGTCAGTGCGCCGCCCTGACCGGGGTTCAGTTCCGACACTTCCCCCAGATGGCCCGCGCCATCCTCGTCGACCTTGGCCATATCGGCCATGTAGGGCATCAGCTTGCCGTCCGCAGGGGCCGGCGACAGGATCATCTCATGCACGATATCCTTGGAGGCATTGGTCACCTCAAACGTCACCTTGCCCGCCGGAACCGAGGTGACATCGGCCTTCACCCCCAACATCGCCATCGCCATGTCGCCGCCCGACCCCATCCCCAAGGGATGCGTGGCATCGGGCTGCGCGGAGTCCGGTCCTTTGTCCCACAGCGTCACATTGATCTTCGAATCGGCGAAAGCAGCCCCTGACAGGGCTAGGATCGCAAGAACGGCTAAGGCCGCATTTTTTCCGCCATGCAGAAGCATTTTTACATCCATCAAGGTTCCGGGCCAATATGCCCGCCGTTGATCTGCCGCGTTCCGCACTGTGGCGCCATGGACCAAAGGCTGACAATCTACCATCTCAGGGTGGACTCAGCCAAGAGTTACAGATGAAGGGACGTCGATCCGCCGACGCCCCCTCCCCCGCGCCTTAGCCGCGACCATCTCTGGACACCTCGTCCGCCCCCTCCTATCGTTCGGGCGCAACAACAAGGCAGGTCAGGCCATGATCCTCGGCATCGGCACCGATCTTGCCAACATCGAGCGGATTGAGGGCACCATCGCCCGCTTCGGTCAACGCTTCCTGACCCGCGTCTTCACCGAACGCGAGCAGGCGAAGGCGCAAAGCCGCCCCTACACCACCGCCGCCACCTACGCCAAACGCTGGGCCGCCAAAGAGGCCTGCTCCAAGGCGCTTGGCACCGGCCTGCGCATGGGTATTGCCTGGAAAGACATGGCCGTCTCCAACCTCTCGACTGGCCAGCCCATCATGCACCTGACCGGCTGGGCCGCCGAGCGCCTTGCGCAGATGACCCCGCCTAGCCACCGCGCCGTGGTCCACGTCACCCTCACCGACGACCACCCCTGGGCGCAGGCCTTCGTCGTGATCGAAGCCCTGCCCTTCGACACCCCATATCCCGGCGAGTTGACCCGATCACAACCGCCTTCTCCTTGACTCCAAGGGCCTTCCCGCGCATCTAGCGCCCGAACCCCTATGGAAAGCCCCTTTCATGGCATCGAACAGCAAGGCCGACGGCGGCATCGTTGAAACCATCAAGACCGTGGTCTATGCCCTGCTGATCGCAGGCCTGTTCCGCA
>CANGHD010000044.1 GCA_947453525.1 Paracoccaceae bacterium | reverse complement strand
GAACATATGACGAAGGCGCACATCCTTCATGCAAAACAGACGAATGCGAAGGGCTGGAGTTTCTGCAGTTGGGAAACCGTTCCAGATCGCTGACTATTTCAGCGACCTGTTAGAGCGGCATTCTATCTTCTGGAAGCACTCGGCTTTTCACTCAAACCTTGAGCCGAATATCTCTATATCAACGAACCATTTAACCTGCCAGAAGTCGACAGCTAATCTTACTGGTACTGGTCACAAACGAATTCCATGAGAGCATCCCTCACCTCAGATCAATCACCGCTGAGCTGCCACAATCGCATCGCGGATACTTGCCAAAGCGGCCGTACTTACGCCGCCAGCCGCCAAGCCGGCAATCACTTGATCGATGATCGCAACAGCCTGCGACGTTTCTGAAGCCGTCATTGAAGGTATCGTAAGACTGCCGCTGGCTATGCCTGCAGACACCGTGGCACTCAAACTTCCGATTGCGGCCAACGCGGCGGGAGTTCCTGGCGATTGCGTCAGTGTGGCAATTGCGCTGGTGGCTGCTGTACTTGTGCCAGCGATTGGCCCAAGCAAGACCACAATCGCCGTACTGACCTCGGCAGATACGGTGGGCACGGTGATTACGGCGTCAGGGGCAGGGTTTACAGGATTGGCACCCGCCCAAACATCCGTCGCAGACACGATAAGGACCAGAGGCAAAACGAGGACACGCAGCATTTCATTCAACCTTTCTCAGAAGAGATTTTTGACGTTGTAGGACACGGACAGAGTTATGCGCTCCTGATGCCGATCGTTGAACGCATCCAGAATTCCGGCGGAAAACGAAACATTCTTGAGTGCCGGAATTTGAGCGCTTACGCCAAAGCTCGTATAGTCGCCGTTGTAGGAAGCCGATATTGACAGGTTCTGTGACAGCCCGATGCCCATTGAGACGAACGGCGTCACACCATGATGATATTGGCTGTAAGACGACGCCCCGAAGTTGAAGATGACTGGGATATAGTCACCGAGGCCACTCGGATCAAATTGTTTCACCGTCGTCAGGGCTACACTCGTCTTCAGTTTGTTTCGGTGCGAATCGCCCCACGGCACCAGATTGTCGAAAGTAATGCCCAACGAGGTATTTCCAAAACTGGTCGGCAAAGTGCGGGAGAATTTGAGACTGACATTTCCGGAGTGTCCGAAGTGAAAGGGGCTCACGGAAGTGATATTCACCGCAAACTGCCCGCCGATGCCCATCACCGGGTCGCCAAATCCCGCTCCGAATGCGAGACTTCCGTCAAAGCCGTGACGACCTTCGCGTTTCGTTGTACCGGAGGCGGATACGAAGCCAACCCCGGAGGGTGCTGTCGTTGCTGTCGGTGTCCCCTGAACCACAACAAACTTCGGCGGGTAAAGGGCTGATTTAAGGGCCTTCAGCAAGCTGAGGAATTCGTCGGGGGTTGTTGTGGCAGGCACCTGCGCCGGACTTGCGCTCGGCAGACACACGGACAGCGACAAGGCCATTGCCATTATACTTTTCAACGGACGCATATTTCACTCTCCTGTCTGAGGTGTATTTCGGATCTGCAGGGTTTCTGCCTGAAGAGATCGCGACGGGCCCCGTCCAACGATCCAGTCGTCTTGGATTGATTTCAAACGTCGCGTGTCAACTCTCGCCATCTGTACGCGGGATTTGATCCCAAACTAACACGTGACCCTCTGACTTTTCACGTTTGCTATTTCCTAGCCACGCCCAGGGGAAAGGGAAGTTATCCGATCATTCGACCAAATCCCCGATAACGCCGACAGTCCCACAGATCACATAGACACCGTACCTTCAGTATTGGGATCCAAAATCGTTGCAAGATTTCAGTTGCGTTTGTTCAGTTCAAGAGGGGCGAGGCAAACGCTTTTAACACAGGTTTCCAAGTTGCGGACAGGTTGCGTTGCGAATTCTCAGGCATTTGCAAGGTGCAGCTAGGGCGCCGCACCAGAAGGGCTAGGACTTGCTCCTGTTCGATCGTCGTGTTTGTTACTCTCAGGCTACCGCACAAGGCCTGCCTGCACGGCGCCTTGGTTTCGGCAGTGTCTGAATGTCAGGCGTGGCAGAAGGCTCGACCAACGCGCGTTCGTTAAAAGAATTATTGCTTTCGTTGATTGTAATCGTAACGGTAGCCGTAGCCGTAGCCGTATCTTCCTCGCGCCTTTCTGGGATCAAAGGCATTGAGTACCGCACCGGAAACGCGCAGTCCCGCAGCCGAAAAGGTCTTCATGGTGGCCACGACTTCGCCGGGATGGGTGACGTCATGGCGTGCGACAAAGATCGTGGCGCCGGTATTGCGTGCGACGATAACCGGATCGGTGACGGCCAAAGCTGGCGCGGTATCGCAGATGGTCAGGTCGAAGTTCTGCCCACACCACTCGATCAACCGCGAGAACTCCGCACGCATGAGCAGTTCCGACGGGTTCGGCGGATACCTTCCAGTTGGCAGGAAGAACAGGTTATCAATGGGGCCGGGGATCAGGGTCTGATCAACGGCTGCGTCGCCGGCAAGGACCTCCGCCAAGCCTGGATGGTTGCGGGGCACGTCAAAATGTCGGCGCAGTTGCCCACGCCGCAGATCGGCGTCGATCAGGCAGACGCGCTGTCCGGACTGTGCAGCAACCACGGCAAGGTTCACAGCGACGAATGACTTCCCCGCCCAGGGATGAGAGGACGTCAGACAAAGCGTCGGCGATCGAGCATCCAGCATCCCAAAATGCAGGCTGGTGCGCAGCGAACGCAGGGCCTCGATTGTCATATCAGAACGGTTCTCGATGGCCAGGATAGGCAAGGCGCCGTGGCGCTTCCGGCCGGTGTCAGCATCCTTGTTGTAGTTGATGGTCGCAAATACGGGCAGGCCCAGCCTTTCGATTTCGATGTCGTCCTGAACACCTTTGCGCATCCAGGTGCGGATCAGCACCAGTCCGACGCCAAGCATGCACCCCAGGGCCATCCATATTGCGATAATGGACATCTTGCGCGGCGCGATGGCCAGGGGGCCATCTGCAGCGACATCGACAATCCGAACGTTGCCTACGGTGCTGGCGCGCAGAACCTGAACCTCTTGCTCGCGTGTGAGAAGTTCGGTGTAGATTGTCTGTGCGATCTCTACGCCTCGAGTAAGGCTGATGATCTGCCGCTGTATATCTGGAAGTTCGCCGACCTGTTTGTGCAGGTCGCTCAGTTGGGCCTGAAGCCGTTTCCGATCGTCCAGAAGCGCCCGGTAGGTGGGATGCGCGGGATTGTAGAGTTGGCGCAATTCATCTTCACGTCGTTGAAGATCGGCCAATTCTGCCTCAACTTGCGTGGTCTGAGCCAAGATGGCTTGGCTGTCCAGCGTCAGATCAATCGCGGCATGCTGCCGGCGATAAGTGTCCAGTGCAGCCTCGGCCGTGCGCAGGCTGCTCTCCGCTTGCGGAATTTGTTCGCGAAGGAACGCGATACCGCTTTCAGCCTCCGCGGCGCTGCGATCAACGTTCTGGCGCAGATACGCCTTGGTGATCGCATTGAGGGCCCGGACATTGCCCAGCCGATCGGCACCCTTAAGGCGAACGTCCAGAATACCCGAAGCGCGCCCGCGCTCGCTGACGTCCAGACGGCTGCGCAAATCACTGATTGCGTGCGTTTCATCCAGTTGTCGTATCGTGAAGACACGCCCTGCCGGTGCATCAAGACGCTGGATCATCAGGGAGAACCCTTCGTCTTCGAAGGTTACGCGTTGACCGGTGCTACCTTCAATGGAACGTCCATCCGGCAGGATCAGCCGGAAACTCTGGCCCGTCAGGACAACCAATTGAATGTCGAGATCAAGCCACTTTGGCGGCACGATAAGATGTTCAAGTTCAATGCTTTCCCCGGGCCGAGCAAACCGGTCCGGGATTAGGCCATCAAGCCAGACAAATCGATACCGCGACAGCATGGTTCCTATGAAGGGCATCAGGTCTGGCTCGACGCGCCAGTCGAGGTTCTGTTCCGCAACCGCCTGGCCCAATACCGCCCGCGAGCTCAGGATCTCGATCTCGGTCACGCTGATCGGATCCTTTTGAACCAAGTCGGTAAGACTGCTTGGCAATGCAATCGAGGTCTTGTTTCCCTCAAGTTGCAGCAGGGCATCCGATTGAAAGGTTGGATTGGTGTTGGCGATGACAAATGCGGCAGAGACGAAGGCAAGCGCGGTCACCAGCGCAATGGGCAGCTTGCCATTCCACAGCGTCACAGCCAGCCGGCCAAGGTCGATCTCGTCGTCTTCAATGGACGCAGGTTGCGTCATGCCGTCCCAGCTCTTGCCCAGATCCACTCCCCCGCGAGGCGGCGGCTCGATGATTGGCTTTATGTTCATGCGCTTACCCTCTTCCTTGAGGGCGTAAGTTTCTCGGCCCAGGCCGTGCCAGCCGCCTCAATCAGCGAGAAGGCCTCCTCGTGGAACTGCCGCGACTTCCCATAGGGATCGGCAATACCTTTGCCTCCCAGCCACTGATCGAACAGCATGACCCGCCCTGAGAGGTCGGGGGCGACCTTGATGATCTCGCGCCGATGCCGGGGCTCCATGGTCAGGATCAAATCGTGGTTCAATCCCAGCTCGCGGGTGAACCGCCGGGCAACATGACCATCCAGGTCCAGTCCATGTGCTTTTGCCACGGCTTTGGCGGTTTCATCGGCGCCATGGCCGACCAATGCCGCAAGACCCGCCGAGGACACACTCATTGTCCATCCCCGTTCTTGCAGTCGATCTGCAAGCAACCGTTCGCCGATTGGCGAACGACAGATGTTTCCGACGCAGACGACAAGAATTGTGCGAAACAACTCACAATCCCCCTCAATTTGCCACAGCATTGGAAGAACCGATCGCCTGCACAGTCGGCAGCACGCGAGCAATCGTGTCGTTCCAGCGCTGCAATGGCGAGCGGACCACATAAACGACATCGCCCGGCTCCAACACAAAGCGCGTTCCCAACAAGAGCCCGGTTGGGCTAGATGTATCGAGCTGGAACACCCGTGTGCGCTCACCAACGGAGCGGAACACAAAGACGCCGTGGGCATCTGCGCGTGGCTGTTGCAAACCGCCAAGCCGAGTGATGGCCTGCGTCAGCGTGACCTGATCCAGCGAGAGATCAATCACATCTGGCCTGACCAGCTCGCCAAGCAGGTAGGCCTCTTCGGCGCGGCGGCGCGGAATGCTGATCACATCGCCGTCGTGCAACAGCGGATTGTTTTGTTGGAGGCCGCCCTGCAGGAAACCATCCACATCGACATGATACACATGTCCGCCCCGTTGAATGTTGACGATGCGCGTATCTGCATGTTCGGAAAATCCGCCTGCGGCGTCGATTGCCTCGATCAGGGTCAGTGCGACGGCAGTCAACGGCTGGCGGTTTGGGGTCCGCACCTCTCCCGAGACGACGACGGCCTTGGAATTGAAAGCGGCAATCCGGACATCGACCTGGGGATCCGGAATGAACGTAACCAGTCGCTGGGATATCTCGGTGCGGATCTGGTCTACGGAACGGCCACCGGCCTGTACAGATCCGATATAGGGGTAGGTGATGGTCCCGTCGCTGGCGACTTGAAAACCACTTTCAAGTGCGCCAGTTTGTGGGCCAGCGGGTGAGGTAAGCTCGGGATGGTTGAAGACGACGACGGACAATATGTCGCCAGAACCGACGAAATAGGTCCATTCGCGGCCGGTGGGCAGCGAAGACGCCTCATGCGGGCGGCTGGGGTTCGCGTAGGTGCCGATATTGGATGGATCGAGAATCACCAAGTCGATATCCGCGCCCAGCCTGCGCTGCGCATCTGGAGTGGTCGGAAAGCGTACAAATCCGTCCGAGCAGGCCGACAGCGCCGCCAAGGCGAAGGTTGCCACCAACGCAGTGATCCCTGCTCTCAACCGGGCCGAAAGAACGGATATTCTGGGCTTCATGGGTCGTGCGCCCCTTCCGGTGATCGCTTCTCGGCTGCTGGCCTTTTCAACCCGTGTGATCGCCTCTTGCTGGTCCGGGCAAACGCGCGAGGCTGAAAGGTCCAGCAGCGCTACGTCTTGCATTTTGATCGAAGGTATTTGACCGCCGGTTCCCGTCATTTGCGATACCGTATGGCAACCCAGGTGGTCAGTGGATGAGCCGCCGCAAAGGCCAAAACGAAGACCCCTACTGCGACCCAAGCCGGACCCGGCTGGTTCCACAAGACTGCTCCCGCTATGACGGGGGCCGTTATGAACGGCAGGAGGATCAACGTCGTCAGCGGGTTTGAACGGTCGCGACCCTTGCTGCCGAAAAGGACCAGATCCAGTGTTCGGCGGACTTTCTGATGCAGGTGCATCCTGTCCGGTCGCGAGATTGCGGCACCGCTCATCATTCGGCGCAAGATGGTATGGGTCACGTCGGCAATGGGCCAAAACAGCAGCAGCAGCAGTGCCGGAACGGCCACTTCGTGCGACCTCGCCGCCAGCAGAAGCATCAGCCACGCCAACAGGTGCCCAAGACCATAGGCCCCCGCATCCCCTAGAAACAGACGCGCAATCGGCCAGTTTAAAATTGCAAACCCCGCCATAGCTGCGACGAGCGATCGCGCAAACCACATGATTTCGGGTTGCGAGGCGTGTTCGGCAATCACCGAACAACCGGACGCGGCCATGATGACCACCACTGAAGACAAACCATTCATACCATCAATCAGGTTGACCCCATTGCACAGCCCAGCCGAGAAGATGATCGCGGTGACGATGGCTACTGCAGGTGTGGCAACAAGCCAGTCGATCGCGGGTATATTTGCCCGCGACACACACACACCGGTAAGAAGCATCGCCGCGGCCCCCGACACCAGCGCTGCGATAAGCCGCACTCGAGGCGATATCCTTATCCCGAGGTCTTCCAAGAGCCCCGCGAGAACCACCGGTACTGCTGAAACCAGCAACAGTTCCAAATCAGAACCACTCTTTGTGATTGATTGGTAGCAGACGCCAACTGCAAGGCTGATCAGCACAAGAACACCGCCAAGGCGCAGTGGGTTCCCTACATGAGACGCCTGCCGGGCCGCTAGGTCAGCCCTCGTGAACGAAAAGCCGGCCAGACTTCTCTCGTGGTAAACGACTGTCAGGCAACCAAAAAAACAAAGAAAGGCGCTCGATAGAACCACCATCATTGCTTGACCCCAAGATCGGTTGGGCGAATACGACTCATTACGCCTGATGGCGACCTCAGACACGCTGAAAATCCATTCACTCCGCGATTTTCGTCAACTGTATCGACTTTGGGATTACTGCTTTGCCATGATATCATGCCGAAACAATTCTCTTGCCGTGACTTCCAACTCGCGAGTTCCCTGCGAACTGGAATGCCAGTTTCGCCGCCACACAAGATATCGAGTGCTCCGGTAATCAGCTCCGACTTTCTGTTTCCATCTTGCATGATGTTATCCGCGCCTCGCTGTGCGCCATACCGAATTGGGCAGGCGAAATCATCAACTCTTAAACTTTCGCCTAATCGCTGAGATTACATCCCAATGTCTATGCGCACCGATCCCAGTTCCGAGTGCACCACGGTTTCTATTTGTGTCCTATTCAACCAGATTGATCTATGAAGCAACCAATCTGTGGTTCGGCGCAGCACACTTAAGTGTGGCATGACGCACTTCGGAGAGTTATCGAAAGTGGTGGACAGCTAAGACTGGCCTCAGCCAATGACCTTGACGCTCGTGAAATTCGTTTGCCATATCTGGTTGGTCGCCGTGGACTTGCCCTTGAATTCTTCGGCGGTCACCAAGACGAAGCAGGCCGGGTTGGTGAGGAGGCCAAGGGCTCCTTCAGTGCCACAGCCTCACGGCGAAGTTCTGTGCCCGCAACTGTGCTGATCCGGCGATCAAAGCCATCAGTTGGCAGACATCCAGCCGCTCGATGATGATCGGGGCCTTCACCCAGATCGACAAGGGGGAGATCGACCCCAATCCCAGTACAAACACGAAAGACGCCTGATCATGACTTCGGGCCATCCGGGAGTTTGGAGCGGCTTGGCGGACGTGACCCGTGGAATGGCTGAGCACTATGCCACGGAACCGACGCCCACCATCGATTGGACCAGAAGACAATCATGCATGGGATCCGCAGCAACCGGCGTTTCAAGGTCACCCATGTCTCCAAGACGAACTCAGAGGCGCAGCGCTGCAGCAACCACCCCGGTCAGCGGCGCAACGCCGTGCCTTCTCGGAGATGCCTTGATGGAATGCCGCACAGGGCTAATCGTTCTGGACGATCTGACCCAGGGTGATGGCCGCGCAGAACGGCGCGCCGCGAGAGGGCCAAGACAATTCGACGACAATTGAAGGACAATTGAAGGACAATTCTCAGCGAATGCTCCGAACTTATCGCACCTCGAGACGCTACGCATCAAAGCACTGCCGCGGCTGATCACATGAGGAAATCGCGATGATTGGGTTCAAACGATTAGAATGTGCTGACAAGCGCGAAGCAAACCAAGAGACCTTTGCCGCAAGAGCGCAATGGTCGCTCTAGGCCGTTTGATCAAGAGATCCGGAGCAAATGCGATGGATCAGCACGAACAGGACAGATCAGGCAGACTTGAGGGCTTGCCGGTCTTTTCGGTATTCATTCCGACGCATAATGCGGAACGCCACATCGACAAATTGATGGCGACGATGCGCATGCAACGCATCCAGCCGCGTCAGGTCATCGTGGTCGATTCTTCTTCGCTTGATCGCACACGCGAACTGTGTCGAGCGGCGGGTTGGGACGTGCATCTGATCAAGAAGCAAAGTTTCAACCATGGCGGCACCCGAAATCTTGCGCTGGATCTCTCCGAACCTGAGGTTGAGGTCATCATCTATCTCACTCAGGACGTCCTTCTGTCTCATCCCGACACTCTGGCAAATCTCATCCGCCCCTTCGCTGATAATCGAATTGCTGCCGTTTATGGCCGTCAGTTGCCACATTTGGACGCCAATCCTTTAGCCGCCTATTCGCGCAGTTTCAATTATGGGGAGCAATCGGAAACTCGAAGGATAATGGTGGACGGGGCAAACTCGTTCCACATGACCCAAGCCTCCAATGCCTTTTCAGCCTATCGTCGGCGGGACCTGCGAGCAGTCGGCGGGTTTCCGTCCGATGTGATCCTTGGAGAGGATGTGGTGATGTTCACAACCTTGCTGTTGAACGGGTACAAGACACGTTATGAGGCCGGGGCCGAAGTCAACCACAGTCACAATTATTCGTTGAAGGAAGAGGCCGGGCGCTACTTTGATATCGGCGTCTTCCACCAGAAAAATGCGCCCCTGTTCGCCGCCTTCGCCCGGCCCAGCGGGAATGGTGCACGCTATGCTGTGGGCGAGATGCGAGACTGCCTCCGCCTCGGCCTGTACTGGCCCCTTCGGTCGATCGTGACCTCGGCCGTCAAGATAGCGTTTTATAAACTGGGCAAAGCCTACAATCTCTTGCCACGTCTTGTGTGCCGACGGCTATCAATGACCAAAGGCTATTGGCTATGACGCCAGCGAACCGGGCATTGTTCGTTTCGGCGTATCCACCCGATGAAAACGTGCCAAAGGCCGGAAGCAAGATCGCGGCCGCGAAGCTGAAAGACATTGCAGCCGCCCATGCCTGGGTCGACGTGGTGACATTTCTCGACCCAGACGAGGATGTCTTCTTCCGCGCTTTGCCCGCCAATCTGGAGGTTCACGCCTTTGCCACCACCCGCTGCGCGCGGCTGATGGCGGCTCTGCGCTATCCGTTTTTGCCATTCGGTGCCTCTGTACGCCAGCATCTGGCGGGCCGGGCGGTCAGAAGGTTGCTGGCTGTCCATGCGTATGATCATGTTTATGTTGACTTCAGTCAGGCCGCCGCAGTCCTGCCGCGCCGGTTGATGCGGCGGGCCAGCCTGCGGGTCCATGACGTCATGAGCACGCTGTACGCGCGGCATTTCGCCCACGCCTCCGCGAGAAGGAAACCGCTCTACTTGTTGGAGCGCCTGCGGTCTGGATGGTTCGAGCGGACCCATTACCCGGCCTTTGGCACCTTGATCTGCCTGACGGAAAAAGATGCCACCCTGATTGCAGATCTGACCGGTGCACGGGCCCGGGCCGAGGAAGTGCAATCCCATTACCGGATCACCACCCGATCGGACAAAACGGTCGCCGCCGGGGCCATCCTGTTGTTTGCCAATTTCTCGCGACCCGAAAACAGCGAGGGTGCGTTGTGGTTTCTCGATCAGGTGTTTCCGGCGATTCGTCTGGCTGTGCCCGGCGCGCATGTGTATCTGGTGGGAGCAGGCGCGGATGTACGGCTTTTGTCTCGCCAGGCCGCAGGCATCACCGTGACAGGTTTTGTCGAGGACCCAACACGCTATTTCGAAGTTGCGCAACTGGCGGTGGCGCCGCTGATGGTCGGGGCGGGCGTGAAGATCAAGGTGCTGGAGTATCTGGCAGCCGGCATCCCCACTGTGGCCACAACAGTGGGCGCGGAGGGCATCGCGCAAAACGCGCTGCTGGAGGTTCACGACGATGGGCACGGGTTCAGCTTGGCTTGCGTGGCGAGGTTGGTTCAGCCCTGCATCTAACGGTGCAAGACTGAATGGAGCGGGACGACTTGGGATGTGGCGCCTTGATTGATCCCTTTTGTACGGCTTGAAGGAGGGACACATGCGACTTTCACCAACCAGTGCATTGACGCTCGCATTGCGAATCGCGATCGCCATGGCTCCATCAATGCTTATTGTTCAGCCCATAACGGGATTTCTACCAACAGTCGCTTTTCTTGAAACTGGATTGCTGATTTCCGCCTTGCTTTGCGGTTCAGTGATGTTGAGGATGACTGGGTCTGACCTGAAATTCAATCTACGCAATGTACTTCCATCGATCGCCTTGCTCGGCTTTGTGGCTTCCGTGGTTGTTTCGACACTGCGCGCCCCCTATTTGTCGGACGCTTTGCAACAAGCCAGCTCAAACACGATGCAGATGGTGTTCCCATATATGTTCACCATCACGGCCGCATGCATCATCATGTTCACGGAACATAGCCGGAATCAGCTTATCCAATCGGTTGTGTTGGGCGCTGCCGCAGTGCCCGTAGTCATGCTCCTCTTTGATGCACAAGCCGGAACCTTGCCGCAATACCTATCAGACTTTGCCTACGGGATTCGCGTTCAGGACACCAAGTTGGTTGTCAGCCCGAATGTCAACGCGCTGATCGGCGCTGTGGGGGCGGCTTGCAGTCTTTTACTGTTGATCAAGGAGGGGCGATATCGGTATGTGCTTGGCATCGCGGCAGGAGTATTTTACGTAGCCATCACCCAAAGTAAGGGGTTGATGATCTCGCTCTCATTCGCTTGCGTTCTCATGTTCATTCCGCGCGCTATGACACCTCGTGTAATGCGTTTGGCCGTAATTTTCTGGGTGGTGTCAGCGCCCGTACAAATTTGGCTATATGACGCCATCGGGGGATCCGTAGTGGGCGAAATGCTGGTTCGTTCCGAGGCCTCCTACTTGGGGGTCGGAACGGGTCGTACTTTGATCTGGACCGCGGCGTTTGGCGAGATATTATCGCGTCCACTATCCTACTTGTTTGGAACTGGATACCTGTCCGCGGTAGGTACATCCGTGATCACTGCGATGCAACAAGCCATTGGCCCAGGTGATATTTACGATCTTCTTCAACGCTCATACTCGTTGCACAATGCTGCGCTGCAGTATCTTTTCGATACGGGGATTTCGGGTCTCTTTTGCCTCGTCATCGTGCTTTTCGGTGCGACCTCTCGGGCTTGTTTTAAGGAGCCACATCTGAATGCCTTGATCCTGTTGCTAATGCTTTCTGGATGGAACGAAGCCGCAGGCACGATCTATTCTCTTGAGGCATTCTTCCCGTTCTTTGGGCTAATAGCCGCCCTGAGTTTCTCTGTGCCGGATCAGGCGCCGGAGATATCCCCGCACGAAATCTTCAGTGTCAGGCACGAAGAATAGCTCGCGGCTACTGGTACGAGCGTGCACATCAGCCGAAGCGCTTCTCGCGACCGACAAAATGCCGATATGCGTCGACGAGTTGCTGCATACTTCTTTCAGACAACACGATCGCAATCAGGCGCGATACATTGGCCTTTGCCCAATGTTTCCAGTAAGAGTGCGCCAAACCGTGTTCAAGCATCGCCCGGTGTCTTTCTCGGATTGTGCTAAGACGGTTGTGCATCACCGTACTTGTTCCGCCAAATTGGAAATGGGCGACCACCACCGGAATGAATACCGGATCTTGATGGCCAGCGAGGCGCAGCACCATCTCGATATCACCGCAGATGCGATACTGATCGTTGAAGGTGCCGTAAAGGTCCAAAGTCCTTCGGCGCTGGAAGGTGGCCTGATGTGGATATATGCCAAAGTGCGTCAGATCTGCGCGCATCGTTGGCCACGGCGCGCCGCAGGATTGAACAACTTTTCCATTCTCTCCCATGACATCCACTTTGCCATAGGCCATCAGCACATCATCGGTTATCACACTCAGGTGGCTTGCCACACATTCCAGCACGTCTGGCGCAACGAACGTATCACCCGCGCCCATGAACAAAAGCCATTCGCCTTGGGCCAGTGGCAGCACTTTGTTCCACGCGTCGTAAATGCCTGTATCGCCTTGCATCACGTGACGGATCGGATAGCGCCGATCTATCAGATATTGTCCCGGATCATCAGTTGAATTGCAGTCCGCAATGAGAACCTCAAAGTTCTGAAAGCCTTGCGTGTCGAAATCGTCCAGCGTCTGCTTCAGGTCGATGCCCACATTGCGGATCGCCACGACGATGGTGACAAGAGGGGAAAGTTGATTCATGGCTGGGCTCCGTAAACTTGTTGTGTGGGATCCGGCAGTTCAGACAAAGAGTCGATGCGGACGATCCCGCTGTCCGCGAGCTCGGCGGCCTGAAGGTAGCCGCCCGCCACATAGGCGGGTATTCCGGCGATTCCGGCTTCGACCAAACGCGTCAGCATGCCTGAGGTCGGCGGTTGATAGATCACCATCGCCTCGCATTGCGTCATCAGGGTCGCCAAGTCGGCAGCACTGACCGCGCCGAGTACCTCCACCTCGGGCGGGGCCCTGTCGGACAGGGCTTCCGTGCCGTAGCCCGCGAGAATGAAACGCCTTTGCCCGGGCAGGGCGCGGATCATGTCAAACAACCGGAGCACGCCCTGCAATGTGGGCGGATTGACCACAGACCCCAAGATAAGAAAGCCTGACTTCTGAACACCATTCCGAGCCAGCCGCACAACCTCAAGCGGAATGCGATCTTCAGGTACCGGCATGTATTGCAGCCTGCTGACCTTTTGCACCCCAAGCGCCCGCAACACGGTCTGATCAAAGGTACTTATGGCAATCACTTCGCGCGCATTGTGGTAAACCCGCATTTCGGCAGCGAAGCCCGCAGCCTGTGTCCGGGCGAAGGCCAGGATTTGTCCCGGAACCATGAATTCGACGTTGTGGGGATAGGCGACAAAGGACACGCCAAGCGAAACCAGCATGTTGCCCAGAATGATATTCAGGTTCGGCTCCAATTCGAGCCCCATTTCCAGAGGCCTCCGCTCCCGGACCAGCGCGCAAAGCCACCCGCCGTATAGAATGGCTTTGACAAATCCCTTCAGACCCCAACCAAGCCACAGCAGCGGCAAGGCAAGGCGCAGAGCCATGATACCCGATCCCGGGGTGGCCAGAATTGCGGCCAACGCCGCGCGGTGGCTGCACGGGCGCGTGATCACCTCGAATCCCTTTTCCCGCATTTCGACGGCAATCTGACGACTGCGCCTCGCTCCTCCGTGGTTTTCGGCCGCGTCCAGGAAGGCGGAAATATGGATGCGCGGCCCAACGACGCGACCAACCGGTTCGGCAGCGTGTTTGATCACGGTCAAGTTGCAGCGACGGCTTGTGCGCTGCGGTATTTGCGCAAGGCAGGGGTCCAAGTCTCATGCAGCATCTCGAAGGTGAAGCCTGCCTTCTCGGCTTCACTCAGACAATGAGTCAACACGTCGCCATGAACCGAACGAATGTATTTTTCCGGATCGTCCTTTGGCACCATTTCGTCGAAAAAGGCCGGTGATGTCTCACGAAGGGTGTGCAACAGTTCACCATACGAATGCTTTTGCGAATTTGACCAGAAGAGAGTGTCATTCGGCGCTCGGCCATCAAAACCCCAAAGGCCGACGCGCCGGGACAGGCTGCAGCCCAACGGCAGCAACAGCAGGTTCAGGACATTGCCCAAGGCTGGAAGCTGGAAGTGCTCATTGATGACGTCATGCGCTACCGTAGCCTGGCCCGTGGGGATCGGGATCAGGCGATCGGTGAACTCCGGAAAGGCACGCCGGACGAAGCGATCGAACATTGCCGGGTAGATGAACACAACGGACGGGCTTTCCCGCAGCCTTTCAGCCAGATCACGCCGGAACGCCGCCGCGAAGTCCGTTACGCCAAAATGGTACAGCGCGTCACCGGCCACCACAGCGTGAGGATTGATGTGGCGCCACAATTCGGTGTCCCGAACGATTGTATTGCAAACGACCCGATAGCCGTCGCACCAGTCCTTCTGCAAAGCCAGGGCCAGCGAGGGCCCGGTGCCGAAAACATAGGCCCGCGACAGTCCCTCTGGCAAACGGTCGCGCCAAGCGGCAAAGGCCCGCCGTCCCTGAGCCGCATCGATCGGGCCCTGCAGGAATTCCAGAGCATTGTGCCAGTGCCATGCCTCGACAAAGCACGTGGTTTCGTCGACGTCGAAGGTGGGGTTCAGCATGCGCAGGAAGAACGGCACCGCTGTCTTCTTCTCGCCCCGGATCAGGATTGGTCCGTGAAAGAAAAGCGGTTTCAGGGATCCTGGTCGAATACGCTCCACCTTCACGCCCGTAGGGCCAAAAAAGAATGCAACCCTTGTCGTCGTATCCGGCACACCGGGCTGCCGTCTTGAATCCATTACGAAGACGCGTTTGGGAAGCAGACGACGGCGCAAATCTCGAAGACCCAGCAAGCCGGCCTTTGCCAGTTGCCGGAGGGGATTGTGGTTGAGGGTCATCGTTTTGCCTCCAATGGGCCGGAACTTCATTGCGCGATGGCCTGCATTGTCAAAAGCGCGCTTACGCCACCCAGAAGGGCGAGCAAGGGCAGAATCGATGTCGCCCGTTCGAAAGGCCAGCGATTCAGGCCCAGGAATTTCAGTGACTTGATCGAGATATAGGGGCAAAGGAACCCGGCGTAGCCGATGACCATCCCAAGAGGCACGGCCACAGGCCCCACCAAAGGCCACAGCAGGACGAAGGCGACCACACCGATCACACCGGTCAACCCATTGACCCGGTGCCAGATCACATGGTTCGAAAGGGTGTAGATCTGCATATGCATTGCGCCATAACGCTCGGCGAAGAACGCGACGCCCAGCAACATCGACAGCCTTTGGTCGGGAATGTGCACCGAGCTGCCGATCAGCTCCAGCGCCAGCGGCGCTACGAAAACCAGTGCCGCGATCCCGGCAAGCAGGGTCCAAAGCGCAACGCGCATGCCGCCGGTGGCCAGTTTCACCACATCGGCCCGCCGCCCCTCGGCATTGGCTTTGGCCATCGCGGGCAAGCGCGTGTAAAACGGCGCCTGCGCCAACTGGCTGCTGAGGGTCATGATGCGGAGCACGATGAGATAGGCTGCGGCCACCTCGGGCGGGGCGATCTGTGGCATGACCATTCCGCTGCCTTGGATAAGCCCGGTGCTGAACAAGATGCCGATCCCGGATCTCCAGCCAGCAGCCCAAGCCGCACGGAACAACGCTGGATCATAAACACTCGGGCGCGCGCCATTTTCCGCCAGTGCCCGCCCAGCCATCCAGCGGTTCACCGCGAAAAGCACTATTCCCCAAAGCGTGTAGTTGCCCGCCACCGCCGCTAGGCTATCGGTTGTCACGACAGCCACACAAGTGGTCATGATCTGGACAAATCCGATGAGGCTTTCGACGCGGCGGAGCGGCGTGATGCGGTCCATCCCAACCAACACGGCCGTGTTGCTGCCATTTAACAGCGAAACCGGCACCGCAAGTGCGGTCAACACCCAGGCAAGCCAACCGGTTGCGGGATCGTGCAACCCCGCAATAGGTCCCTGAATCACCAAAGTGCCGATGATCAGCACCAGAATGCTTCCCAGCACTGCCATGATCGCGTTGATCCGGCGCAGCGTGCCGGTGACTCCGCCCAAAGTCACGGGCCGTGCCGCAAGTTCGGGGTCCACACCGGCCACATTCCCCCGCAGGAGCTGGCCAAGAGTTCCGCCACCGCGCGCCACGGCGATGAAGCGCGAGAATGTCGGGGTCATGCCGAAGTCAATCCACATCAGCATCGCGACAATGCTGCTTTGCAGTTGCCAGACCAACACCTCCTGAACGTCAAAATGCCTCAACGCCAGGGGCAACAGCAAGGCCAGGCCACCGATCCGGACGGCAAGACTGATCCAGGTGTTGAAGGTCGCAGAGTGGAAAAGTTGCCTCAGCATGAAGAAATTCCTCGCCTCTCGAATGTGACCGCGCGTAACTGATTGCCGCCCAGGACCGCATGCGCAGTAACATTCGGCAGGGTGCAAGAGATCCAGTTGCAAAGGACTGAAGTCGTCGCTTGGCCGGGAGACGTATTGGCGGCGTCAGGGAGTTGTGCCGCAGGCACCCGTTCAATCAGGCTGTTCCCTGCGACGACAATTTGCGAACACCATTTGATGCTCTTTTCGATCGCCACACGGATCTTGAGGCTTGTCATCGCCCGGTGCGGGCAAGCACGGCGGCAAATGTGCCTCGGATGATGCGAAGATCCATCAGGATGCCAAATGTGATGGCGTATTCGACATCAAGCTTAACTCTTTCAGTGTAGCATACATCATTGCGGCCACTGATTTGCCAGAGGCCGGTCAAGCCGGGACGCAGTTCTTGATAGTGATGCAGATCACCCCCGTACATCCCAAGCTCGTCCTCGGTGACAGGACGCGGTCCAACGATACTCATCGTTCCTCTCAGGATGTTCCATATCTGAGGAAGTTCATCGAGGCTTGACTTGCGCAGGAAGTGACCCAGCCGGGTGATGCGAGGATCACGGGTCAGCTTGAAACAAGTCTCCCATTCCCTTTGCGCCGCAGGATTTTGTGCCAGATATGATTTGAGTTGGCCTTCTGCATTCGGAACCATCGTCCTCAACTTCCAGCACTTGAACGGCGCGCCGCCCCGACCAATACGGCGATGTCCGAAGAACGGCTTTCCACCCTCCATCATGACGCACGCCGCCAGCAGGAGTATCGCGGGGACAAGAACCGGCAAGGCCATCACGACCAGCATGATGTCAAGCAACCGCTTTCCTGCCTCGCCGTAGAACAAACTCCAGGGTCGGCGGTCAAAGCCTTGTCTATCACGTATGATAAATGAAGAAATGATCGGCGCCGAGGGAACCTCATCAGAATTCATCATGAACTGATCCGCCACTTCCTGTTGAACAAAGGGATTCGATAATAGCGCGAGCTATCTTGGGAACGATTTGGGAATTGCAGGGCCGAATCAGGCCGGGCTTGCCGACTTGTCATCCAGAGTTATGCCGGCACCGCTGGATATAGCGTGAAGGTCGACTTGAACGCCGCTCTTCACATTTGTCGAAACGGCTGCGACGGTTTTTGCGAGAGATGTCAGTCCGTTGCTGCTGGCCATACTGGCCAAAGCTGAAAGCGCGTTCCCCAGAACACCTATATCGAAACTGGATTGCCCTGCCAGGCCGGCATTTGATTCAGACGCTATTCTTGCCGCAACGCTGCCGATCACTTTGGATAGCAAGATATTTGTATTGGCGGCAACCAGATCATTGATCAAAGTCTGAACTGCCGCGACGCAAGATGCAGACTCTGCCGCACTCGAGCAGGCAGCAGCCATGGCAGCAATTTGCGCGTCGCTGACGCTGACCGACTCGTCTGACGCTGGTGATGATTCAGCCTGAGCCGCTCCAACCGTCATGACTAGCAGAAGAGAAACGACGGCAGCAGTAAAAATCGACCTAGAGGTGATATTTATCATTCCGCTCATCCTTTTGGGATACTGGTGGGGCATCATTGGATATTCCGGCATGTATCTTTAGTAGAACGCTTCACCTGTCATACCAAGTGAAGATTCTTGCAGATAAAATGTGGAATTGTCGAAATTCCAAAAACCGGTGATTCCCCATGCCTTGACCAATCCGCATTTTTGGGGTGATGCTGGAACCCGAGACTGAAAAAGGTGTCGCATGAACGGGTGGAAATCGACAAACGCCAATGCTTACAGGGTGTTGAGTGCCGCCGGCTGCGCGGCACTTGCACTTCTGGCTTGGAGTGCGTTCAGCCGTGAGTATATTTTTGCGGTAAGCTCCCAGGGAAAAGACGACGATATCGCACTTGAAATGCGCTCTATTGATGCAAGGTGGCTCACTTCCAGTGTAGTGGGCGCCAGTGATCTCATGAAAATATGTGCAAATTTGTTGATCTCAAACGAAATGGCGCGAACTTCTTCACAACTTAAAGCGGAGATTGCCGGTTCGTGCGGCGTTGCGGCGATGGCCATCCTGAGACGCAGCCCAAGCTTCGCGCGCGCCCATGCGGTTGGTCTTCTGGCAGCGGGCACTGTCACGCCGAATGCCTATTCTTTGGCTGAAATGGCTGCGCCATTCGAGCCTTGGCCTCTGGCGATCAGGCTTCTGGCAGCGGAGCGGGCCGTTTTGACAGACACGGGTGCGTTGCCGGAGCCGCTGGCGCCGCGGGTTGCCGCCGATGTCGACCGTGCGATGCAGTCAAACTGGGGGCGGCGGTTCTTGGCAGGACTTTACGTCAGACAGACGGGATTGCGACGCTGGATTCAGCAGATCGTGTCACATAGACCCCAGTCCGAACAAGCCGACTTTTTGCGGGCCCTTCAGAGCGTGGCGGCCGCCAATGGCTAGAGAGCCGACCTGGTTTGATCATGGCTTCAGCCGCATCAACAGCTGCCTTGGGGCAGTGCTTGCGCTCTTGGCCGTGACAAGTGCTGTGCCGGTGGCAAGCAACAGGCCCAGCCTTTGGTTGCTATGGACGGCGCTGATCGGTTCTTTGGGCCTGTGTTACCACCTTCTGGCTTGGCGGATGGCCCGAAGACGACCGGCCCATGCCCTGCCGTTCGCCGGCTTCTTCTTGCTTGCGGCTTTGGTTCCAGCCTATGCGATGCTGCAAGCGCAAGATATCGCGAGCTTTGTTCCGAAATGGATGATCACCATGCGCGCCGGCATGGAGCCGATGGCGGGAGGCTCCATTTCCGTCGTTCCGGACGCAAGCATGATCGGAGCGCTGCGTTATCTGGGGTATCTGACCTTTCTGGCTCTGGTGATCGAAGTCTGCACAAGGCGCGAAAGGGTCAGGCTGATGAGCCGCATCCTTTTTTGGGGCATTGTCCTGCAGGCTGTGTGGGCTTTGGTCGCGCTGAAGATCCTCGGCGACATCGCGCTTTTCGGCGAAAAGACTGCCTATCTTGGCATGGCAACGGGAACCTTCATCAACCGCAATTCCCTGGCCACCTTTCTGGGCTTCGGGTTGGTGCTTGGGGCAGGAATGATCGGCTTCCGATACGACAAGCCCACACCGAGGACCGGTCGACCGCTCAGCCTTTTTGAGAAACTGGGCGCCGAAGGTCTATTGGTACTGGTCGCCATGTTGATCCTTTTTCTTTCGCTGATGGCGACGCAATCCCGATTGGGCATAGCGTCGAGCTTGACGGGATTGACCGCGACCATCCTGGCGATCTTTTGGTGGCAAGGCAGGCTTTCACTGTGGCTTTTGCTGGCCATGCCGATCTTACTCGCACTTTTGAGCGCGGCAATTGCCTTGGGCGGTCAGGATATTGCGGACCGTGCGCTCTTCTCGGAGGTAGACGGCGCCACACGCTTGGCGCTTTATCGTCAGGTCATCGGCATGATCGCGCAGCGGCCATGGACCGGCTTTGGATTTGACTGCTTCGGACCGGCCTTCGAGGCCTTCCGGGGGCCGCCGCTGAACGGGCAGGTGGCCTTTGCCTTGGCGCACGACACCTACCTGACCAACTGGTCCGAACAGGGGGTCATCATCGGCTCCGTCACGCCGCTTTTGCTTCTTGCGGCGACCGTGGTCCTGATTGGACGACTGCGGCGGTCACAGGATTTCCCGGCCTCCGCTGCGAGCGCAATCGGTACGCTTGTTCTTGGGGCGATGCATTCGCTTGGCGATTTCAGTCTTGAAATTCCAGCGAACAACTATGTCTTGCTGGTGATCATCGGCATGGGTCTGGCGCGGCGAACTGCGTCGGGGCATTCTTCAAATCAAGTCTCTGCGCCGGTCTTAGCGCCGCGGATGGCCGCGGGCCTTCCCGTCACGACCGGCGTCTCCCGGGTCAAGATCAAGGACGATCCAGCATGACCCTTCTGACTGATCTGGTTGGCCGTATCCGCGGGCGAGACCCCTGCAGTGCAAAGCTCACGCGCCTCGATCTCGCGGAAGGCCCGGTTTATGCCGTGGGCGACGTGCATGGTTGCCGTATGCTGCTCCGCGGATTGGACGCGATGATCGAGTCCGATTCTGCGCAATTCGGGAAAAGGGCGCATATTGTCCTTCTGGGCGACATGGTCGATCGGGGGCCGGACACGGCAGGTTTGATGGACGACCTTCTGCGCCCACTCACTTGGGCCACACGGCTTGCCGTTCGCGGCAACCATGAAGAGATGATGCTCTCGTTTCTCAAGGATCCTGCGCGGAATGCGGTATGGCTTGAACAAGGCGGTTACGAAACCCTGCGGTCATATGGGCTGGCGCTTCATACGAACGATCTTTTGGCCTTGCCGCGCCGCCGTCTCGGCCAGATGCTTTCCGCGCATCTGCCGGAGTACCATTTGGCGTGGCTGCGCGCCTTGCCGGCCGGATTTGTAGTGAGTCTGAATGGGCAGGACTGGGTTCTGGCCCATGCCGGTTTCGATCCAGATCGCAGTGTCGACGATCAGCCGGAAACGGCGCTGGTCTGGGGTGCCCGGGTTCCGGGACCGGGGGCTGCAATCGGTTTGGTCCACGGTCATGTGATTCAGACCGTCGTTCAATCGGTTGGGACTTGCATCGGAATAGATACGGGCGCTTACAAGACAGGGGTCTTGACGGCACTCCGCTTTGCCGAAGGCGAAGCTGTGTGCGTGTTGAGCTATGCGACGCCTTCCGGCTCACCCAGATCGCCATTCATATGTTGAAATTCAAAGGATGCCGCCGTGGAAAGAACTGAAATCGACGTCAGGGAAGTCCTTTCTATCATGAGGAGGCAGCGCCGGTTGATCTTGACAACGGTTGTCGCGATCCTGGGTCTGGCCTTTGCCTACCTTCTGTCGGCCACACCGATCTACCGCGCCACGACACTTGTGCAGATCGACGCGCAGGGCACCAACCTTCTTGATCCGAACGCGACGGATCAGCAGCAAAGTGCCATCGTGAATTCGCAACTCGACAGCGAAGTTGAGATCTTGCGGTCCAGCAGCGCCGCGCTGGCCGTGGTCAAGGCCGGCGACCTGATCCATGCCAAGGATTTTGGCCCGCAGATCGGCCGGATTGAAAAACTTGGCATCGCGATGGGCATAGATCTTTCGGATGACGCCCTGCGACAACGCGTCGGTCTTGGCGCCAAGATGCCGACAAGCCCCGAGGATCTGATCAACGCAACGATCCTGAAACTTCAAGGTGCCGTCGATGTGCGGCGCCAAGGTCTGACCTATCTGATTGGCATATCCGTTTCATCGCCAAACCCGTCGCGGGCGGCCGAACTCGCCAACCTCTACGCCAAGACGTATATCGACAGTCAGGTTTCTGCGAAAATCGCCTCGCTTTTGAGTGCGCGCGATGTCCTTCGTAGACAAATCAGCACCGCGCAGGAACAGTTGGCGACCTCGGAAGCGGCAGTCAATTCCTTTATCGAGGCAAACCTAGCTCGCCTTGAAAAGGAAAGCGGGGATCCGGCGGTGGCGGCGTTGCGCAACCAACTGGAATCGGCCAAGGCCGATCAGGGTGCCTTGGGGGCTCGCATAGCGAGCGCCCAAGGGGCGATCGGCGCACAGGACTGGGACAGTGTGGCGCAAAGCCTGGGGGATGCGGCGCTGGCAGAACTGGCACGCCAGCGCAAAGACCTGCAACAGCGCTTGGGCAAGGCCGCTACCGGGACGAGCGACGCTGTGGATCTGGCCACGCAACTTGACAGCCTGGACAAGAACCTCGCCACCCGCTCGCAGACGACGCTCGCCGTTGTCCAAAAGGAAGCGACCACCCTGAGCACGCGCGAGACATCGGCGCGTGATGCGTTGCGCACCACGCTTGTGCAATCCAATCTGTCGCCTGAAATGGTCACCGAACTTTTCAATCTCCAGCAGTCGGCCACCGTCGCCCGAACGCAGTACCAGACCTTGCTGTCACGCGAGCAGGACATCGGCACGCTGGCCAATCTTCAGGTGGCCAACGCCCGCATTGTGTCGGCGGCATTGACGCCCAATGCGCCATCTGCACCGAGAACGAATCTGATCCTCACCTTCGGCCTCGTCGGCGGAATCGCGGTCGCCGTCATGCTGAGCTTTCTTAAGGAGTACTACATCGGTGGCATCACCTCGGCCAGCCAGCTGCAGAATGTCCTTCAGGTGCGGGTTCCAATTTCTGTGCCGCAGGTCGATCAGCCGGACTCCGGATCACCCGCCGACATGGTGATCTTGGCCCCTATGTCCCTCTTTGCCGAAACGTTCCGCAAACTGCGCGCTTCAATTGACATTGGGTTGGAGCGAATAATCCCAAATCACAAGGGTGCATCCGTCATTCTGGTTTGTTCTGCCTTGCCAGCTGAGGGCAAGTCGACGTCGGCCATCGCCTTGGCCCGCACCTATGCCTTGGCCGGTGCACGCACGATGCTGATCGATGCAGACCTGCGCAAACCGTCGCTAGAGCTGGTTCTTTCCTGCAAAAGTACCGTCGGCTTGCTCGAATACCTCGTTGGGGCGGGCAAAACGGAAGCACAGTCCGCGGAAGCTGTGCACGATTTTCTGTCTCCCCTTCTTGTCCTGACGGCGGGGGAGCGCAGTTCCGTCCCGACGGACCAATTGATCAACAGCAAGGCCTTCAACCAGCTCCTGAAGCAACTGGCACCCGATTTCGATGTGATAGTCATCGACAGTCCGCCGATTCTTCCTGTGGTTGATGCAGGCTATCTTGCCCGGTACGCCGATATCATCGTTCAAGTGGTCCGCTACGGATCGACGACGCAAGGCGAGGTTCGGGAAGCGAACTCCCAAATGCAAGAGATGATGCGGCCTGGTACACAGATACTCGGGGTGCTCAGCCAAGAGGAACGCAGCAATCGCAGCTACCGCTACTATGTTCGCCATGGCAGTTACTACGGAAAAGACGCCGGTTGAGGCCCGGCATAGGCCCGTTGTTTCCGCGCGGCGAGCCAAGGCAATCCGGACCCTGCATCGTGTTGTTGGGATGATGCGCACTGGCAAGACCCGCCGGAAACCAAGTCCAGCGGTAGCCGCACAGGGTCCAGTGCCTTAGTCAGGGATTGACCCGATCCGCCCGCGCCTGATCGACTTGATCGATCTGCGCCATGAGGCAAACCTGAGACGCCTGATGACACATCAGCCATCGACGGATGCAGCCGACCGCAAATGGTCATGCCATGCCGTTCCGCGGGATGCGCGAAGCATTGATGAGGTTAAAAGGTTAAACCGGAAGGCTGACGCACGATCTGCGCCGTAACCTCCGGGGCAAAGGTCTTTCGTAATCGACCGATTGCTACCGCAGGGGTTGGCCCTTGACGCGGGCAATGATGTCGGGATCTGTGACGAAGTCCCTCAGGAAGTCGTGCCAGTCTTTGGTGGATCGTCGGGCAGCGGCCAGCATGTCTTTGATTTCGCTGATGCCGTCG
>CANGHD010000043.1 GCA_947453525.1 Paracoccaceae bacterium | reverse complement strand
TCTGAGAGCCGCGTGAAGCGTGTGGCGGTCGACACGACTGTGAGGGAAAAGACGATCGCCTGTCCCACGGACGCCCGGCTTTCCGATCGGGCGCGGGCACAGCTGGTCGTCCTGGCGCAGGAGGCCGGGGTTGATCTGCGCCAGACCTATGCCAGACTTGCCCCGCGACTGGCCTTGCAGGTCGGCCGCTACGCCCATGCCAATCAGGTCCGCGGGATGCGCAAAGCCTTGAAGAGGTTAAAGGGTTATACCGGAAGAGTCATGCGTGATCTGCGACGCCACCTCGATGATATCCCTGCCGGGGCCTTGCGCGACCGGGTTGCGGTCAGGCTCGCCCTTGTTTCACGCCTGCTGCACCAGCAGCCCAAGGGCGGCGACAAGATCCATGCCCTGCAGGAACCCGAGGTCGATTGCATCTCGAAGGGAAAGGCGCGGGTGCGCTACGCGTTCGGCTGCAAGGTCAGCATTGACACGACCCTGGATGGGGGCCTGGATGAGGGCTTCATGGTGGGCAGGCGCAGCTTTCCGGGGAACCCTTACGACGGCCACATCCTCAGGCCGACGCTGGAGCAGGTCAAGTTCCTGACCGATCCGCGCCCCGACCTCACTGTCGTCGACGGCGGTTATCGCGGCCACGGCGTCGAGACGATCCGCGTGGTGATCAGCGGCACACGACGTGGCCTGACGCCAAAGCGGATCGACGATCTGCGACGTCGCAGTCGCCCCGCCCAGTTCACCACGCTGATACTGTCTGCTCCACAGATAAAGCCCCCCAAACGGCAACGCCATACCGACGCGCCATCGACCGAACAATATTCGGCCCCGACAGGCTTTCCTCAACAATCCGGATCTTCTCCGCCACGCTGAACCGCCGGCGCCGGCCAGTATCAACGACATCCATCACTTCCAGCATTCCATGCACCGTCCAAAACGAGACCATATGGAAGGTCCAATAAGCGCAACGACCACTCAGCCGAGCACGGCCCTCGGCGAAGGCTTGCTTTCCAGGTTCGTGTCGCCGTCCTCGGCATCCCCGTCATGAAGGTCGCGGGATAGGTCTGTCCAACGGAAGGGGCAGTTCGGCCCTCGGACGATTTGTGCAACAGAGCCGGTTCGAAAGGGACGCTAGCGACAACACTTTTACTTCCCTACAACTGGCGGACATTCCGAGAGATAAAGAATCCACCGGATCCACTAATATTTTCAAATGCAACAACTAATGAGTGCGGTATGGCGGACAGAGAGGGATTCGAACCCTCGAGACGGTTCCCCGCCTACACACTTTCCAGGCGTGCGCCTTCGACCACTCGGCCACCTGTCCGTTGCCGGGTTCTTACACGTGGCAGGATGGGGGATGCAAGGGGGGCAAGGGGCGGAATTCCGGAAAGTTCGGGCCTTCGACCCTCTGTCGGAACCGTCAAGACGCGCTGGGACCTGCCCGCGCGCGCAGCGGGACAAACTCAGGAGAGGTGCAGCGTAACCCTGCGGTTCTGACGGCCTTTCTTCTCGACCTTGCCGATGGCGACCCGGCCGATCTCGCCCGTGCGGGCCACATGGGTTCCGCCACAGGGTTGCAGGTCGATTTGGCCAGCCCCCTCGCCGATGCGGATCAGGCGCACCCTGCCCTGACCCGTGGGCGGTCGGACGGACATGGTCTTCACCAGGCCGGGGTTGGCGTCAAGTTCGGCATCGGTGATCCAGTCCTCGGTCACCTTGAGATCGCGGTCGATCAGGCGGTTGAGCGCCATGGTCCAGACATCGGGATCGGCGGGCACCTCGGGCATGTCGAAGTCCAGACGGCCATGGTCGGGGCCGATCTGGCCTCCGGTCACCGGCAGGGGGATCACCACGGACAGAAGATGCAGCGCGGTATGGACGCGCATCAGGCGGTGGCGGCGGTCCCAGTCGAGGTGCTGGCGGATCACGCTGCCCACCGGAGGCATGGCACGCGCCTCGGCAGGGACCAGCGCCACATGCCCACCTTCGACCTTGACGGCGGTGCCGATGACCAGCCGGCCGCCCGGCCATTCGATCATGCCGCTGTCGCCGGGTTGGCCGCCGCCCGTCGGGTAGAACAGGGAAGCCGACACCACGATGCCGCCCTCTGGCGTATGGGCGGTGACCACAGCCTCGGCATGGGTCAGATAGGCATCGGCGCGGAACAGAAGCTCGGTCATGGGGCAGGTTTGTCCTTCGGCGGGTCTTTTGGCGGAGCGGTCAGGCGGCGGGCGGCATCGGGCAGGGGCGCGCCCAGAATGGCCTCGACGGCGGCGATGTTGGCGGCTTCTTCGGCGAGGGCATCGGCCTCAAGGCTGGCGGCCAGCGCCACGGCACCAAGGTAGTCGCGGTGGGCCGAGGTGAAGGGGATCTTCTCGGCCTTGAAGCGGGCCGCGATCTGGTGGTTGATCTCGGTTCGCACCTCGACCTGAAAGTTCACATCACGCAGAATGACGCGGATTTCGAACTGCATGACCTCGCCGGCAAACCCCATGAAGGCGACCAGGGGCGGCGGTGACAGGAGGACAAGAGGCTGCGCCTCGGCAATCTCGCGCAAGATCTTGGCGACCCTTCGGCTGTCCTCGGTATAGGGCACGCCGACCAGCACGATCAGACGGCCCGTCAGCGAGAACCGCGTCCAGTTGGTGACCCTTCCCGAGATCAGGTCAGAGTTGGGCACGATCACGTCCGACCGGTCAAAGGTCTGGATGCGCGTGGAGCGGACAGAGATCGAGGCCACGATGCCCTGAACCGGGCCGACCTCGATCCAGTCGCCTTCCGACACGGGCCGTTCGATCAGAAGGATGATGCCGGACACAAAGTTCGACACGATGGTCTGCAGGCCAAAACCGATGCCGACCGACAGGGCGCCGGCCACAATCGCCAGCCCCGACAGATCAATTCCGGTGGAGTTGATGGCGATCAGCGCCGAGACCAGAATGCCCGCATAGCCAAGCCCCGAGACGATCGCGTTCTGCCCGCCCTGATCCAGTCCCGTCCGCGGCAGGATCGAGCTTTTCAGCGCGCCCTGAAACAGCCGGGTCAGCGACAGACCAATGGCGAAGATGACGGCGAAGAACAGGAAATCGGTCGGCGAGATGCGGGTCTGCCCCAGCTGATAGCCTTCCTGAAACCGCGTCCACAACTCGGTCAGGTCCGACGTCCGCGCCCCCCAGATCAGCGCCACCACCGGCAGGGTGGCCAAGGCCAGGCCAAAGCTGATCAGCACCGGGGCCAAGGCATCCTGATCCGTCTCGGTCCGCATCACCAAGGCATAGACATCGCCCACCAGCCGCTGCATCAGGTACAGCATCGCGGCCAGCCCCAGCGTCATCGCCGCCGGAAAAATCAACGCCGACGCGGCCGAGATATAGCCAATCGCCGCCAGCACCGGCCCAACCATGCCGAAGATGATCACCCCCCGCGCCAGCAAGGACACCAGCTTGGCCCGGTAATTCGCCCGCCCCTCGTCGCCCTCGCCGACATAGGCGTGCCGCATCAGACGGCCCAGCCGCACCAGCAGCAAGGCACCCACCAGAATGATCGGCAGGCTCAGAACCGAGGTCGCCGCATCGGTCACCTCGATCTCGGCCATCGCCACCCGGCGCAGCGACGCCACGGCCAGCAGCACCCCGAAGGACGACGTCAGAAACCGCCCCTCGGCCCGGCGATCCGGCGCGAGGTCCATGATGGCACCGGCGGTGTCGCTGACCGGAAAGACCCGGACCCCCAGCCAGACGGCGGCAAACAGCGTCAGTCCGATCGTGCCCAGCGCGCTTGCAATCTGCAAGCCCACGGGGCCCAGCATCGCGGTCAGCTTCAACGCCTCGCCCAAGGCGATGAAGCCCAGAACCGGCACGAAGATCACCGCCAGCGAGGCGACAAAGCCCCAGATCCGCCGCCCGCGCGCGCTGCCGGGGCCCTGCAGCATCAGCGTCAGACGCTCGGTCCAGTCCCGCCCGCGCCAGAGGATCGCCACGGCAAAGACGAACAGCGGCAGGATCAGCAGAAGGTTGTCGAAGAACTTGGACCGGGACCGGGCATCCATCACCCGGGTCGCGGTTTCGCTCCACAGCGTCACGGCGGTCTGCGTCACGGCGGCCAGCGCATCGCTCCAGTTGCCGGGATACAGCGGGTTGGGCCAGAGCTTCAGAAGCTCGTCGGCCTGACGTTCGCGCAGCACGCGATCAATCTCGCGGATCAGACCATCGGCCCGGCGATAGGCCTCGTCGGCGGCAATGCCGGGCGCTTGCAGGCGGCCCATCTGGCCACCCAGTTCCGCGCGCCGCGTCGCAATCTCGGGCTCTTCGCTCGTGGCATCGGCGGGCACCGGCCCAAGCGCCGCGATCTGGTCTTTCAGCGTTGCGATCCGGGCGGAATTCGCACTTTGCGCGCCGGAAAGCTGCTCGCGCCAGCGGGTCAGTTCGACCCGCAGGTTTTCCAGCGCCTGATTGGTCAGGCTGGCGTTGGTGATGGCGGCTTCGGCGCGCGAGGCCATCCGCTCCCAGCCCTGATAGTCCAGCGCCCCGCTGCTGGCGCCACCACTGGCGACAGGCTTCGGTTTGGCGCCGCCCTGCGGCGCAAAACCGCCGGACTTCGGCGTATCGGTCGCATCGGGTGTGGTCCCTGTGCCGATGGCTTGCGGCGTGCGCTGGATTTCGGGAACCAAGGCGCCGGAACTGTCGGCTTGAACCTTGACCGCCGGCTGGCCGGGGGCAGAGCCACCCGACACCGAACCACCCGGAACCGTCGCACTGTCCTGTGCCACCGCGGGCGCCGCCAGCAGCCCGGCCAGCAGCAGGGCGGCTGCAGTCTTGGCAGCAGCCCCGGCCAGATGGCGTATCATCTGGCCCGACCCTGTCATGCGTCCTCGTAGACCGTCGGGATGTTCGACGGCGCGCGGTCCAGCCATTTCGGCACCGGCAGGCCCTTTTCCTTCAGGAAGGTCGGATTATACAGCTTGGACTGATACCGGTTGCCATAGTCGCACAGGATCGTGACGATGACCTTGCCCGGCCCCATCTCATGCCCCATCCGGATCGCACCCGCGATGTTGATGCCGGACGACCCACCCAGACAGATGCCCTCATCCTCCAGCATTTCAAACACCAGGGGCAAAGCCTCTGCATCGGGAATCCGGTAGCTGAAGTCCGGCGTGAAGCCTTCCAGATTGGCGGTGATCCGGCCCTGCCCGATGCCCTCGGTGATCGAGCTGCCGGGGCTTTCGAACTTGCCGGTGCTGTAGAAGGCATGCAGCGCCGCCCCCTCCGGATCGGCCAGACCAAGCTTCACACCCTTGGGCTGCAAGGCCATGCCCACGCCCGCCAAAGTGCCGCCCGAACCGACCGCGCAGATGAAGCCATCGACCTTGCCCTCGGTCTGATCCCAGATTTCCGGCCCCGTCGTCTCGATATGGGCCAGACGATTGGCCACGTTGTCGAACTGATTGGCCCAGATCGCCCCATTGGGTTCGGTGCGTGCCAAGGCCTCGGCCAGACGGCCCGAGTAGCGGACATAGTTGTTGGGGTTGCGGTAAGGTACCGCAGGCACCTGCACCAGTTCGGCACCGGCCAGCCGGATCATGTCCTTCTTTTCCTGAGACTGCGTCTCGGGAATGACGATGACGGTGCGGAACCCCATGCTGGCGCCGACCAGCGCCAGCCCGATCCCGGTGTTGCCCGCCGTGCCCTCCACAATCGTGCCGCCCGGTTTCAGCAGGCCCTTGGCCACGGCGTCCTTGATGATGTACAGCGCGGCCCGGTCCTTGACCGACTGGCCGGGGTTGAGAAACTCGCACTTGCCCAGAATGGTGCATCCGGTCAGCTCCGACGCGCGCTTGAGCTTCAAAAGCGGCGTGTTGCCGATGGTGTCAGCCAGATCGCTATGGATGCGCATGGGGTCCCCTCAATCTTCATTGCCTGATGTGTAGCCATGCCTCGGGCGAAACTCAAGCAAGCCCGGCCATTTGTTGCTGGCCCCTGATCCACCAGAGCGCGCAAGCGCGCATTCCCTGTCTCTCGCCTCTGGCGTGCCGCCAACCGGCTCCGGCGACGGGCGCACTGCACGGGCACATGTGCGGAAAGAGTAAATGGGGGCTCCGAATCGGGAAGGGCGGCGAGATCGTTAACGCAAGCTGCGATGGCGGGTGTCGGTACAGATGCCATACGTTTGCCAGACGTTTGCCAGACGCGAAACCGACAGGTGATTTCGCCGAAGACCCCGGTTTAACGCAGCGTTCCCGGGGGTTTGGCGTGAAACCCCGGTCTTGCCCGTTGCGGGAGAGCCCAAAGCAGCGCACGCTGGAAAAACCCCTTTCGGCGGGCAATGGAAGCCACAAGTATCCCGCTTGGGATGGCCACGGCCAGCCCCAAACCCGCCCAAGCGTTTGCGCCGTTCGGATCGCCCCGCAAGGTCAGTTTCGGCCATTTCCCGGCGCAAAACCCTGCCAAACAAGGGACTTTGCGCTTTTCATCCCGCGCGTTCCCCGCTATAGCCCCCCAGTCGCGCCATGCACCCTTGGAGGATGGCGGACTTATATGGAGAACACCTATGGCACGCCAGATCGCTGATCTGAACGTCGAGGTCCGTGCGGGGACAGGCAAGGGGGCCGCCCGCCAAGCTCGTCGTGACGGACTGGTACCGGGAATTGTTTATGGCAACGGCGCAGAGCCGATCGCCATCAACGTCGGGTACAACTACCTTGTGAAGCACCTCAAAGCCGGCCGCTTCCTGCAAACCCTGTTCAACCTGAAGGTTCCCGGTCAGGACGACGTGCACGTCGTCTGCCGCGGCGTTCAGCGCGATGTGGTCAGGGACCTGCCGACCCATGTGGATTTCATGCGCCTGAATGATGCGTCCCGCATCGTTCTGCACATCCATGTGACCTTCATCAACCACGAAGCCTCGCCGGGTCTCAAGCGCGGCGGCACGCTGACCGTGGTGCGTCCGGAAGTTGATCTGGAAGTGCTCGCGGGCGATATCCCCGATCACATCACGGTTGACCTGACCGGCAAGAACATCGGCGATGTGATCCACATCTCTGACGTGGTTCTGCCCGAGGGTGCCAAGCCCACGATCGAGCGCAACTTCGTGATCGCGAACATCGCGGCTCCGGCCGGTCTGGTGTCGGCTGACGCAGAGGCCTGATCTTTTAAGAGAAATCCTGCCGGGTTCGGCAGGCACGCGGGCGGCAATTCTTTGCCGCCCGCTTGTTTTACAGGGCGTCAGACGGCAATCTGGCGGCGGAGGTGAGCCATGAAACTCTTCGTCGGTCTGGGCAATCCGGGTGCGGAATACGCCGGGAACCGCCACAATATCGGATTCATGGCGCTGGACCGCATCGCGGCAGACCACGGCTTTGGTCCGTGGAAGAAGGCCTTTCATGGGCTGGTGTCCGAGGGCCGCCTGGGGGCCGAAAAGGTCGTGCTGCTGAAACCAGACACGTTCATGAACAAATCCGGTCAAGCCGTGCAAGCGGCGGTGACCTTCCACAAACTGCCGCTCGCCGATGTCGTGGTCTTCCATGACGAGCTTGACCTGCCGCCCGGCAAGCTGCGCTACAAGATGGCCGGCGGCCATGCCGGTCACAACGGGTTGCGCTCGATCCATGCCCATCTGGGCGAGGCCTATGCCCGCATCCGCTTGGGCATCGGCCATCCCGGCCACAAGGATGCCGTGGCCGGATACGTTCTGCATGATTTCGCCAAGGCCGACCGCGACTGGCTGGACCCGCTGCTGCAAGGTATCTCGGAAGGGGCTGAGGATCTGGCGCGGGGCGAAGAGGCCAAGTTCATGAACACGGTGGCCCTGCGCACCTCGCCCCAACGCAAAACGCCGCGCGATGCGCCCGAAGTCGGCCAACCCGCACCGGCCAAACCTCGGCCCCCTGTTGAAGATCCCGCGCCAAGTCCCTTGTCTGCCTTGCAGAAACTGGCGCAAAGGTTCCGCACCTAAGCCCGCATCATGGGCAAATTGCCCATCCTCCCGAACTCTTCCGCCTGTGCCCTTTCACATTGGCGCAAATATCCCACCGGAGGTCTGGAGGGCGTGAAACCCTCCAGCGGCCAGCCAAGCGCTTGGCCTGTGCCGATGGTAGGATGGGCGATCTGCCCATGTCGCCTCAAGCCTGATCCCGCGCCCCGAACAGCCCCGCCAAAGCCCGGCTCACCGTGGCCGAGACCCCCGGCCGCTCTGCCGCCACAAAGGGCATAGGCCGGCAAATCTCAATCGCCGCCAGACCCACCCGGGCGGTCAGCGCCCCGTTCACCACCCCTTCGCCAAACCGCCGCGACAGGCGTGCCAGAATTCCGCCCCCGGCAAACGACCCGAGCATGTCATCCGTCAAAGCCACCGCCCCCGTCGCCACCAGCGACAGGAACACCCGGCGCAGCAACCGCCACGACCCCAGCGACCCCGCCCGCCCGCCGTAAATTTCTGCGACCCGCCGGATCATCCGCAGGTTTGAGACCAAGGCCGTCGCCACATCGGCCAAGGCCAGCGGGATCAGTGCGGTCACCGTCGCCACCTGCCGCGCCGCCGCCTCCACCTCGGCCCGCGCCAGTTCGTCCAGCGGCAGGATCAGTTCCACCTCGGCCAGCCGCAGCAAGGCATCCGCGTCCAGCACCTCGCCCTGCCGTTCCGCCAGCCGCGCCCTCGCCCAAGCCATCGGCTGGCGCCTGGCATAAAGCCCCTCCAGCCGCCCCAGCACCGCCCGCGCCTTGGCCAGATCGCCCACCTCCGCCGCATGGATCGCCTGCACCCGGATGCTGTCCAGTGCCCCAAGCCGCGAGAAGGCCATCACCTCGCCCACCACCAGCACCAGCACAACCCCCACCGCCAGCACCAAAAGCACGCTCGCCAGCCCCCCGAGCCAAGGGTTCGCTGCAAAAAGTCCGGTGACGAAATTCCACGCCGTCACGGTCAGCACCAGCGAGAACAGGCTGCCGAACACCCACCCCGCAAAGCGCGCAAAGCCCGAGGCCCGGCGCGAGGCCAGGGCCCGCACGCCTGCCATAGCCCTTCCCGGCGGCGCTTCGATAAAGCTCTCCGGGGCCACCTCGCCCCCCACCTCGATCAGCGCGGGGCCTTTCAGCCGGGGTTCCTCAGACATCTCGCCTCCATTCCAGCCTGACATCGGGCAGGCCTTCGTCATTGTCGCCGTCCGTGCGCCCCACTTCGGCAAAGCCAAGCGCCGCATAGAAGGCCCGCGCCGCAGCGTTCGCCTGAAAGGTTCAAAGCCGCAGCACAGGCTCTGCCGCCATCGCCTCCAGCATCAGCCCCCGCCAAAGCCCTTCCGCCGCGCCTCTGGCGCCAGATACAAGGCATCCACCTCCGCCCCCTGCCGCGCCAAAAACCCCACGGCAGGCCGCCCTGCCACCCGCACCGTAGACCGCCGCACCAATTCCCCCACGAACCAAAGATCCTGCGCCGCCGTGTGCAGCTTCGGCATCCAGACGGTCTCTGCCACCCAAGCCCCCAGAATCCCGGCCAGATCCGCCAGATCCCCCGGCTCCGCATCCCGGATCACAACCGGTCCCCGATCAGAAACTCCGCCGCCCGGTCCAGCCTGATATGCGGCGGCCCCTCACCCGGCTTCCGTGCCACCCGTGATGGCGCAAAACCCATGAGCGCAAAATCCGCGTTCAGCCACCGCTCCGCCCCCTCCCGCGCCGGAGCCAGGATCCGCGCCGGATCGCCCGGCAATTCGCCGGGATACATCGCCACGACCCGCCCATCCGCCAATCGGCCCCGCACCGCGTCCAAAGCCTCGCCGTTCCGCGAAATCTCCTCCTCCACCGTGCAGCGCAGGCTGGCCAGCGACAAAGCCATCGTCTCGGCCCCGGCAAAATCCGCCCGTGCCTTGGCATCGCGCAGCAGGGCCTCGGTGATCGCGGTCAGGGCGGCGTGCTGGCGGTGGTGCAGATGGTCGGCCTTGGTCGCGGCAAACAGGATCCGCTCCACCCGCCGCCCGCCCAGAATCCAGTCGAGCCAGCCATTCTGCCCCGGACGAAAGGCCGCCAGCACCTCGGCCATGGTGCGGCGCAAGTCCTCCACGGCCCGAGGGCCCTGATGGATCGCCCCCAGCACATCGACCAGCACGACCTGCCGGTCGATCTTGGCGAAATGGTCGCGAAAGAAGGGCCGCACCACCATGGCCTTGTAGGCCTCATACCTGACCTGCATCTCGGCATACAAACTGCCCCGCCCGCTCGCGGCAGGCTTCGGCAACGGCGCGAAGGTCAAGACCGGAGAGCCCGCCAGATCGCCCGGCAGCAAGAACCGCCCGGGCGTGCAATCCGCCCAACCCGCCGCCCGCGCGGCCACAAGATAGCCGGTGAAGCTTGCGGCCAATTCCATCGCCTTGGGCTCCTCCAAAGCCAAAGACCCATCCTCGGCCCGCGCCAAGGCCATGAAACCTGCCGCCTCCGCCCGCTTGGCAATGCGGCCCAGCACCCCTTCGGCCCAGTCCTCGTAAGACTTCTCCAGCAAGGACAGGTCCAGCAACCACTCCCCCGGATAATCCACAATATCCACGTGCAGCACCCTTGGCCCGGTCATCCCGCCCAGAAACCCGCGCCCCCTCACGCGGAAGCTCAACCGCAACTCGGACACCGCCCGCGTCGATTGCGGCCAGCGCGGGTCGTCCCCGGTCATCGCCGCCAGATGATCCTCGAAGGCGAAGCGCGGCAGCGTCATGTCCGGCTGTGGCTGCAGATAGACCGCCTCAATCCGGTCCCGCGCGGTCAACTGAGGCATCCGCCCCCGCTCCAGCAAATTCGCGACCAGATTGGTGATGAACACGGTCTTGCCCGCCCGGCTCAACCCCGTCACCCCCAGCCGGATCACCGGAGCGGGCAAGGCCAAAGCCTCCAAGCCCCGCCACATGTCTTCTGCCAGATCGGAAACGCCCACGGTCGGCCCCTTCAATACTTTTGCCTACATAAGCACGGCTTTTGCCCAAAAGTAGCCCCCGGTTGCGAATGCCGCGCCAAAGCACTAAACCGCCGCAAACACCTTCATTCAGGCCCAAATATCCCACGGGGGGTCCGGGGGGTGTGAAACCCCCCGGCTGAGGCCAGCACCACATGCCCCGTTTTGCCATGAAGATCGAATACGACGGCAGCCCGTTCAACGGCTGGCAAAGGCAATCCCTGGGCCAGCCAACGGTGCAGCAAACGATTGAGGATGCCTTGGCCATGCTGGAGCCCGGCCCCCATACGCTCGCCGCCGCCGGGCGCACCGACACCGGCGTGCATGGCGCGGGACAGGTCGCCCATATCGACCTTGCCAAAGACTGGGACCCGTTCCGCCTGTCGCAGGCCTTGAATTACCACATGCGCGCCGCCCCGGTGGCGGTCGTGGCCTGCGCGCGGGTCGCGGAGGACTTCCACGCCCGTTTTTCGGCGCTGGAGCGGCGCTATCTCTACCGCATCCTGTGCCGTCGCGCCCATCCGGTGCTGGACAGGGGAAGGGTCTGGCATGTCCTGCCCGGGCTTGACGTGCAAGCCATGCAGGCGGGGGCGAACCACCTGATCGGCCATCACGATTTCACCACCTTCCGCTCCTCGCTCTGCCAAGCCAACAGCCCGATGAAAACGCTGGACGAAGTGACCGTTTCCGAAGTCCTCACCCCCTCGGGCCGCGAAATCCACTTCCGCCTGCGCGCAAGGTCGTTTCTGCACAATCAGGTCCGCTCGATCGTCGGGTCGCTGGAGCGGGTCGGGGCGGGTCATTGGCCACCCGCGCAGATCGCCGGAGCCCTTGCCGCCCGCAATCGTGCGGCATGTGGTCCGGTGGCCCCGCCACAAGGGCTTTACTTGACAGAGGTTAGGTATCCGGTTGATCCTTTCGCCTAAGCTTTGATCTGGGGTTTTCTTCCCTGCCTTTTCCACGGACCGTTCGTCACAGGACACCCGCAGGATTTCCTGCCACCCATGACCGGAGCCCCGGAGACGGGGACATACGAGAATGACCGACCTGAGTTCGTCGCGCCCCGCGCAAAGCCTATCCGCCGAATTCCTGCCCAAGATTGTCACCGTCCTGCGCGAGGGCTACCGATGGTCAGACCTGCGCGCCGATGCCATGGCCGGGTTGACCGTGGCCATCGTGGCCCTGCCCCTGTCGATGGCCATCGCCATCGCTTCCGGCGTGGGGCCGGAACGCGGCCTCTTCACCGCCATTATCGGCGGCTTCATCGTCTCGCTTCTGGGCGGATCGCGCTATCAGATCGGCGGGCCTGCCGGGGCCTTCATCGTTCTGGTCGCGGCCTGCGTCACCGCCATCGGCATTCCGGGGCTGGTCTTGGCCACCATGCTGTCAGGCGTGTTTCTGACCCTCGCGGGGGTGTTGCGCTTGGGAAGCTATGTCAAATTCATCCCCTACCCGGTGACCCTGGGCTTTACCGCCGGCATCGCCGTCATCATCTTTTCCAGCCAGATCAAGGACCTGTTCGGCCTGCACCTGCCCGGAGCCGAGCCGGCCGCCTTCCTGCCGAAGCTTGCAGCGCTCTGGGCCGCGCATGGCACCTTCGGCTGGCCCGCAGCGCTGGTGGCGCTGGCCACGATCATCATCATTCAAGGCCTGAAACAGGCGGCCCCGCGCCTGCCCAGCCTCTTGATCGCCGTCACCCTCGCCGGACTGGCCGTTTACCTGTTCGGCCTGCCGGTCGAGACGATCTACGACCGCTTCGGCGATCTGCCGCGCACACCTCCGGCCCCGACCCTGCCGGCAATGGATATGGCAGCGCTCACAGCTGCCCTCCCCTATGCGCTCAGCTTCACGCTTCTGGGTGCGATTGAATCCCTCTTGTCGGCCGTGGTGGCCGACGGGATGAGCGGCGGGCGGCACCGCTCCAACGCAGAACTTGTGGCGCAAGGCGTCGCCAACGTGGTGGCCGCGCTCTTCGGCGGCATCTGTGTGACCGGCACCATCGCCCGCACCGCCACCAATGTCCGCGCCGGTTCGCACGGCCCGGTCTCGGGCATGTTGCACGCTGTATTCGTGCTGGCTTTCATGCTGCTCGCCGCCCCCCTCGCAGGACACATCCCGCTGGCGGCGCTCGCAGGCGTTCTGGCCATCGTGTCGTGGAACATGGCCGAGAAGGCCGAGATCTGGACCCTCTGCCGCGCCTCGCGGTCCGATGCCGTGGTGCTGCTGGCGACCTTCCTGCTGGTGGTGTTCCGCGACCTTACCGAGGGCATCGTGGTGGGCTTCGCGCTGGCGGGTCTGGTCTTCGTGCACCGCATGTCGCAGTCCACCGCCATTGATTTCGCCCCCGAGGCGATCCCCCGCGCCGACCGCGTCGTGGTCAGCCTGACCGGCCCCTATTTCTTCGGCGCCGCCGCCCAGACGGGCCATATGCTGGACACGATCGCCGATCACCCGCGCCACTTCGTGCTGGACCTGACGGCGCTGGATTACCTCGACAGTTCCGGCGCCCGCGCGCTGGAGCTTCTGGCCCACCGAATCCGCCGCAACAAGGGTGAGATGGTGCTTTTGGGCGTGCGCCCCGAACAGCGCCAGATTCTGGAGCAGGCCGGGCTGATACCGCCCTTGGCACGTTACACCGCGTCGCTGGCAGTCTTGGACGCCGTCAGCTGATCCGTGGGGCAAAGTGTCGCGCCGCGACTCGGCGGCAGGCGCTGACCTGCCGCAAGTTAGCGCCACCAGATTCACGTGACCTCGAAATTCCGGTGATTTGGCAGATGTTTAAGTAGCGCAGCCCCCTGCGGCAATCCGTCGTTTGCCAGAAAGTATGCCGTCGTATACTTGAAAAGAAATTGTAGCTTTTGAAATCACAAAGCTGCGATAGACTTGAACCAGCGAACAGGACGACAGGGCAGCCGCCGGGGAAAAGGTGCGGCACCTTGCTAGGGAGGACTACCATGCCAGATCGTGCACCCACGGTTTACACCGCCACTGCTGACTTTACCGCCCAGGCCCATGTGACACCCGCAGGCTATACCGCCCGCTATGACGCTTCGATGAATGACCCGGAAACCTTCTGGGGCGTCGAGGGTCGGCGGATCGACTGGATCAAGCCCTATACGCGCGTCAAGAACACCAGCTTCAAACTGGGCGAAGTCTCGATCAAATGGTACGAGGACGGCACCACCAACGTCTCGGCCAACTGCATCGACCGCCACATGGTGACCCGCGCCAACCAGACCGCGATCATCTGGGAGCCGGATGATCCCAAAACCCCGTCCCGCCACATCACCTATGCAGAACTTCTGGAAAAGACCTGCCGTCTGGCCAATGTGCTGAAGGCGCATGGCGTGGAGAAGGGCGACCGCGTCGTCCTCTACATGCCGATGATCCCGGAAGCCGCCTTCGCCATGCTGGCCTGCACCAGAATCGGCGCCATCCATTCCATCGTATTCGGCGGCTTCTCGCCCGACGCACTCTCCAACCGGATCAACGATTCGGAAGCCAAGGTCGTGATCACCGCCGATTTCGGCCCCCGCGCCGGCAAGCGCACGCCCTTGAAGGCCAACGCCGATCAGGCTCTGCTGCACTGCAAGGACAACGTCCAATGTCTTGTGGTAAAGCACACCGGCGATGAGACGCACTGGACCACTGGCCGCGATTTCGACCTTCTGGCCGAGATGGCCGAAGCCTCTCCCTACTGCCCCTATGCCGAGATGGGTGCGGAGGATCCGCTGTTCATCCTGTATACGTCGGGTTCCACCGGCAAGCCCAAGGGCGTTGTTCACACCACCGGCGGCTACCTGGTCTATGCGGCCATGACGCATGAGATGACCTTCGACTACCATGACGGCGATGTCTTCTGGTGCACCGCCGATGTGGGTTGGGTCACCGGCCACAGCTATATCGTCTATGGCCCCTTGGCCAATGGGGCCACCACGCTGATGTTCGAAGGCGTCCCCACCTTCCCCGACGCCGGTCGTTTCTGGGAAGTGATTGCCAAGCACAAGGTCACCCAGTTCTACACCGCCCCCACCGCGATCCGCAGCCTGATGGCCTTGGGCACCGAATGGGTCGAAAAGCACGACCTGTCCTCACTGCGCCTGTTGGGCTCGGTGGGTGAGCCGATCAACCCGGAAGCCTGGAACTGGTATTTCAAGAATATCGGCAAGGGCAACTGCCCGGTGGTCGACACCTTCTGGCAGACCGAAACCGGCGGCCACATCATCACCCCGCTGCCCGGTGCGGTACCGCAAAAGCCGGGCTCGGCCACCAAACCCTTCTTCGGCATCAAGCCCGAGGTGCTGGACCCCGCCAATGGCCATGTCCTGCCCGAAACCGCGACGGAGGGCGTGCTCTGCATCGCCGACAGCTGGCCGGGCCAGATGCGCACGCTCTGGGGTGACCACAAGCGGTTCGAGGAAGCCTATTTCGCGCAATACCCCGGCTACTACTTCACCGGCGACGGCTGCCGCCGCGATGCGGATGGCTATTACTGGATCACCGGTAGGGTTGATGACGTGCTGAACGTCTCGGGCCATCGTCTTGGCACCGCCGAAGTGGAATCCGCCCTCGTCGCCCACCCGAAAGTGGCCGAAAGCGCCGTCGTAGGCTACCCGCATGACATCAAGGGTCAGGGCATCTACGCCTATGTCACGCTGATGAAAGGCATCGAACCTTCGGAAGAACTCCGCAAGGACCTCGTGAAATGGGTCCGCACCGAAATCGGCCCGATTGCCACGCCGGACCTGATCCAGTGGGCGCCCGGTCTGCCGAAAACACGCTCGGGCAAGATCATGCGCCGCATCCTGCGCAAGATCGCCGAGAATGACTTTGCTGCATTGGGAGATACCTCGACCCTGGCGGACCCCGCCGTGGTCGATGACCTGATTGAAAATCGCATGAACCGGGCCTGATCCCCAAGGGATTGGTAACGGCGGAAGGATCCCGTCCCCGAAGGGGGCGGGTGCAGGGAGGGCATGCGGCTGCTCCGCGTGTTTGGCATGCCCGCAAGAGACGGGCACAGAGGGAGAGAGAGACAATGGCATATGGAACTTCAGACGCGAGCACGCGCTCACGTCCAATGACGGGGGCGGAGAGAAAGGTTATTCTGGCCTCCTCGATGGGCACGATCTTCGAATGGTACGACTTCTACCTCTACGGCTCGCTGTCGTCCTATATCGGCAAGCAGTTCTTTACGGCTTTCCCGGAAGGCTCGCAGAACATCTTCGCCTTGCTGGCCTTTGCGGCAGGGTTTCTGGTGCGTCCGTTCGGCGCGCTGGTGTTCGGCTCGCTGGGCGACCTGATTGGCCGGAAGTACACCTTCCTTGTCACAATCCTGATCATGGGCTCGTCGACCTTCCTTGTCGGTCTTCTGCCGGGCTACCAAAGCTGGGGCTATGCGGCCCCCGTCCTGCTGATCGCGCTCCGCATGCTGCAGGGACTGGCTCTGGGCGGCGAATACGGTGGCGCTGCCGTCTATGTTGCCGAACACGCGCCGCAGAACCGGCGCGGCTATTACACCTCGTTCATTCAGGTCACGGCGACCGGCGGTTTGTTCCTGTCGTTGCTGGTGATCCTTGCCGTGACCCCGATCGTCAACGGCTATTTCCCGATGGTGCCTCAGTTCGGCCTTGACGGAGCGGCCCAGATGGATCCCAAAGGCCACGCCATATTCTTAGATGCATGGAGCGCTTGGGGCTGGCGTGTGCCGTTCCTGCTGTCGGCTTTCCTGCTGCTGGTGTCGCTTTATATCCGCATGACCATGTCCGAAAGCCCGGTCTACCAGAAGATGAAGGCGGAAGGTGCCGCCTCGAAGGCACCGCTGCGCGAAGCTTTCGGCAACTGGAAAAATGGCAAGATCGCGCTGATCGCCCTTCTGGGTCTGACCATGGGACAGGCGGTCGTCTGGTACTCGGGCCAGTTCTACGCGCTGACCTTCCTGAAGGACGTGGTGAAGGTCGATCCGAACACCGCCAACATCTTCATCGCCTGCTCGCTGGCCTTGGGGGCCTGGGGCTTCGTGTTCTTCGGCGGGCTCTCGGACAAGATCGGCCGCAAGCCGATCATCCTCGCGGGCTGCCTTCTGGCCGCGGCCACTTACTTCCCGGTGTTCCAGTTCATCACCAAGACGGCCAACCCGGCCCTTTACGCTGCACAACAAACCCCGATCACGGTGACCGCTGACCCGGCCGACTGCTCGTTCCAGTTCAACCCGGTCGGAACCGCCAAGTTCACCCACAGCTGCGACAACGTGAAGGCGCTGCTGCTCAAGGGCTCGGCCAACTCGACCACGGTCAATGCCCCCGCCGGTACGATTGCCAGCGTCAAGATCGGCGACACCGAGATCGCCTCCTATGACGGATCGAAGAACGCCGCCGGCATCGCCGCTGCCACGTCTGTTTCGGATGCGGCCAAGGCGGCGATCGATCCGGCTCTGCTCAAGACCCTGACCGACGCAAACAAGGCGCTGGTCACGGCCAAGACCGCTGCCGCCGACGCCGAAAAGGCGCTGAAGGCGGCGGCGGATGACGCCGCCAAAGCCAAGGCGCAAACCGCCCTCGACACGGCGACGGCGGATGTTGCTCCGGCGCAAGCTGCAGTCGATGCGGCGCGGGCTGCGGTTCCGGCAGACCAGTTGGCGGCTCTCGACAAGGCCACGACGGACCTTGGGGCCGCGAGCGGCGTCAAGGCGGGCTTCGAGAAGGCCGTCAACGCGGCCCTGATGACGGCGGGCTATCCGCTGGTCGCGGCGGACAACACGACGGTGGCAAGGGTCACCTCGGTGAGCGACATCTTCAAGGCGCAGAACCTGACGGTGATCATCACCCTGACCTATCTGATCCTGCTGGTGACGATGGTCTACGGTCCGATCGCCGCACAACTGGTCGAGCTTTACCCGACCCGGATCCGCTACTCGGGCCTGTCGCTGCCCTACCACATCGGCAACGGCTGGTTCGGCGGCCTGCTTCCGGCGTTGGTGCTGGCGATTTCGGCCCAGACCGGAAACATCTACTCGGGCCTCTGGTACCCGATCACGATCGCTTTGATCACTGTGGTGATCGGTGCGCTTCTGGTGCCGAACGGGACCCACAAGAAGTCGATCTTCTCGGAATAAGGTTCCGGGCAGAAAGTGGCACGGGCCGGGGAGCAGTCCCCGGCCCGTTTCCGTTCGGAGGACGCGGGGGGCCGCACCCTCTGCCTCAAAGGGCGCACGCCCCTCCTTGAGAATACTCTGTCGATTTTCAGGCCAGGGTAAAATGGGGGTCAGCGTTGGCCGTAGTAGAGGCCAACCACATGTTCGGCTTCGGCGAAGAAAAGCCATCTTGCGGTGAGGGCACCGATCACGTGGATCGTGGCTGTCACGGCATAGAGCGCGGGGCTGGCTGGCAGGAGCAGGAGCAGGAAGGGCAAGACGCAAGAGAAGCCGAGGGCGATCAGGCGCAGCTTGTCCGCATGTTTGCGGGCGACGATGTGGATCATCTCGCGCATGAGGTAGTTGGGCGAGGTATGGGGCTGTTCGAAGACCTTGACTGCGCCTATGCGGTTGAGGCCGGTGGCGGTGCCGATGGTCTGGGCGGCTTTGCCGAAGGCCTTGTCTCCGATGGCGAAGGCGGCGAGCAGGGCGGCGGCGGTGAGGGCACAGCCGATAAGGGCGATTTTGCCATTGCCGGACAGGATTGATCCCCCCGCCAGCATGAAGCTGAAGAACAGCCCCTGCGTGATCGGGGTATTCCAGCGCGGCACGGTCTTCAACTGGGCATAGATCATCGAGGTGGTGAAGACGGTCAGCACCGCCAGCACGGCGCCCAGTTGGCCTATCAGGCGCGGCAAGCCCAGACCGAAGATGTCCGACAGCGCCATTGGAGCGAAAACCAAAAGGGTGGCGACTGCGGCCCATGCCTCGCGGCTGAGCCACGAGGTTTGCCATTGCGAGAAGGCCTTTAGTGCCCGTTGCGGGTTGCCGAGGTGCAGGGTGGAGGCCGAGAGGCCACCGACGGCGAGGGCATAGCCCAGGCCCCAGTGGAAGAAGGCCATCCAGCCCTCGGGCGCGGGCAGGCCCAAGCCAAGGAAGGCCAACAGGCCGAAGCCCATGCCGGACAAGACAGTGAAGGCGATGACGGAAGCGGCCGGATGCATCAGATCTTCCCCAATACCTTGTCGAGCCAACCGGCAAAGCCCGTGGCCTTGATGTCCAGCAAGGGCGCCAGAAGCGAGGCCTCCTGCGGGCGGTCTTTCTTCCTTGGCGGCAGATACTTGTTGGTCGGTTTGGTTTTCAGGTCGGGCATCAGATCATAACCGCCACGCTCGGCCACCAGCTTGGACACCTTGCTGTCAGGGTCGGCGAAATCGCCGAAATGGCGGGCCGAAGTTGGGCAGGTGCGCACGCAAGCAGGTTCACGGTCTTCCTCGGGCAGGTTCTCGTTGTAGATACGGTCGACACAGAGCGTGCATTTCTTCATCACACCCGCCGCCTGATCCATTTCGCGCGCGCCGTAGGGGCAGGCCCAGGCACATAACCCGCAGCCGATGCAGGCGTCTTCATTGACCAGAACAATGCCATCTTCCACGCGCTTGTAGCTCGCGCCGGTCGGGCAGACGGGCACACAGGGCGCGTCCTCGCAGTGCAGGCACGAGCGCGGGAAGGCGATGATCTGGGCGCTGCCCTCCTCGGGCTGGACCTGGTAGGTGTGAACGCGGTTCAGGAAAGCACCGGAGGGGTCAGCGCCGTAGGGGTTCTGGTCGGACAGGCCCTGCCCCTGATCATTCCAGCCCTTGCAGGCGGTCACACAGGCCTGACAGCCGACGCAGGTGTCAAGGTCAATGACCAGACCCAGCTTTTTCTCGGTATGGGTGGGAAGAGCGGTCATGCCTTGTCCTTTTCAGCGCGAAGGCTGCCTTGGGGAACCACGCGGGGGATCGGCTCGAAGTCCGGCGAAGCGTGCGCTTTCGGGCCGACATTCTCGATGCGGACGCGCAGGTCGAACCATGCCGCCTGTCCGGTCACCGGGTCGGAATTGGAATAGCGTAACCCGTCGCCTTTCTCTGGCAACAGTTCCGAGATCAGGTGGTTGAGCAGGAACCCCTGATTGGCCTCTGCCGCGCCCTCGTCCAGCGCCCAGGCACCCTTGCGCTTGCCGATGGCGTTCCAGGTCCAGACCGTGTTTTCGTTCAGCGCGGCCATATGGGCGACGGGCACGGTGATGCCACCGTTGGGGGAGATCACGCGGGCATAGTCGCCGTCGTTGAATCCCTCGGCCTCCCAGATCTTGGTCGGGATATAGAGGAAGTTCTGCCCCCGGATCTGGCGCAACCAAGCGTTCTGGCTGCCCCAGGAATGGTACATGTCCATCGGGCGCTGCGTCAGGGCGTGGACAGGATAGCCCCAGCCCTTTGCCTCAAGATCGCCGAATGGAGGATACCAGACGGGCAGCGGGTCCATCGCTTGCTTCAGACGGTCTCGCAGGTGGTCGGGGGGCTGGATGTTACCATGACCTTCCGCCGCAAGCTGGAACTTGCGCATGGGTTCGGACCATATGCTGAACAGGTATGGCTGCGGGGATTCGTAGAACGAGGTCGCGACCGCCCAGTTCTGATATGCCATGTTCCATGGCTTGTAGAACAGGGCCTCCTCGGGGACATGGGCCTGATAGAAGCCGCCGTTCTCGATATAGGCCGCAAGCTGATTGGGGTTGGCCTCTCCCCTGCCCTCTTTGGTGCCATCGGTGCCCCGGAAGCCGATCAAGGGGCCCACACCCGGACGGCGGATGTGGTTCTGGATGTAGTCGGCATAGTCTTTGAACTTGGGCGAGCCATCAGCGTTGACCATCGGCGGCAGGCCGAGCCTTGCGCCAAGGTCCAAGAGCACCGACTGGAAGGGCCGCACATTGCGGTCGGCTTCGCTCACCGGCCAGCGGATGCTGTCACCCGCCGCATCGGGTTCACTGATCGGACGGTCCAGCAGACTGATACAGTCGTGCCGTTCCAGATAGGTGGTGTCGGGCAGGATCAGGTCGGCATAGGCCACCATCTCGGAGGCATAGGCGTCGGAGTAGATGATGCGGGGGATGATGTATTCGCCATCCGGCCCCTTGTCGGTCAGCATCTCCATGACCTTCGTCGTGTTCATCGACGAATTCCACGCCATGTTCGCCATGTAAAGGAACAGCGTGTCGATCCGGTAGGGGTCGCCCGCATGGGCGTTGGGGATCAGCATGTGCATCAACCCGTGGGCCGAGAAGGGGTTCTCCCAAGTGAAGGCCTTGTCGATGCGGGCCGGGGAGCCGTCTTCTTTCAGCGCCAGTTGCTCTGGGCCACGGACGTAGCCCAAGTGCGGGCCGGACAGGGCCTTGCCGGGGGCAGTGACGAAATGGGGGGTGGGATGCGCTTCGACCGGCTTGGGATAGGGCGGCTTCATGCGGTAGCCGCCGGGGGTTTCCACGGTGCCGAGGATGATCTGTAGCAGGTGCAAAGCTCGCGCCGTCTGGAAGCCGTTGGAATGGGCGGAGATGCCACGCATGGCATGAAAGGAGACCGGCCGGCCGGGCATGCTATCGTGATGGTCGCCCCGAAAATCGGTCCAAGGTTGTTTTATTTCAATCGCCTGATTGAACGCCACATCGGCCAGTTCTGCCGCCAGACCCCGGATGCGCGCCGCAGGAATGCCGCAGCGGTCGGCTACGGCCTCGGGCGCGTAGTCGTCTGACAGGTAGCGTTCGGCCATGTGCTGGAACACGGTGCGGTGGCCTTGCCAGACCGCGCCAAGGTCGGGCTGCACGCCCTTGCCATCCCAAGGTGCAGGGGCTCCGGTCCGGCGGTCGATCACGAAGGGCTGGCTTTCGGCGTTCTTCAGGATCAGGCCCTTTTCCGGGCCTTCGGTTTCATTGACCAGAAGCGAGGCATTGGTCCAGCGTGCCAGATATTCCAGATCGACCTTGCCCGCCTGCAGCAGGCAATGGATCAGCGACAGGATCAATAGCCCATCGGTGCCCGGCGTAATCCCGTACCAGTCATCCGCCACGGCATTATACCCGGTACGGATCGGGTTGACGCCGATCACCCGAGCGCCGCGCCCCTTCAGTTTCCCAAGCCCGATCTTGATGGGGTTGGAGTCATGATCCTCTGCCACACCGAACATCACGAACAGCTTGGTGCGCTCCCAATCCGGCTGGCCGAACTCCCAGAAGGACCCGCCGATCGTGTAGATGCCTCCCGCCGCCATGTTGACCGAGCAGAAGCCGCCATGGGCCGCGTAGTTCGGTGTGCCGAAGGCCTGCGCCCACCAGCCGGTGAAGGACTGCGACTGATCGCGCCCGGTGAAGAAGGCCAGCTTTTCCGGCGCCGTCTCGCGCAGGGGTTTCATCCAGGACACCGCCAAAGCCAAAGCCTCGTCCCAAGAAATCTCCTCGAACGCCCCCGATCCCCTCGGCCCCACCCGCTTCAACGGATGCTGCAGGCGCGAGGGTGCGGTGACCTGCATGATCCCAGACGCCCCTTTGGCGCAGAGCACGCCCTTGTTGACCGGATGGTCGCGGTTGCCTTCGATATAGCTGACCTTGCCCGAGCGCAGATGCACGTTGATCCCGCAGCGGCAGGCGCACATGTAGCAGGTGGTCTTGCGGATCTCGTCTGACACGGGCGGCGAGGTGTTCAACACTGGCGCGTTCATCACGGTCCTCTGGTTCGGCTATCTGGAACAATATCTTGAGATTTCGCGGCTTTGCTAGGTCAATTTCCCGAAAAACCGCAAATTTCGGGAACAGTCTTACAGGCGCATCAGGGCGCTGGCCTCGGCGGCGATCTGCTTTTCTTCTTCGGCGGGTATGATCAGAACCGGGGTCTCTCCGGCCCAGGACAGGCCATCCACAATCGCCTGCCGCACCAGCGGATCATTCTCTCCGATGCCACCGGTGAAGGCTATCGCATCAAGCCCCCCCATCGCGGCGATCATGCTGCCAGCATGGCGGATGGCCCAATAGCAGAAGTGATCCACCGCAAAACGCGCCGCATCTGTACCCGCCGCGTGCAACGCCCGCATATCCGACGCCCCACCCAAGCCCAGCAGGCCCGAAGCGCGGTTGAGGATGCGGCTGGCCTCGTCTATCCCGTGGAGTTCCGCCAGCCGCAGCACGGCGTTGCCGTCGATATCTCCGGTGCGTGTGCCCATCGTCAGGCCGGACAACGGCGAATAGCCCATGGTGGTGGCGACCGAGCGGCCGTCCTTGATGGCGCACAGCGACGCCCCGTTGCCCAGATGCAGCGCCAGAACCCGGCGCGGCACGGGCCCGGCCTCCTGCAGTTTGCCCAGCAGGCTGGCATAGCTGAGGCCGTGAAAGCCATAGCGGCGCAGGCCAGCCGCCTCTGCTTCCGGCGGCAAGGCGTAGCGGGTGGCGACCTGAGGGTTTGTCACGTGGAAAGCGGTGTCGAAGCTGGCGTATTGCGGCAGGCTTGGCGCAAGCTGGCGCAGGGCTGCAATTCCCAGCAGATGGGCCGGGTTGTGCAGCGGGGCCAGTGGGACGCAAGCCGCAATCCCCGCCTCGACCTCTGGTGTGATGAGGGTTGCCGCCGTCAGATGCGCGCCGCCATGGACGACCCGGTGCGCCGCCCCAAGGAGACGCGCCGGGTCCACCGCCATGTCGGCCAGACCCTGCGACAGGGCCTCCAGATGGGTGGCGGGGCCACCAGCCCCGATCCGCTCAGCCCGGGCCTGGGCGATCTGGGTCAGGTCCACATCAAAGACCGCCAGCTTCAGCGAGGACGATCCGGCATTCACGACCAGCAGCATGTCAGAGCACCGATTTCAAAAGGCCAACCGTGGCAAGAAGCGCCAGCAAGCCTATGGCGAACTTGCGGAAATCCTGCGGATCGGTGTTGAGGAAATGGCGGCTTCCCAGCCAATTTCCCAAGAAGACCAATGGCAGCGTCATCAACCCGGCCCACAAAGTATCCCAAGTGACCATGCCGTTCCACCAGTACATCGGCGCGGAATAGATATCGAGAATCGGGAAATAGGCCACCAGGGTCGCCCGGAACACCGGCGCTGCCATATCCTGCGCGGCAAAGAAGGCCGCGACCGGCAAGCCGCCCATCCCCGGCGCATTGGCCAGACCAGACACGATACCCGCCGCCAGATTGCCCGCCGTGCCGACCCGGCGCTTCAGCTTCCAGCCGATCAGCAGCACCACGCACATCAGCAGCACATAGCCGCTGATCACCGCCCGCGCCGCATCGACCGAGATCGACGTCAGCGCCCATAGCCCCAAGGGCAGACCGATCGCCGCCCCAAGACACAACAGCCCCACCCGTCGCCAATCGACATCCCGCCCGACATTTTGCCAGGCTTGAAGGGTCATCACCACCTCGCACAGCATCACCACGGCGACGAAGTGCAACGGGTTCGTCACCAGACCGGATGAGGCAATGACCAAGGCCGAGAAGCCAAAGCCCGAATAGCCCCGCACGAAAGCCGAGATCAGGACCGCAACGCCCATGAACACCGCTGCCCCCGGTCCTATACCGAAGGGCAGCACCAGCGGATCAAGCGTCACGGACGCTCGCCGCGCGCCAGACGTCCTTCGATCTCATCAAGCACCCAGTCGATATCCGCCACCGAATCAATGACATAATGCGCCCCGGTGCGACGCAGGTCGGCATAGGCCTTGGCTTTCATCGCGGCAAATTCGGCAGGCGACAGCAAGGCCGTCTCGGCGGGGTTCAGCCCGAAAGCATTGCCGGACACGGCCACCGCCACCGTCCAGCAGCCAGCATTCAACCCCTCGGCAATGCCAACTCCGGTGTCGTCAACCTTGACAACCTTATGGGCCGGCCAAACGCCCAGATCCAGAAAGGTGCGGTACATCATCAGCGCCGAGGGCCGACCCTCAGCCAGATCGCCCGCGCAGACCAGATTGTCCGGCTCATATCCTTGCGCAGCAGCCAAAGGCAGAACCTTCGCCATGATCGATCGGGTGTAGCCTGTGGTGGAGCCAATCTTGAGCCCGCGCGCCCGCATCCTGTTGACCGCAGGCACAGCGCCCTCGATCATGGTGCAGAAGTCGGTGACCGCTTCCACGTTCATTGGCACGAAAACCTCATAGACCCGGTCAATCGCGGCGTCATCCGGGGCAGCGCCTTGGGCGGCCTCCCAAGC
>CANGHD010000042.1 GCA_947453525.1 Paracoccaceae bacterium | reverse complement strand
TTCCCGATCTCGAACTGGACCGAGTTGGACATCTGGCAATATATCCATCTGGAAGGCATCGAGATCGTGCCGCTGTATTTCGCGGCCCCGCGCCCGGTGGTGGAGCGTGACGGGCTGTTGCTGATGGTCGATGACCACCGCTTCCGCCTGCACCCCGGCGAGGTGCCGCAGATGCGGTCGGTCCGCTTCCGCACGCTGGGCTGCTATCCGTTGAGCGGTGCCGTGGAGTCCGAAGCCACGACCCTGCCAGAGGTCATTCAGGAAATGCTGCTGACCACCACATCAGAACGTCAGGGCCGGGCGATCGACCACGATCAGGCCGCCTCGATGGAAAAGAAGAAGCAAGAGGGGTATTTCTAAATGACCGTTCAGATTGATCCCGTCTACGTCACCGATACGCTGATCGCCGAGGATATCGACGCCTATCTGGTCCAGCATCAGCACAAGACCATGCTGCGCTTCCTGACCTGCGGGTCGGTGGATGATGGCAAATCCACGCTGATTGGCCGCCTTCTGTACGACAGCAAGATGATCTTCGAGGACCAGCTTGCGACGCTGGAGCGGGACAGCAAGGTGTCCGGCACCCAGGGGCAAGAGATCGACTTCGCTTTGCTGGTCGACGGACTGGCGGCGGAACGCGAACAGGGCATCACGATTGACGTGGCCTACCGTTTCTTCGCCACCGACAAGCGCAAGTTCATCGTGGCCGACACGCCCGGCCATGAACAATACACCCGCAACATGGTGACAGGCGCTTCCACGGCTGACCTTGCGGTGATCCTGATCGACGCGCGGCAAGGCGTGCTGACCCAGACCCGGCGGCACAGCTATCTGGTGCAGCTTCTGGGCATCAGGAACATCGTGCTGGCGGTCAACAAGATGGACCTTGTGGGCTACTCTCAGGAACGCTTCTACGAGATCATCAAGGAATACAGCCACTTCGCCAAGCAGATCGGGATGGAGACCTTCCTGCCGATCCCGATCTCAGGCCTGAAGGGGGACAATATCGTCACCAAAAGCGCGGCCATGCCGTGGTACGCCGGTCCGACGCTGCTGGGCCATCTGGAGGTGGCGCCGGTCAATGTCTCGCGGATGCAGGACTTGGCCTTCCGGATGCCCGTGCAATGGGTGAACCGCCCCAACCTCGACTTCCGCGGCTTTGCCGGGCAGATCGGCGCGGGTGTGGTGAAGCCGGGCGACGCGGTCCGCGTGCTGCCCTCGGGCAAGACCACAACGGTGAAATCCATCGTCACGCTGGACGGCGATTTGCCGCAAGCTGTGGCGGGGCAATCCATCACGCTGACCTTCAACGATGAAATCGACTGTTCGCGCGGCGATGTCATCGTGCAATCCGACGCGCCCTGCGAGGTGGCCGACCAGTTCGAGGCAACACTGGTCTGGATGGACGAACAACCCATGCTGCCGGGGCGGCCCTATCTGCTGAAGATCGGCACCCAGACGGTGACGGCAACGGTGACCGAGCCGAAGTATGAGGTGAACGTCAACACGCTGGAACACATGGCCTCGCGGACCCTTGGCCTGAATGCGATCGGCGTCTGCAATCTGTCGATTGACCGGGCCATTCCCTTCGAGGCGTATAACGTCAACCCCGACCTTGGCGGCTTCATCCTGATCGACCGGATGACCAATGCCACCGTGGCCGCCGGGATGATCCACTTCGCCCTGCGCCGCAGCCAGAACATCCACTGGCAGGCACTGGAGGTGAACCGCGAGGCGCATGGCGCATTGAAAACGCAAAAGCCCTGCGTGGTGTGGTTCACCGGCCTGTCGGGCTCGGGCAAGTCGACCATCGCCAACCTCGTGGAAGCCAAGCTTCACGCCATGGGCAAACACACCTTCCTTCTGGACGGTGACAACGTCCGCCACGGATTGAACCGGGACTTGGGCTTCACCGATGCCGACCGGGTGGAAAACATCCGCCGTGTCGGCGAGGTGGCGCGGCTGATGACCGATGCCGGGTTGATCGTGTTGACCGCCTTCATCTCGCCCTTCCGGTCTGAACGCCGGATGGTGCGCGAGCTGATGGCAGAGGGTGAGTTTATCGAAGTCTATGTTGACACCCCCCTCAGCGTGGCCGAAAGCCGCGATGTGAAGGGGCTGTACAAGAAGGCCCGGGCGGGACAGTTGAAGAACTTCACCGGGATCGACAGCCCCTACGAGCCGCCGGAAGCGCCAGAGATCATCGTCAACACGGTGGAACTTACGGCTGAAGATGCCGCAAGCCGGATCGTCGACCTGATCCTCGCGCGCTGAACCAGAACCGGAGCGTCAGCGGGCGGTCCGGTTCACCCAAGTGACGGCATCGGTCAGAACCTGACGGGTGGCGGCGTCGAAGGCTGCCACCACGCTCAGGGTGGCGGCGCTGGCCGCCATGCCCGTTGCATCAAAGCGGTGGGAGCCGATCAGGTGGCGGTCGGTTTCATTCAGCAGGGTCAGCGTCAGGCCGACATGGACCGGGGTCTGATGGGTGGCGGCATCAGGTGCCTCGGCCTGAAAGTCGTTGACCTCGACCAGCGCCACGAAGTCGGGCGTCAGCCCTGCCCCGTCGCGACCCACTAGGCGGAAGACGCCGGAATTCTGCAGGGACGCCACCAGCAGGGTCTGTACCAGTTCCGGCACCGGATCGACCCAGCGGCCTTTGGGCAGGTATTGCGCCTGCAGCGGCGTGGGCTTGATCAGGATGCGGTCGGTTGCAAGGGCGCCGCTGGCGGTGGGCAGTTCCACGACCAGATGGCGTGCTCCGGACGGGCCCTGCACGGCGGGCAGGGGCTGCAATGTGTAAGCATCCAGCGGGGCCGACGCTTTGCTGAAGACGCTGCAGGCCGAGAGAAGAAGGACGAAAAGCAGAGATATGCGGGTCATCTGAACCTCATCTGGTGTATTCAGGCGTGCGGTTGCCAAGGAAGAAGCGGGCGGGGTCACGTTCGATCCGCGCGGTCAGGGCGGACAGGTCGGCCACCAGTTTGGTGGTCTGTTGGCTGAGCGTGGTGATCTGCGGCAGGCCCTTGGCGGCAAAGCTGTTGATGTTGGCAATGGCCGTGCGGGCATCCGCGAGGGTCTTGCGGGCATCTGTCAGGGTGGCATCGGCATTGCCGGCCACGGTATCGAGCTTGTCGGCAAAGCCCGCGATCTTGTCCGCCGCCGCTGAGAAACTGGCCGAAGCTTTGGCCAGATCATCCATCACCGTGTTCAGCCGGCCAGACGCCTCATCCAGATTGGCGATGATCTTGGCCACGTGGTCGGCATTCTCTGGCGTGGTGAAGCTGCCCATGTCGTCGAGCACGGAAATCGCCTTGGCCAGCAGGTCGGGCGCATCGGCCAAAAGCCCCTGCACCACGGTGGTCTTGGACGGAATCTCGGCCACGCCGGTGCCGATATCGACCTTCAGCCGCGGCGCATCTGCAGCCCCTCCTTCCAGCCCGACATAGGCGACGCCGGTGACCCCTTGTGAGGCCAGCGTCGCCTCGGTGCCCACGCGAATGGGGGTGGAGGCAGACACCTCGATGCGGACACGGACCTTGGACGGGTCGGTGCTGTCCAGATTTATGGTCAGGACCTTGCCGATGTTGACACCGTTGAAGGTGACTGTGCTGGATTGGCCAAGTCCCGAGACCTCATCGAAGACGATATCATACTGGGTATAGGTCCGGTCGATCTGTACCTTGGCCAGCCACAGAAAGAAGCCAAGCCCGGCCACGACGGCCAGAATGGTGAAGGCCCCGATCAGGACATAGTTTGCCTTGGTTTCCATCGCTTACCTGCCCAAAGCCGCATGGGCGCGCGGCCCGTGGAAATAGGAATGCACCCAAGGGTCCCTTACCTGCCGCATCTCGGCCAAGGTTCCCGTGACCAGCACCTTGCCGCCCGCCAGCACAGCGATCCGGTCGCAGGTGGCGTTCAAGGTGTCGATGTCGTGGGTGACCAGAAAGACCGACAGGTTCAGCGCCTGCCGCAGCGCCGCGATCAAAGCGTCAAATTCCGAGGCCGCAATCGGGTCCAGTCCGGCGGTAGGTTCATCCAGCAACAGGATTTCCGGGTCCAATGCCAAGGCGCGCGCCAGTCCGGCGCGTTTGCGCATCCCGCCCGACAGGTCCGAGGGGTAAAGGCTGCCCGCCTTGGGCGGCAAGCCCACCATCGCCAGTTTCAGATCGGCCAGCGAGGCCCGCAGGGCGGCAGGCAGTTTGACCTGCACCCGCATCGGTGCCTCGACATTCTCGCGCACGGTCAGGGCCGAGAAAAGAGCGCCATCCTGAAACATCACGCCCCAGCGACCGCGCGTCGCGCTGAGGTCGGCGGTCAGCACGTCGACGCCCAACACCTTGATGCTGCCCGCATTGGGCTTTTGCAGGCCGACGATGCTGCGGAGCAGAACCGACTTGCCGGTGCCAGAAGCCCCCACCACACCCAGAACCTCACCCCGCATCAGGTCGATATCCAGACCGTTCTGCACCACGGCCGTCCCGAAACGGTTCACCAGTCCGCGCACCTCGACCACAGCTTCCATCAGACGCCCGCCGCGGCAAACAGGACGGAAAACATGCCGTCGAGCAGGATCACCATGAAAATCGCCTGAACGACCGAGCGCGAGGTGAGCTGTCCCAGAGATTCCGCATTGCCGCCCACTTGCAGGCCCTGAAAACAGCCGATCACCCCGATGATGACGGCAAAGAACGGCGCCTTGGCGAGGCCCACCAGAAAATGGCTGACATCCGTGTCCAGCAATCTTGTGCGGAACATGCCGGGAGAAATGCCAAGTTCGTACCAGCTCATCAGCCCGCCGCCCAGAAGCCCGGCCAGATCAGCGACCACGGCCAGCACGGGCAGCATCAAAAGCAGCGCCAGCACGCGGGGCAGCACCAGCACTTCGACCGGGTCGAGCCCAAGGGTGCGCAGCGCGTCGACCTCTTCACGCATCTTCATAGAGCCGATGGCCGCAGTGAAGGCCGAAGCCGAGCGTCCCGCCACTATGATGGCAGTCATCAGGATCCCCAACTCGCGCAGGACCGATATGGCGACGAGGTCCACCACGAAGACCTCGGCTCCGAACTGGCGCAATTGGTCAGCCCCCTGATAGGCGATGACGATGCCGGTCAGAAAGGCCATCAACGCCACGATCGGCACCGCGTTCAGCCCGGTTTCCTGCATGTGAAACACCAATGCCGTGAAGCGCAGCCGCCAGGGGTGCAGCAGGGTGCCACCAAGGCGGGCCACCACCTGTCCGAAAAAGCCGGTGATGCGGGCCAGTCCCGCGGCAGCCTCTGCCGTCTCTCGGCCCAGATGATCGACCCGTTCCAGCAGTTCCACATGGCGCGGCGGTCTGGCGGGTCTGGCATCGGGCGGCAAGGCATCCTTGACGGCCTTCAGCAGAAGGCTTTGCGCCGGGGTGGCCCCCGTCACCCGCGCCCCACTGCGCCGGGCTTGCGTCAGGATCAGCCATGCGCCAGCGGTATCCAGACTGGTCAGGCCGGTCAGGTCCAGATCCCCATCGGTCAGGGTGCCCCGCAGCGCTGTCAGCCGGACAAGGACAAACTCCCCGACGAGCTGCTGGGCGGGTTGGGTCTGGGGCGTAGAGGGGGGCATTCGGCTCCTTGCTTCAACGGCAGGTTTGCAACGCGCAGGGCTCCGCTTTGGTTCCCGTGTCTGGCCTTGCGGGTTTGAGGCCCGGCTCATGGCATCAAGAACATCCGGTCCGGAACCAATCGGGCCCCCGGGGCGTTGGACGTGGTGCCACACGGATGGCATGTCAAAGGGGATCCTTTCATGGATCATGCCAGCAACGTCGTTCTGGAATCGCTCGACTTCACACCCGAAACCCTGCTCAACGCCGAGATCTACGGCGATGAAGACGACAGGATTGGTACGGTCAGCCACGTGCACGGGCTTGGCACCAACTCGCAAGTCATCATTGACGTGACCGGATTTCTGGGTCTGGGTAAGAAGTCGGTCATGATGGCGGCCAAGGACCTGATCTTCATGCGCGACGACAATGGCTCGGTGCATGGGCTGACCAGCTGGACCAAGGATCAGGTCCGCGCCTTGCCTGAACACGACCACTAGGCGACAGCCTCCGATCCGGAGGCTGAAATCCCTGCATGGGAGAGAAACATGTCGAAATCCAACAACAAGAAACCGGCAAAGTCGCCGGATGCTGCAGCCAAGCCAGGGTCCTCGGTGATCGCAGCCCTGAACCCGCCGATCAAGGGCGCTGCGGATGCGGGCAGGCCCTCGGCCAAGACCGGTGGCAAAAGCGCCAGCGCGGGCAAGGGGCGCTGAATTCTCGCGGCTGACCGTCAAGGTCGGAAGGCCCAAGCCCGTTCGGCTTGGGCCTTTGTCTGGGGGGTTACGGGCAAGCGGCCACGTAGCGGCTGCCGTCCGTGCGGCGATAGACGCAGTTGCCCGAAGAATCCTTGCCCAGATAGGTGCCAGCGACCAGGCCCACTGCGCCGCCGATCAAGGCACCCTGCAGCGGGTTGTGCGGCGTGACGATCGCTCCGAGGGCCGCACCGCCGGTGGTTCCCACCAGTTGGTTCTGTGACAGGTCCTCGCAGCCCGCAAGGACTGCGAAGATCGGGATCAGTAGATAGATTTTCCGCATGAAAACTCCTGTTCCGGGGACACTCCGTCGCCCTGACAGAACAACGCGCACAGGGGCTTCGGGTTCCCCTGCGTGCCCGTGATCGCGGAATTGGGCAGGGTCCGGGTCACGCGCGCGCCAGGTCCGCCGTGGCGGACTGCGACAGGATCGCCAGCGTGCTGCGGTCGCGCTCAGGCAATGGGTTCTCTCCCAGCATGGCCCGGCCCCGGCTGACCCGGCTTTTCACCGTGCCCACTGCGAGCGAGGTGATCGAGGCCGCCTCCTCATAGGAAAAGCCCAAGGCGCCGACCAAGGTCAGAACCTCGCGGTGTTCGGGCGAGAGGCGGGCGAAGACCACCAGAAATTCGCGCAGCGCAAGCGCGCCGTCATGCGAGGGCGCAACCGCCAAACGGGCGACAAAGGCGCCCTCGGGGTCGGCCACTTCGCGGCGCCGTTTGCGCAGGTCAGAGTAGAAGCCATTGCGCAGAATGGTGAAAAGCCAGCTGCGCAGGTTGGTGCCGGGGGTGAAAGAGCCGAAATGGCTCCAAGCTCTGACCATCGTGTCCTGTACCAGATCGTCGGCACGGTCCGGGCTGCGGCAAAGGCCAAGCGCAAAGGCACGCAGGGCGGGCACATGTACGACGATGTCATCGCGGGCGGTTGTCGTTGGGGTCATCGAGAGATCCTTTTCGGCCGAGCGCGTCCAGAATCACGCGAAAACGGTCAGGCAGCGGCTCGGCCAGAATCGGGGCAAACGCCTGTTTCAAGGTGTCGTCCACAGTCTGTCGAGGGCAGGCGCGCCGCGGGTGCAAGGGTGGGTTCTGTGGCATGTCGGGTTCCAGGGATCAGGACCTTCATGCTGCAGAACGCCCGCCGGTCGGGTCTGGTTCCCGGACGACGGTGGATTGATCTGAACCTGCCAGATGCGGGCCAGGGTTGGGCTGATCTGTGATGGCTTGAGTGGGTTTAATTGCCGCGCCTGCGGAACCTTTCGGTCAGGCGCGGCGTTGCGAGGCCATAAGCCGGAAAGGAGATCCGATGTCTTGGGATCAGATTGAAGCGAACTGGGCGAGTGTCGGGCGGCGTTTTCAAGCCGGAATGCCGCGAACCGATGCGCCCAGCCCCGTCCTTTTCCCCGCCGCTGCCCCATGATTCTGGACCGGTTCCTGCGGCGGGCACCCGGCCCTTGGGCAGATGCGGCACCGATCCGGGAAGAGATCTTCGGGCCAGAGCGGCTGGAACATCACGCCCTGTCGCTTGCCGCAGCGCAGGGCATCAGCGACCATCCGCGCCGCGTCGCCAGCCTTCGCTGGCGGACGCAGGACAATGGCACGGCCCTTCTGGCGTCTTACCGCGCCGCCGCCCGGGCGCTGGAAACCGGCCAGCCGATCACCCCCGCCGCCGAATGGCTTCTGGACAATTTCCACATCGTCGAGGCGCAGTTGCGGCAGATCCGCGATGACCTGCCGCCCGGCTATTATCGCCACCTGCCCAAGCTGGCCGACGGATTTCTGGAGGGTTATCCCAGGGTCATGGGGCTCGCTTGGGCCTATGTCGCCCATACCGACAGCCTGCTGTCGAGCTCGCTGCTGCTTCGGTTTGTGCAGGCCTACCAGACCGTGCAACCCCTGACGACTGGCGAGTTGTGGGCCGTGGCCATCACGCTGCGCATCGTGCTGATCGAGAACATGGGCCGTCTGGCCCTGCAGATCGGTGAAGCCCATGCCCAACGCCTGGCCGCCGATGCGCTGGTCGATCAGGTGATGGGCGATGGGGCGGCTGTCCACAAGATGCTGGCGGGCCTGCAAGATTTCGATTTGCCCGATCTGATGGCCGCCCAGATCGCCAAGCGTCTGCGTGGGCTGGACCCGGCAGAGACGCCGATGGCCGTCTGGCTGGACAGATGTCTTGCCACCAAGGGCCAGACCATCGAATCTGTCGTGGCCACGGCACATAACCGGCAGGGTGCCTCGAACGTGACGATGCGCAACATCGTCACCTCGATGCGGCGGATGGCCGAAATCGACTGGGCCGATTTCTTTGAAGGCGCCAGTCTGGTCGAAGCGCGTCTGCGCCAGCAGCCCGGTTATGCCGACATGGATTTCGCCACCCGCAACGACTACCGCTCGGCCATCGAGGTCTTGGCGAGGGGGTCGTCCCACGACGAGGCCTCGGTGACCGAAACGGCGATTGCCATGACCGCGGCAGGCCAGACGGCGGTCACGCGCGATGTCGGTCATGGGCTGATCGGCACCGGACGGGCGGCACTGGAGCGGTCCTTGGCCTTCAAGCCCAGCCTGCATCAGCGAATTGAACGGATGCGCTGGGGGTTGACGGGGTATCTGGCGGCCGTGGCCGGCGCTTCTGCGCTCTTTCTGGCTTTGGTGCTTTGGCTGGCCGGGACGCCCGGCGTGGCTCTGGGGCTCGCCACGGGGTTTGTGGCGGTGGAGGCCGGGATTGCGGTGGTGCATCTTGCGGTCAGCCGTCTGATCGGCCCCAAACGCCTGCCGGGCCTGTCGCTCAAGGCGGGGATTCCGTCCGACCTGCGCACCCTCGTCGCCCTGCCGGTGCTTTTGTCGCGCGCGACCGACCTTGCCGAAACCCTCGCGCAACTTGAAGTGCATCATCTTTCCAGCATCAAGGGGGCCGTTCATTACGCCCTTTTGTCCGACGGGCCGGATGCCGGTGTGGAAACCACCCCCGCCGACGCCGCCCTGATTGCCGAGGCCCGCAGCGGGATTGCCGCGCTGAATGCCGCCTACCCGTCGGATCGGGGCGACCGCTTCGTGCTGTTGCACCGGCACCGGCGCTGGAACCCGTCGGAAGGCGTGTGGATGGGGTGGGAGCGCAAGCGCGGCAAGCTGGCCGAACTCAACCGCCTGCTGCGCGGGGCCACCGATACCGGCTTCCTGCCCGGCAGCGTGGTGCCACAGGGTGTGCGCTTTGTCGTGACACTCGACGCCGACACCGGCCTGCCGCGCGAGACGCTGCGCCGTCTGATCGGCAAGATGGCCCATCCGCTGAACCGCGCGGTTCTGGACGAGGCACTTCAACGTGTCACCTCCGGTTACGGCATTCTGCAACCGCATGTCACACCCTTGATGCCTGCCGGGACCGAAGGATCGGCCTATCAGCGCATCACCTCAAGCCCGGGCGGGATGGAGCCCTATGCGGCGGCACGGTCCGACATCTATCAGGACCTTTTCGGCGAGGGGTCTTTTACCGGCAAGGGCATCTATGATGTCGATGCCTTTTCGGCTGCTTTGGCGGGCCGGGTGCCGGAAAACACGCTACTGAGCCACGATCTGTTCGAAGGGGCTTTCGCCCGGGCCGGTCTTGCCTCCGATGTGCAGGTGATCGAGGAATTTCCGACCCGCTATGACGTGGACGCCCGCCGCCTGCACCGCTGGGTGCGGGGCGACTGGCAATTGTTGCCGTGGATCCTGGCTGTCCGGCAGACCAAGGGCGGGCTGTCGGGGCTGAACCGCTGGAAGATGGTGGACAATCTGCGCCGTTCGCTAGTGGCGCCCGCAGTTCTGCTGGCGCTGGCCTTGGGCTGGACACTGCCTTTGACTGGCGCCGTGGTCTGGACGGCCGTTGCGCTTGGCTTGACCGCGCTGCCCGTGCTGATCGGCCTGCCTCTGGCGATTTTGCCGGGACGGGCCGGGATCACCTCGCGCAGTCACCTTCAGGCACTGGCCGGGGATACCGCCACGGCGCTCGCGCGTTTTGCCCTGTCGGTGGCGCTTTTGCCTGCCACGGCCGCCCAACGGCTGGACGCCATCGCCCGCAGCCTCGGCCGGCTTCGGACCGGGCGGCATTTGCTGGAATGGCTGACCGCCTCGCAATCGGCCGGCGGCGGGAGGCCGAGCCTGGCAGGTCACTACCGGCAGGGCTTGAGCGGCGTGGTTCTGGGCTTGGCCACCTGCGCCACCCTGACCGCGCTGAACCCAGCAGTCTGGCCGCTGACCCTGAGCTTTGCCGCGCTGTGGCTCGCCGCCCCCGCCTTGGTCTGGTGGCTGAGCCAGCCCCATGCCGCCCATGCGACCCCTGCCCTGACCGAGGCTGGCCTGCAGAGCCTGCGCCAGATCGCCCGCCGCACCTGGCGCTATTTCGAAACCTTCGTGACACCGGAAAGCCACTTCCTGCCGCCCGACAACTATCAGGAAAGCCCCAATCCCATCGTCGCCCACCGCACTTCGCCCACCAACATCGGGCTATACCTGCTGTCGGTGACGGCGGCGGTCGAAATGGGCTGGATCGGTCAGGCTGAGGCCGTGACCCGGCTGGAGCAAACCCTGTCGACGATGCAGAAGATGCCACGGTTTCGCGGACATCTTTACAACTGGTATGATACTTCCGACCTGCACGTGCTGGCCCCGTCCTATGTCTCTACCGTCGACAGTGGCAATCTGGCGGGCCATCTGATCGCCGTGGCGCAGGCCTGCCTTGGTTGGCTTCACCCCCCGGCACCCGATCTGCGCGGTCTGAAGGATGCGCAGGGGCTGGCGGTCGAGGCCCTGTCCAAGGTGCCGGATGCCCAGCTTGGCCAGTTGCTGGACAGGGTCACCGGCCATCCCGGCATGGCAGGGCAAGCGGCCGAACGCGCGCTGGCCCTGACCGGCCCGGACAGTGAGCTGACCTATTGGACCGCTGCCATCGTCGCCAGCCACCGCAGTCAATTGGCCGAGCCCGCGCCGCCGGAACGGGTTCACGCGGTCGCACAGTTGGCCCGCCAACTGGCGATGGAAATGGAATTCGGCTTCCTTCTGCATCCCGAAAAGCACCTGCTGTCGATCGGATTTCAGGTTGCGACCAACATGCTGGACGGCAATTGCTACGATCTGCTCGCCTCGGAATCGCAACTGGCCAGCCTGTTTGCCATCGCCAAGGGCGATGTCGAAACCCGGCACTGGTTCCAGCTGGGCCGCGCTGCCACGCCTTTGGGTTCCGGGTCAGCCCTGATTTCGTGGTCAGGCAGCATGTTTGAATATCTGATGCCCGCGCTCGTCATCAGCACGCCCGACGGCTCGGTTCTGGCCGAGACCAACCGGCGTGTCGTGACGCGCCAACAGTCCTATGGCCGTACGCTGGGCTTGCCATGGGGCATCTCGGAATCCTCCTACAACGCGCGCGATCTGGAAATGACCTATCAGTATTCCAACTTCGGCGTGCCCGGCCTCGGCCTGAAACGCGGTCTGGGCGAGAACCGGGTGATCGCGCCCTATGCCACCGGTCTTGCGGCCATGGTGGACCCGCAAGCAGCCCTGCTCAACTTCGACGCTTTGCGCAAACTTGGCGGCGAGGGGCGGTTCGGCTTCTACGAGGCGCTGGATTTCACGCCCGACCGCCTGCCCGAGGATGCCGACCACGTGGTCGTGTGCAGCTTCATGGCGCATCATCAGGGCATGGTGATTGCGGCCTTGGCCAATGTCGTGCTGGGCGGCCTCCTGCGCCAGCAGTTCCACGCAGACCCGATCATCCAGTCGGTCGCCCCGCTGCTGCAGGAACGCATTCCGCGCGATGTCTCCACGGCCCCGCCGCGCGCGCGCGAGGTTCTGACGGCGGCGGAAGTCACTGTCTCGCCCTCGGTCCTGCGCCAGTTCGACCGTCCCGCAGAGGCAGCCCCCACCGCACATCTCATCTCGAACGGGCGCTATGGTCTGGTCCTGACTCCCGGTGGCGCTGGCTTCAGCCGCTGGGGCGAATTGGCCATCACGCGGTGGCGGGCCGATCCGACGCAGGCACGCGACGGGTCGTTCATTCTGCTGCGCGACGTGCAGTCAGGCGGCCTGTGGTCTGCCACGCTGCGCCCAGGCGGACAGGACGCCGCCCAGCATAGCGCCGTCTTCAGCGAGCATCACGCCGTCTTCACCCACCGCACCCGGCTGATGACCACGACGACCGAAGTCGTCGTCTCCAGCGAAGACGATGCCGAGGCGCGGCGCGTCATGCTGACCAACACCGGCCGCCACACCCGCGAGATCGACGTGACCTCCTATGCCGAACTGGTGCTGGCCGCCCCGGCGTCGGACCAGTCGCACCCGGCCTTTTCCAAGATGTTCGTCGTGACGGATTATCTGCCCGAACTGGGCGTACTCATCGCCACCCGCCGCAAGCGCAGCCCGTCGGACCCTGACATCTGGGCCGCCCATATCGCCGTCGTCGAAGGGGTTGAAACCGCGCCGCTGCAATATGAAACCGACCGCGCGCGCTTCATCGGGCGCGGGTCCGACCTGTCACAGGCAAGGATGGACAGGCCGCTGTCAGGAACGACGGGCACCGTGCTGGACCCGATCTTCTCGCTGCGCCGCCGCATCAAGATCGAGGGCGGAGGACGGGCGCGGGTGACGTTCTGGACCATGGTCGCCCCCTCTCCCGAGGCGCTTTTGTCGCTGGTGGAACGTCACGGCGACCATTCCGCCTTTGGAAGGGCGGTGACGCTGTCCTGGACGCAGGGCAAGGTGCAGTTGCGCCACATGGGCCTCACCTCGGCCCGCGCGGCAGAGTTTCAGGCGCTGGCCGGGATGATCATCCGGGCCGACGCGAGGCTGCGCGCAAGGCCCGCGCAGGTTCTGGCCGGGGCCGGACCGCAATCGGACCTGTGGGCCTTGGGCATTTCGGGGGACCTGCCGATTGTCCTGCTGCGGATCGCCGAGCCCGAAGACATCGGTCGTCTGCAGGAGGTTCTGGAGGCATTGGAATACTGGCGCTCCAAGCTGCTGGCGGTCGATCTGGTGATCTTGAACGACCGCTCGTCCTCCTATGTGCAAGACCTGCAGAATGCGGTCGATTCCGCCGCACGCGCGGCGATTTCGCTTGGGCCGCAGGGCGGGCGCACGGGCGGTGCCGTGCATATCCTGCGCGCCGATCTGACGACGCCCGCCGCGCGCGGGCATTTGCTGGCGGCGGCCTCTGTCGTTCTGGTGGCCAGCCGGGGCGGCATCGGGGCCCAGCTTGATCTGCTGGCTGCGGTCCCCGTGGCGCCCGAAACCATCCGTCCGGCGCCGCTTCCCCCCACGCCCGTTGTCCTGCCTCAGTTGGAGTTCTTCAACGGCACCGGCGGTTTTGCCGAGGACGGGCGGGAATATGTCACCATCCTGCAGCAGGGCCAGCCGACGCCCGCCCCGTGGGTCAATGTCATTGCCAATCAAGGATTTGGCTTCCATGTCTCGGCCGAAGGCAGCGGCTTCACCTGGGCCGAGAACAGCCGCGAGAACCAGCTGACGCCATGGTCGAACGACGCCGTGACCGACCCTGCGGGCGAGGCGCTCTATCTGCAAGACATGGAAAGCGGCCAGACCTGGACACCGACGGCCCTGCCGATCCGCACCAAGGGCACCTATATCGCCCGCCACGGCTTTGGCTATTCCAGCTTTGAACATACGGCCAATGGCATCGCGGCGGTGATGGTGCAGGTCGTTGACCCGTCAAACCCGGTGAAGATCACGCGGCTCAGCCTGCACAACACCTCGGGCCGGTCGCGCAACCTGTCGGTCACCGCCTATGCGGAATGGGTTCTGGGGCCCTCGCGCGGTGCCTCGGTCATCAGCGAAGTTGACGCCGTCACGGGCGCCATTTTCGCCCGCAACCCGCGCAGCACCGCCTTTCCGGGCCGCATCGCCTTTGCCGATTTTGGGGCGGATGTCAGCAGCCGCAGCGCGGACCGGGGCGAGGTTCTGGGCCGATTGGGCTCCACCGCCAACCCTGCGCGGCTGACGGGCCTGTCGGGCCGGACCGGGCCGGGGCTGGACCCCTGCGCCGCCCTGCAACGCCGCATCGTGTTGGCACCGGGGCAAAGGGCAGAGGTGGTCTTCCTCCTTGGCCAATGCGCCTCGGCCGCACAGGCGCAGGCGCTGATCGTGGCCACGCGCGAGAAGGACCTTGATCAGGTTCTGGCTGAAGCAAAGCGCGGCTGGTCAGAGCTTTTGACCACCGTGCAGGTCAAGACGCCCGACCGCGCGATGGACATCCTGCTAAACGGCTGGCTCTTGTACCAGACGCTGGTCTGCCGCATCTGGGCGCGGGCGGGATTCTACCAGGCCAGCGGCGCCTATGGGTTCCGTGACCAGTTGCAGGACGGCATGGCGCTGGCGTCCATTCGACCCGAGATGACCCGCGCCCATCTCTTGCGGGCCGCCGCGCGCCAGTTCGTGCAAGGCGACGTGCAGCACTGGTGGCTGCCGCAATCCGGCCAAGGGGTCAGGACGCGGATCTCCGATGACCGGGTCTGGCTGGCGCATTGCGTGATGCACTATGTCAAGACCAGCGGCGACATCGCCGTGCTGGATGAGGTCGAGCCCTTTCTGGAAGGCCCCACGTTGCCCGAGGGGGAGGCGGATGAGTTCTTCGTGCCCTCGCTGTCCGACCAGACGGCCACCCTGTTTGATCATTGCGCCCGTGGCCTTGACCAGGCCATCGCCCTGACCGGCGCGAACGGCATGCCCTTGATCGGGACAGGCGACTGGAATGACGGGATGAACCGGGTCGGCGCGGCGGGCATGGGCACCAGCGTCTGGCTCGGCTGGTTCCTGATCACCACGCTGACCGAGATGCTGCCGCTGGTGTCGACCCGCGATCCGGCCCGCGCGCTGCTCTGGGCCGGCCATGCCGAGCGGATCCGGCAGGCCATCGAGCAAAGCGCCTGGGACGGCGCCTGGTATCGGCGCGGCACCTATGATGACGGCAGCCTCTTGGGCTCGTCCACCTCGGCCGAATGCCAGATCGACTCCATCGCGCAGTCCTGGGCCGTGCTGTCGGGTCTGGCCAATCCGGCGCGGGCCGCGCAAGCCATGCAGTCGCTGCGGGATCGGTTGATCAAGCCGCGTCTGGCACTGCTGTTCACGCCGCCGTTTGACGAAGCGGCGGCCGACCCCGGTTATATCAAGGGCTACCCGCCCGGCCTGCGGGAAAACGGCGGGCAATACAGCCACGCCGCGATGTGGGCCGTTCTGGCCGAGGCCCGTCTGGGCAATGGCGACAATGCCGCCAACCTGTTTGCACTTCTGAACCCGATCAACCACGCCCTGACCGCCGACGAGGCGCAGCGCTACAAGGTGGAACCCTATGTCGTGGCCGCTGATGTCTATTCCTCGCCGCATCACGAGGGGCGGGGCGGCTGGACATGGTACACAGGCTCTGCCGCCTGGATGCTGCGGGCCGGGATCGAGGGCATTCTGGGCCTGACCCGGCAGGGCGACCACATGCGCTTCGACCCTTGCCTGCCCAAAGCCTGGCCGCAGATCGAGTTGCGCCTGCGCCTTGGGTCGACGCCCTGCCATGTCACGGTGCTGAACCGGAGCGGGCTTGGGCGCGGTGTCACCTCGGCGGTGCTGAACGGACGGTCCTTGCCATGCGACGCAAGCCTCAGCGTCCCGGTCGATCAGCTGACCGGCGAACTGGTGATCAATCTGGGTGAAACCTTGCGCTAGATCAGTGCCCCTCTCCGGCCCCGCGCTAGAAGGGGAGCATTCATCCACAGGACGCCAAATGCCAGACAAAGACAGCGCGAAGGCCAGATCGAAATGGCCGTGGATCTTGGGCCTTGGGATCTGCCTTTTGCTGGCCGGCGGGCTCGTCTGGTGGCAATTCTTCCGAGCGACAGTCGTGTCCGTCGCCGTCGAGACCGTGGCCGAGGCACCGACCCAGCGAGTCCTGGCCGTTAACGGACAAGTGGCCGCGATCACCGCCGTTTCGGTCCGCTCTGCCGTGTCTGGCAGCCTGCAAGGCCCAATGGCCGCAGAGGGGAACGTGGTCAAAGCCGGGGCCGTTCTGGCGCGGGTCGATCCGACCCAACAGGAAGCCGTGGTCCGTCAGGCGCAATCGGCGCTGGATCAAGGGCTTCTGGTCCAATCCCAATCGGCGGCAGACTATGCCAGGCTGCGCGATCTCGCTGGCGTGACGACCCGCTCGGCGCTTGAGGATGCCCAGATGGCGCTGGCACGCGATGGCCAAAGCGTGGAGTCGCTGCGTGCCCAGCTGGAACAGGCGCAGATCCAGCTCAACCGATACCGCATCACCGCGCCGATTTCCGGAACCATCACCCAGCGCAACGTCGATCCGGGCCAGTATATCGACCCCTCGACCACGCTGTTCACCCTGTCGGACCTGTCCTCTCTGGTGATCGAAACCAATGTCGACGAGGCCTATGCCACCCAGATCGCCCTCGGCCAAAGCGCCAGCCTGCAACGGGTCGGCACGACCGAAACCTTGCCTGGCAAGGTCAGCTTCGTCGCCCCCCGCGTCGATACGGCCACCGGCGGCCTCAAGGTCAAGATCACCCCCGACACCGTCATGGTGGCCCCGGTCGGCCTGACGGTCACCGCCAACATCGTGGTCGAAGAAGACCCCAAGGCCCTGACCATTCCCCGCGCGGCCATGATCACCGGCCCGGCGGTCTACCTGCTGAAATCCGGCAAGGCCGTCAAAACCGCCATCGAGGTGATCGACTGGCCCGCGACACGGCTGATCGTCACCAAGGGTCTCACGGTCGGGGACATCCTGATCGCCGATGCCACCGGCATCACCGAGGGCGAATCCGTCAAGGCCAGTGCAGCCGTCGCGGTACCCGAACCCGTCAAGCCGGTTGCCGCGCCCTCGCCTCCGATAGGCAACTGATGCTCTACGCCCTGAAAATCGCCGCCCGTTATCTGACAGCCTCCAAGGCGCAAACCGCCCTGCTGATCTTTGGCGTCGCCATCGGCGTCTTCATCTTCATCTTCATGTCGGCCCTGATCGGCGGGCTTGCGGAACTGATCCTATCGCGCACCGCAGGCGACATGGCCCATATCTCGATTCAGGCCGAGGCGGTGGACCCGATTCTGCTTTTGCCGGGCAAACCCTTGCTCGTGCAGCAAAAATCTTCCAAGACCGCCAACAATCTGCCCACCGCCATGGCCTTCGTGCCCCTGATCGAGGCTTTGCCGGGGGTGACAGCGGTGTCGCCGCAGATCACCGGCGCAGGTGTGCTGACGCGGGGCAGTCAGGTGACGCAGGTCAGCATCAACGGGTTGGAGGCGGGCAAGGAATCCGCCATCACAAGGCTGGACAGCTATATCACCCAAGGCACGGCGCGGCTCGGGGCGGGCGGCGCGCTGATCGGCCAAAGGCTGGCCGATGACATGGACCTCTTGCTGGGCCAATCGGTGCGGCTGCGGTCCTCAGGTGGGATCGAGGTGGTGCTGACCGTCACCGGCATCTACCAGATGGGTCAGGGCGGCTTTGACCGCCGCACCGCTTATGTCAGCATCGGCACAGCGCGCACCCTCTTCGCCATGCCGCAGGGCGTGACGCGCATCGAGATCAAGCTGGCCGACCTTTACGCCGCCGACACCATCGCGCCCCAGATCAAGGCGATGACCGGCCTGAACGCCGTGTCCTGGACCGTCGATGGCGCGCAACTCTTGGAGGCTTTGGCGGCCCAGGCGCAGACCGGCTACTTCCTGAAAGGCTTTGCGCTTTTGACCATCATCATCGGCGTCGCCTCCGCCCTGTTGCTGTCAACCTACCGCCGCCGCCCCGAGATCGGGATCATGCGGGCGATGGGGGCCAGCCAAGGCTTCGTCGTGCTGGTCTTCGTGATGCAGGGCGGCTTGGTCGGGTTGATGGGTGGGCTGTTCGGCGCGGGCATCGGCTATCTGGCCCTGCTGCCCTTCCCCGGGCGTGACAATTTCCAGTCCGGCGTCCTGCCCATCGACATCAACCAGGGCTCCTACGGCCTCGCCATCCTCTTGACCCTGATCGGCGCCATCCTCGCCTCGATCTGGCCCGCCCGCGCGGCGGCACGGGTCGACCCGGTCGAGGCCATCGGCCAATGAGCGCGCTGGTCGAGGTGACCGATCTGGTCAAGACCTTCGGCAGCGGTGAAGCTGAAACCCGTGTCCTGCAGGGCCTGAACCTGACGCTGGAGACCGGGCAACTGGCCGCCCTTCTGGGCCCCTCCGGCTCGGGCAAAAGCACGCTGCTGACCATTCTGGGCACGCTGATGCAGCCGACCTCGGGCGCCCATCACATGCTGGGCGTTGACCTTACCACCGCGTCGGACCCCGAACGCACCCAGTTCCGCAACCTGCACATCGGCTTTGTCTTCCAGTTCCACAACCTCTTGCCCGATTTCACCGCGCTGGAAAACGTCATGTTCCCCACCGCCATCCGCGAGGGCCGCGAGACCGATGCCGCCAAGGCCCGCGGTGCGGACCTTCTGACCCGCATGGGCCTGGCCGACCGCATCACCTTCCCGACCGCCCACCTGTCAGGCGGCCAGAAGCAGCGCGTCGCCGTGGCCCGCGCCCTGATGAACAAGCCCGAACTCGTGCTGGCCGATGAACCGACCGGCAACCTAGACCGCGTTTCGGCCATGCAGGTGATGGACCTGATCGCGCAGATCAACAAGGACGAGGGCACGACCTTCCTGATCTCGACCCATGACGAGAAGATCGCGGCCCTGTGTCATCGGCAGATCGCCGTAGCCGACGGCAAGGTCACGGGGTAACGGGCGCCACCTTGCCAAACCGCTTCAACCGCAGCGCATTGGTCAGAACGAAGACCGAAGACATCGCCATCGCCGCAGCGCCCAGCATCGGCGACAAAAGTGTGCAGTTGACCGGATAAAGCGCACCCGCCGCCACCGGGATCAGCGCCACGTTGTAAGCAAAAGCCCAGAACAGGTTCTGCCCAATATTACGCATCGTGGCGCGGCTGATGCCAAAGGCGCGGACAACCCCGGACAGATCGCCGCCCATCAAGACCACATCCGCGGTTTCAATCGCCACATCGGTCCCGGTGCCGACCGCCAGCCCCACATCGGCCTCGGCCAGCGCAGGCGCGTCGTTGATACCGTCGCCAACGAAAGCCACCGTGCGGCCGCCGTCCCGCAAAGCCTGCACGGCCGCCACCTTGCCCTCGGGCAGCACCTCGGCCACCACCTCGTCGATCCCCAGTTCAGCGGCAATCGCCTCGGCGGTCTGGCGGTTGTCGCCGGTGATCATCGCCACCTTCAGGCCTAGCTTGTGCAGGGCGGCAATGGCGGCAGGGGTCGAGGCCTTGACCGGATCCGCCACCGCAATCAGCGCGGCCAGCTTGCCGTCAATGGCCGCATAAAGCGGGGTGCGGGCGCGCCCGGCCAGCGCCGCCGCCTCCGCCGAAAGCGCCGCAATTTCCACGCCGATCTGTGCCATGAAGCGGTCCGCCCCCACCTCAACCCGCTGACCTGCCACCGTGGCGCGGATGCCAAGGCCGGGCAGTGCAGCGAAACCCGAAGCCTCGGCCAAAGCCAGCGCCTCGGCCTTGGCGGCTGTCACGATGGCAGCGGCCACGGGATGTTCCGAACCCGCCTCGGCAGCGGCCACCAGCGCCAGAACCCGCGGCCGGGTGAAGCCCTCGGCCAAGACAAGGTCAGTTAGCACCGGGCGGCCCTCGGTCAGCGTCCCGGTCTTGTCCAGCGCCACCACCGTCACCGAAGTCAGGCTTTGCAGCGCCTGCCCGTTGCGGAACAAAACCCCCAGTTCCGCCGCCCTTCCGGTGCCCACCATGATCGAGGTCGGCGTGGCCAGCCCCATCGCGCAGGGGCAGGCGATGATCAGCACCGCCACCGCATTGACCAGCGCCAAAGACAGCGCAGGCTCCGGCCCCCAGATCATCCAAGCCCCAAAGGTCAGCGCCGCCGCCGCCATCACCGCCGGCACGAAATAGGCCGTGACCCGGTCCACCAGCCCCTGGATCGGCAGCTTGGCGCCCTGCGCCGCCTCGACCATGCGGATGATCCGGCTCAGCATCATATCCGCGCCGACCTTCTCGGCCCGGTAGGTGAAAGCCCCGGTCGTGTTGATCGTGGCCCCGGTCACCGCATCGCCCGCGGCCTTCAGCACCGGAACCGGCTCGCCCGAGATCATCGCCTCGTCAACGTATGAGGTGCCTTCCTGCACCACGCCATCGACCGGCAACCGGTCACCCGGGCGGATCTGGATCACATCGCCGGGCTTCACCGCCTCCAGCGCCACCTCAACCGCCACGCCGTCGCGCAGCAGATGCGCGGTCTTGGCCTGCAACCCCACCAGCCGGGTGATGGCTTGCGAGGTGCGGCCCTTGGCCCTGGCCTCCAGCCAGCGGCCCATCAGGATCAGGGTGATGATGACCGAAGAGGATTCGAAATAGACATTGGCCGCACCTGCGGGCAGCACCGACGGCAGAAACGCCGCCACGACCGAAAACGCCCAGGCGGCGGTGGAGCCGATCACCACCAGCGCGTTCATGTCCGGAGAAAGCTGCCACAGCGCCGGCAGGCCCTTGCGGTAAAACCGCAGGCCGGGGCCGAACTGCACGGCAGAGGCCAGAACGAAGTACAGGATGTTCAGCGGCAGCATCCCGACGTTCGTCATCAACGACATATGCAGCGCCGGGATCAGATGCCCGCCCATCTCCAGCACGAAGATCGGCAGGGTCAACGCAGCGGCTATCCAGAAATCGCGGCGCAGATGCGAAAGTTCGACCTCCCGCGCGGCGGCTTTCCCCGCACCCGAAGCCTCGATCGCATGCGGCTCATAGCCCGCCTTGTGCACGGCGGCGTTGATGGCGAAGACAAGGGCGGGACTTTTGTCCAGCACGCGGATCGTCGCCCGCTCGGTGGCAAGGTTGACCGAGGCGCTTTCCACCCCCGCCACGCCGCCAATCGCCTTTTCGACCCGCGCCACGCATGACGCGCAGGTCATCCCCTCGACCGCCAGATCGAAGGTCTCGGGCTGCACATCATAGCCCGCCTTGCGGATGGCGGCGACCACCGCCTCATGCACCGGGGCCCCGGCATAACGCACCTCGGCCCGCTCGGTGGCAAGGTTGACGGAAGCCCCCGCCACCCCCGCCACCTTCGCAATCGCCTTCTCAACCCGGCCCACGCAAGACGCACAGGTCATGCCCTGAACCGAAATCGCCTCGGATGTTCCGTCCGGGCCGGAGGTTTGCAGGTCTTTCATCGGCAAGGTCTTTCACAGCGCAGAAGAACGCGCCTTGATCTGCGGCAAGTCAGTCCGGCGTGAACCCGGCCTCGACCACGGCGGCCTTGACGGCTTCCGCGCTGGCCGAGGTTGTCACCTGAACCCTGTGGCTGTCGATGTCGATCGTCAGTTCGGCCAAGGGATCAACGGATTTGATCGCCGCCGTCACCCCGCGCGCGCAACCGCCGCAGGTCATATCGGGAATGGTCAGGTCCAGCATGGTCAGGTCCTTTCAAAGGCGGCGGGTCTGTCTCTTTCGTCTAAATGGGGGCTGCCACCCGCACAAGTCAAAGGGGTGCGACGATAATTGTTCAAACTGCGGCATCCAGCCCTACTTCCTGCGGCCCAGCACGTTGGGCCGCGCCCCGGTGCGTGCCGCCGCCTCCTGCAACTCGTGCCGGAATTCGTCGCGCTTGTCGTGGATCGAGGCGATGACCCGGCCCGCCGCCTGCCCCAAGGCCAGAAGGGCGGCTTCCGACAGTTGCAGGCTGGCCTCGAAGGTTTCTGGCACGGCATCCGTCACACCCATCTCATACAAATGCTGCGCGTGGCGCGCATCGCGGGCGCGCGCGACGATGACAACATCGGGCCGCAGCTGTCGCACGCAGGTCACGATCGCATCCGTCGCCGCAACGCCCGAGACGGTCACGATGACGGCCCTCGCCTCGGCCAGACCACAGGCCAGCAGGAAGTCCGGGTCGGTGGCGTCACCGAAAAACACCGCGCGGCCAAGGTTGCGCTGGGTCGGCACGTTGTGCGCATCGCTGTCGACCGCCAGATAGGACAGCTTGTGCCGCTCCAGCATGGTGCAGACCAGTTGGCCCACCCGGCCATAGCCGATGACAATCGCATGGTCGCGCCCCGCCTCCGGCCGGACCTGCAGGGCGGGGTCAGCGGGCCGCGCCACCTGCAACCGCGCCGCAAGCTTGCGCGCCAGAACCGAAAGGGCCGGGATCAGCGCCATGGTGAAGGCGGTGGCGGTCAGGGTGAAACTGGCCACCGCGCCCGGGATCAGGCCCAGCGTCGTGGCCATGCCGATGCCGACAAAGGCAAACTCCCCCGCCGGTCCCAACAGCATCCCCGTCTCAATCGCCGCAGGCCAGGACAGGCGGAACAACCGCGCGAGGCCGGTCAGCACCAAAGCCTTCACCGCAATGAGGCCAACCACGGCGGCCCCAATGGCCAAGGGCGCGTTCCACACCTCGCGGATGTCGATCTTCATGCCGACGGAAAAGAAGAACAGGCCCAAGAGCAACCCCTTGAACGGGCCAATCGTCGCCTCAATCGCCTTGCGGAACTCCGTCTCGGCCAGCAGCAGCCCCGCGACAAAAGCCCCCAGCGCCATCGACAGGCCCGCCGCCGCCGCCACCACCCCCGTGCCGATCACGACAAACAGCGTGGTGGCCACAAACAGTTCGGACGAGGCGGCCGAGGCGACCAGCCGGAACAAGGGCCGGAACGCCAACCGCCCCACGATCACGATGGCCCCAATCGCCACGGCGGCATTGGCCAGCGCCAAGGCCAGACTGGTCAGCACCGACCCCTGCGTGCCCCCAGCGAGAATGGACACGAACAGCAAGATCGGGATCACCGCCAGATCCTGCGCCAGCAGAACCGCAAAGCTGGCCCGCCCCGCCCCGGTCGAAAGGCGGCCCTGACCCGCCAGAACCTCGATCACGATGGCGGTGGAGGACAGGGCAAGGCACGACCCAAGGATCAGGCACACCTCCAGCGCGAAGCCCCAGAAACTGGCCACAACGCTGATCAGCACGGCCGAGATCAGAACCTGCAACCCGCCCAACCCGAACACCAGCCGCCGCATCGAAGTCAGCCGCGCGTAAGACAGTTCCAGCCCGATGACGAACAACAGGAACACCACGCCCAGATCGCCGATGCCCGCGACATTCTCGGCATCGACGATGGTCACCCAGTACAGGAACGGCACCCAACGGATCAGTGCGCCCAACCCCAAGGGCCCCAGCAGTGCCCCCGCCGCCAGATAGCCCAGCACCGGGCTCAGCCCCAGACGCCGCACCAAAGGCACCACAAGCCCCGCCGTTCCCAGAACGACAAGCACATCACTGTAGGCGACAAGGTTTATGGCGGCTGACACTTGGTCTCCTCGGGTCAAGGGGCGTGCTGCGATGCTTCGCCCGAAAGCCTTCGGCATCCACCGCGCGAGGTCAAGTCGCAACCGTCCCAGCGCCCGGCCCGGCAAGGTCTCCCGACCCAGATAAACAAACGCGGGCCCCCAAGGCACTGATCCCGATCAGCCGTGCCAAAACCGCAGGCTCATTCCGAAGCGCCCGGGCCCTCCCCCGGCGGGGCGGCGGCTTGCGGCTTGGCCTCTGCGCCACGGCTGAGCGCCCTGATCCCCGCGATGCAGGCCACGCAAAGCCCGGCGGCGATGGCAGCCACGACCAAAAGCGTACTGTCCATCGAAGTGAAGACCAAGGCGGTCACGGCGCAACCACCAAAGAACAGCGCCAGCAAGACAAGGAATACGATGCCAAGAGTTCTCAAAATGTCATTCCCCGCGTCACCGATGCGTCTTGAACAGATAGATCAGCACCGCACACACGACAATCGCAACCGCTCCGCGCAGGATTTGCAGAGGATCGCCCATCCCCGACCCGACGGTGCCGAATTGACTGAGCGTGTAAAAGCCGGTCCCCAAGATCAATCCACCCAACAGAATGCGACGCATGGCAGGCACCAGTTCCGGTCCGGATCTGTCCATCTTGGCCAGGGACATGAACACGCCTCCACACAGCACCGCAACCAGACCCGCCGCAAGGGCCAAGCTTCCCAGACTGCCATCGTAAGGGATGGACACAAGGGCTGTGGCAGAACACAGACCACTGAAGATCGCGACTGTGGCCAGAACAACCAAGGCGAGGTTGCGCATGGTTTACCTGCGCCACTGTGCGATGATCGCGGCGGCACACCCGACGGTGATCAGCAGACCCGGGATGGCAAATGTCAGGACATCGCTCAGGGTGAAGGTGTCGGTCCTCTGCCGCGGCATGGTCAGAAAATAAAGCGAGCAGCCCCCAGTGAAGCCGCCGATCAGCGCCAGAAAGGTCAAGCGAAGGGTCTTCATGACCCGTCCCTGTCGTCTTCTGATGGAGGGTCACTGTCTCGTGGTGGAGGATCGCCGATCTTGTTGATTGCCCTTATCCCCAAGATACAAACCACACAAAATAAGGCCGCTATCACAACGACTGAGATCCGAGAATCGCCAATGAAATAGGGGGGAGACAACAAGGCCGCCAAAGAGCATCCGCCGAAGAACATGGCCAAGAGGACAAGCAGGACAATGCCAAGGGTCTTCATGCGTCCTCCCTGAACTGTGCCGCAAGCGCCTTGCGTGAGGCGGCGCGCCGGGCGCGGGCCTCGGGGTCGCGGTAAAACAGGTTGTAGGTGTCGAAGGGGATGATCTGACCCGCCGGGGTGACGAAATGCACGCAGGAGCGTTTCACCCGGCTGAGGCAGA